>CAYZGK010000011.1:0-42393 GCA_964478025.1 uncultured Christensenella sp.
AAATAAGAAATATGAAGTAGATTTTTTGATAAAACAGGAGAATAAAACTACAGCCATAGAGGTTAAAAGTGGAAATAGCAAAGAACATAGTTCACTTGATTATTTTAGTAAAAAATATAAGGGAAAAATAAATAAACCTATTGTTTTAACAAAAGGGGATTTAAAGGAAACAGATAGTTATTTATATTTACCACTTGCTATGGCATGTTTCCTATAAACCTGGAATTTACTTTTTCAAATGATATAAATTTAATTGTTAAAACTATTATTGTTAAGAATATTTTTGTGTGGTAAACTTATTTAGAAAGGAAAAAGGAGAAAGAAAAAATGTTAAATCCAAGTGAAAATTTATTTGTGTTTGATCATCCACTTATTAAACACAAGATTACAAAATTATGTGAAAAGACAACTAGTTCAAAAGATTTCCATGAAATAGTAGAAGAAATAGCAACTATTATGGGATATGAAGTATTAAAAGATCTAAAAACTAAAGATATTATGATCGATGCTCCTATTTCAAGTTTCATGTCACCAGTTTTGGATGAAAACTTTACAATAGTTCCAATTCTTCGTGCTGGTCTTGGTATGGTTGATGGATTAAGAAGTTTATATCCAAAAGCAAGAGTAGGACATATTGGTTTATATAGAGATGAAGAAACTTTATTACCACAAACATATTATTTTAAATTACCAAAGGATGTTGCAGATGGTCCTGTTTTAGTAGTAGACCCAGCGCTTGCAACAGGTGGCTCAGCAGCTGCAGCTATTAATTATATAAAAGAAGCTGGCTGTAAAGATATTAGACTTTTATGTTTAATTGGTGCCACACAAGGTGTAAAGAAAGTTCATGAACAACATCCAGATGTTAAAATCTATTTAGCAAAATATGCTGATGCTCCATTAAATGAGCATGGATATATTGTTACTGCATTTGGTGATGCTGGCGATAGAATTATGGGAACTTTTGACTAAATAAAAGTTTAAAAAGTAAATAATATACCTCCAAGTTCTAACTTAAGAAAACCTGGAGGTATTTTTTTTATAAATGATTAGTATTTAGTGTGTTCCCACTTTCTTGCTAAATCATTAATTTGATTTGCAAATTTTTCTTTTTCTTTATTTGGTATGTTTTCACTATTTAATACAATGTTTTGTAAATACTTTAAAGATTCAGTTAACTTTTTAAATGTATTGTCAGATAGTGAAGGCTTAGAAGCTTTTACTTTTCTAACTCTAAGTACTTTTTCTTTAGATAAAGTATTTGTCTCTAAATCATATTCTTCTCCAAAGTATGGCATTGTTGTTTTATAACCAAGTTCATTTTCTATTTTTGCAGAAAGCATTTCCATTGCACGTTCTTGGCCATGGACAATAAATATGTTCTTTGGTGGAGTTTCTATGTTTTTAATCCATTTTATAAGTTGTGTCCTATCTGCATGTGCAGAGGAATTTTCAAGGGTCATAATTCTTGCATTAACTGCAATTTCCTCGTTATATAATGTTATTTTTCTTGCCCCTGACATTATAGCAAAACCTAAAGTTCCTGTTACCTGATAGCCAACAAATAGAATAGTACAGTTTTCTTTCCACAAGTTATGTTTTAAATGGTGTCTTATACGTCCAGCTTCACACATTCCAGATGCGGAAATAATAACACAAGGTTCGGTTTCTTCATTTATTAATTTACTATCATCACTTGTAACAGATAAAACTAAATCTGGGAAAGATATAGGGTTAATTCCTTTTTGAACTAAAGCATAGGCTTCATCGTCATAATAAGGTTTTCCAAGTTCTTCAAAAATATTAGTTGCTTCAATTGCAAGTGGGCTATCTAAAAATACTTTAAAATGTGGATATTGCTTTACAAGATTTTGCTCTTTTATTTGTCTTATAAAATATAAAAGTTCTTGTGTTCTACCAACGGCAAAGGAAGGGATTACTACATTGCCACCAACTGCAAATGTTTCTCTAAAGACATTTGCAAGAGTTGCAACAGGGTCAATTTTAGCTTCGTGATCTCTATCTCCATATGTTGATTCTACAACAAGGTAATCTGCCTTTTTAATAACAGAAGGATCATTTATAATAGGCTTACCTTCATTTCCAATATCTCCTGAAAATACAATGGTTTTTGTTTCACCATTTTCAACATATTGAACTTCAATATGTGCAGAACCTATAATGTGACCAGCATCATAAAATGTTACTTTTATATTGCCATCATTGCCTAAGTAAAAAGGTTTTTCATATTCATGGCCGACAAAATATTCCATGATGTTTTCTGCATCTTCAACAGTATATAAAGGTTCAGATAATTCCTCGTTGTTTCTTTGTGCCTTTTTGTTTTTTGTCTCAGTTTCCATTTCTTGGATATGAGCTGCATCTCTAAGCATTATAGAACAAAGTTTTTGAGTTGCGGTTGTAGTGTGAATTTCTCCTCTAAAGCCATTAGCTCCCAAAAGTGGAAGCAATCCTGAGTGGTCAATATGAGCATGAGTAAGTAAAACATAGTCTATATCTGGTGGAAAAACAGATAAAGTTTGTTTTTCAAATAAATCAGGACCTTGTGACATTCCGCAATCTATAAGGATTTTTTTGCCTAGTCCTTCTAGTAAAAAGCAACTTCCAGTTACTTGTCTTGCTGCGCCTAAAAAAGATAATTTCATTAAAGCCTCCTTGCTTAATTCTCCATTATTATAATAACACAATTGTCAAATAAAATGAGTGGCTTTCTTAAAATAAGTAAAATTTTATAAAAGTAGTAAGTTAACTTTGCTTTATTTAAGAGGATAGAGTATTATTTTAGATGTACGCGGAGGTACCTAATGAGTAATCTACAAGATGTAATTAAAACAATTCGTGTTCTTTCAGCAGATGAAATAGAAAAAGCAAATTCTGGACACCCAGGAACTCCTTTAGGAGTAGCACCACTTGTTGCAGAATTGTTTACTGAAGAATTAAATATTTGTCCAAAAAATCCAAAGTTTTTTAACAGAGATAGATTTATTTTAAGTGCAGGACATGCTTCTTCAATGTTGTATGCCGTATTGCATTTATGCGGATTTGATGTAACAAAAGAAGACTTAGCTAATTTTAGACAATTAGGCTCAAGAACACCAGGACATCCTGAGATTAATGTAACAGCAGGAGTTGACTGTTCAACAGGACCTTTAGGCGCTGGTATTTCAAATGCAGTAGGTTTTGCTGTTGCAGAGAAAATTTTAGCTGCAAAATTTAATAAGCCAGGTCTTAATTTGGTAGATCATTATACATATGCATTATGCGGCGATGGCTGTATGATGGAAGGTATTGAAAATGAAGCTGCATCTTTAGCTGGTACTTGGAAATTAGGTAAATTAATACTATTTTATGACTCAAATAGAATAACAATAGAGGGAAGTACCGATATAGCATTTACAGAAGATGTTGCTAAAAGACATGAAGCATTAGGCTGGCAAGTTATAAAGGCTGGAAGTGTAGATGATTTAGACTCTATTAGAAAGGCTATAAAAGAAGCAAAGAAAGAAACAAGTAAACCTTCATTAATTATAGTTGAGTCTCATATTGGTTTTGGTTCACCAAAAGTAGATAGTGCAGCATCTCATGGAGCACCACTTGGCGCAGATGCAATGAAGGAATTCAAGAAAAACATGGATTGGAATCTAGAGCCATTTGAAATTCCTGAATCAGTAAAAGATTTAGCTCCATTTATGATAAATAAAGGCGAAAAACTAGAAAATGAATGGAATAAGTTAAATAAAGAATACAAAGAAAAATATCCAGAAGAATATAAAGAGTTTATTTCATGGATTGAAAAGAAAAATGTAGAAGCAGCATTAAATGATCCAAGTTTATTTAACGTTAATAAAGAAGCTAAAGCCTCAAGAAATTATTGCGGTGAAACATTAGCAACTCTAGATAAGTTAATCCCAAATATTGCAATAGGATCTGCTGACTTAGGCCCATCAAATTGTACAGTTATAAAGGGAAAAGAATTCTTCTCTCCAGAAAATCCTACAGGAACAGAATTCCACTTTGGTGTTAGAGAACATGCAATGGGTGGTATTTGTAATGGTATGGCACTACATGGCGGTTTAGTTCCAATGTGTGCAACATTCTTTGTTTTCTCAGATTATATGAAATATTCAATAAGAATGAGTGCAATGATGAAACTTCCTGTAACTTATATATTCTCACATGATTCAATAGCAGTAGGAGAAGATGGTCCTACACATCAACCTATTGAACAATTAGCAGCATTAAGATCAATTCCAGGCATTGATGTATATAGACCAAGTGATGCACTTGAGGTTGCTGTAGCATTTGCACATGCCTTAAAGAAAGATGGTCCAACTGCAATTATTACATCACGTCAAAAATTAATTGCACATAATATGTCAACAAAAGAAGGTGCTGAAAAAGGCGGATATGTTTTGAGTAATGGATACAAAGAAGTTCCTGACGTTATATTAATTTCTTCAGGATCTGAGGTTGGAACATGTGTTCAAGCACAAGAAGTCTTGAAGAACAGAGGAATCTCTGCAAGAGTAGTATCTATGCCTTGTATGGAGGTTTTTGATAGACAAGATAAAGAATATAAGGAAAGTGTATTACCAAAGTCAATTAGAGCAAGAGTTGCAATTGAGGCAGCATCAAGTATGCCATGGGGTAAGTATGTAGGATTAGATGGTGCTTATGTATGTAAAGATACATTTGGAACATCAGCTCCATTTGCTAAACTTTTTGATTACTATGGATTTACTGCTGAAAATATTGCAAATGTTGCAGAAAATTTAATTAAATAAGGAAAAAGAAAAGTATATAAAAAAATTGGAAGCACAAACTGCTTCCAATTTTTATTTTAAAAGAAAAATTATTTACTAGTTGAACCAAAACCGCCATCACGAATGCCGGTTGTATCATCATCATAGGTTATTCCATATTCAACAAAAATACCTTGGATTAATCCTTGTCCTTGAGGAACAGATAAAACCTTATTTTCATTAGAATCGTTTGTAATCTTAGTAAATATATGACCTTCATTAGAAGAATTATAGTAATCACCATCAATAATACCAACAGTGTTATTTAGTTGCATTCTATATTTAAACCCAAGGCCTGATCTTGGGTAGCATTTCAAAACCCAACCTGAGTCAATCTTAACTCTAATTCCTGTTGGAACTTTTATGGTTTCACCTGGTTTTAAGTTTATATCTAAAGGTGCAAAAAAATCATAACCTGCAGAATCTACCGTTGCACGTTTTGGTAATTTAATTGAATCGTAAATTTCTTGAATATTTTGAGTAGGTCCAAAAGTGTCTTCCCAATCTTTTTTGAATTGTTCTAAAGAAACTTTATAAAATTGTCCAACTTTTTTCATAAAAACCTCACATTTATATTTATTTTGTATTACATAAAAATCTTATTCAATATTAAGAAAAAAAGCAATAGAAAATAAAAAAGAAACTAAAGTGATGAAAATTTGAAGTAAACAAAATTAAAGAACTAAATTGCGTTTAAGAGTAAATTAGTCTTTCGATGTAAGTAGATAATTTATATAAAATTGAAAGTATAGTTTGAATTATTGCTAGTAAAATTGAAAGTATAGTTTGAATTATTATTGAAATAATTGAAAGTATAAATTATAATAAGTATATAAAAAGGAGAATATATGTATAGTATAGAGGATGTTATTTATTCACTTAATGAAAAAAATGTATGGTGGAAAACGGGTATAATAGATAGCTCGAAACTATTTTCATTTAAAAGAAATGAATATTATTTAGCCAAAAAGGCTTTTAATAGTGAATTAAGAAGAATAGTAATATTATGTGGTACACGAAGAGTTGGTAAATCTTCTATAATGTATCAAATGATAGACCAACTATTAAAACAAGGGATAGAGCCAAGAAGAATATTATATTTTTCAATGGATATGGTTGTTTGTAAAGAGTTTGGTATAGATAAAATTATAAGAATTTATAGTGAAAATATATATGATAAAAAAGATTTTTATCTATTTTTAGATGAGATTCAAAGTGATGAAAATTGGGCTTTAAAATTAAAAGATTTGTATGATACTTATCCAAATGTAAAATGTGTTGCAACAGGATCAAGTAGTCCTAAAATAGCAAAAAAACTAAAAGAAGAACAAGATAGTGGTGCTGGTAGATGGACATTAATAAACGTTCCAACTTTATCTTTTTATGAATATTGCGAAATAAAAGGAATAAAGAAAAATATTAAAGATGTGGATGTTTTCTCTTTATTTAAATTATCTAAAGTTGAGCAAATGGCAATTATATCAAATCTTGCTGACTTAAATATACATCTTTTAAGATATCTTGAATTAGGAGGATTTCCTGAATTTGTTAATATAAAAGATGATGAAGAAATAAAAAATAGTTTAAGAGAGCAAATCTTATCTAAAGTAATTTGGCATGATATGGTAGAGACCTATGATATTCGTAATCCAAAGGTACTAGAAAGATTTTTTAAATATTTATGTATGAATTCATCACAAGTTATAAATATAGAAACTGTTTGTAAAGAACTTAATGATATGTCTAGACCAACAATAGATAAATATATTGAAGATTTATCTGATTCTTATTTAATTAATGTTTGCCCACTTTTATCTAAAGGTGGTAAAAGTCCACTAAAAGAGAAAAATAAGATTCATATTGCAGACACAGGTATAAGAACAGTGTTTGTACCTAGATCAAATGTTTATATAAATAGCACTGAACTTGGATATCAAATGGAAATAGCGACATTTAAACATGTTAAAGATTATTTAGATCGAACGAAATCTCTTTTACAAGTAGGATATATTAGAGATAAAAAAGGTCAGGAAGTAGACATAGCTATAAGTGACGGATACGACTTTACTCAACTAATAGAAGTTAAAGCAAGAAATAATTCTCAAATAAAAGAAAGTGATGGCATAATAATTTACGGTCTAAAAGACACCCCAGGATATGTTGTAACAAAAGATGCCATGGATTTTGGATTATATAATAGGGAAGAAACTTCTTTGTATAAGATACCGGCAGTTGCGTTTTTGTATTTAATTGGAAAGATGAAATAAAATTCACTATTGTGTTAAGCAAAGAGATAATCTCATAATAAATATAAGAGGTAAATTATGAAAAGAAATGGAATGTGTCCGATATGTTATATTAAACAATTTTTAGGATTTAAAAAAAGAATTTCTAAGTTAGAAATAAAAGAAGATTATAGAAATGATATTTGTCCAACTCCTCCAATGGGTTGGTCGTCTTGGAATACATTTAGAAATGAAATTAGTGAAGAACTAATGCTAGAAACAGGTAAGGCCATGATAGAAAAAGGTCTTTTAGATGCAGGATATAAATATTTAAATCTAGATGATTGTTGGCATTCTTCTTTAAGAGATGAAAATGGAAGACTGCAAGGTGATTTAGTAAGATTTAAAAATGGAATTCCTTATCTTGTAAAGAAGCTAAATGAAATGGGATTAAGTGTAGGTATTTATTCTTCAAATGGAGTTTATACTTGTGAAGATTTGCCAGCGTCATTAGGACATGAGTGGATAGATGCACAAACTTTTGCTGACTGGGGAATAGAGTATTTTAAATATGATTATTGTCATCACTCAATAAAAACAAAATATGCTCCACTTGTTCAAAGTATAGACATATTAAAAGATGAATATTCACAAAAAATAGATTGTACTTCAGCTAAATTAGAAGGACTTGCAAAGTTTATGATAGACAACAAGTCAGAGTGCAAAAAACATATTGCAGGGTTAGATGCAGGGTTAGGCACCGCTATGTTTGATAATGTATATGCTTTAGAAGATGGCGAATATGTTTTAACAATAAAAATAAGAAAAAAAGGAAATTATGAAAAGTTCTTACAAATAGAAGTTAATGGTGAGGATTTTTATTTTATAGATTTTCCACCACAAAAACCATTTAACAATACGGCAAGATTCCAACAAAAGATAAAACTAAAACAAGGAATTAATACAATTAAACTTTCAAATCCTATAGCAAATAGAGCTGATGGTGCATTTTATCAATATTACAACATGGGCCAAATGTTAAAGAAGGCAACAATAGATAAAAAACCTATAGTTTATTCTATATGTGAATGGGGATTTAACCATCCTTATGAGTGGGGTGCAAAAGCAGGAAATTTATGGAGAACAACTCCAGATATAAGACCTATATGGCCATGGATTAAGATTTTATATGATAGAACCGTCGTAAGATACAAATACGCATCAAAAGGTTCATATAATGATCCAGATATGCTAGAGGTTGGAAATGGCAAACTTACTTTAAATCAAAATAGAGCACATTTTTCTCTATGGTGTATGATGAATGCTCCTTTAATTTTAGGAAATGATTTAAGAAAAATGCCACAAAGTGTATTAGATATTGTTACAAATAAAGATTTAATAGCAATAAACCAAGATCCTTTAGGAAAACCATGTAAGAGAATTCATAGAGGATTTGTAGATATACTTGCTAAGCCTTTAAGCAACGGCGAAACTGCTATATGTTTCTTTAATAGAGGAGTTACTTCCAAGAAAAAAACAATACAACTTGATGAATTAGCAAAAGATACATATGTAGAATTTAAATTAGCGCCAAAGTATGAAATAAAAGAGCTATGGAGTGGAGAGCAAGAAACAATAGTTAATACACTATCTTGCTCGCTTGCAGGTAATAGCGTAAAAGTATATATAGTAAAACCTTGCGAAAAATAAAAAGTTATTGGTATAATAACTTAAACAATTATATAGAGATTAAGAGGTTGTTAGTAGAGTGTGAAGTATTAAGGGTTTTAACCCCTTGCGACCGATTAGAAGATTCAGTGTAGCTAACTATGCTTTTTCTCTTGTTATTTCCCCTTAATCAATTTCTTTTTTGGGGATAATTAAAATAAAGTTAAGAGCCATTTTCCTTAAAAAAGAAGATGGCTATTTTAATTGGAAAAGAAAAAAGGAGAAAAAGGAAAAATGAAGAAATTTTCAAAAATTTTGGCAATTACGCTTTTAGTAATTATGCTCGTTGCATGCTTTGTTGCATGTAAGCAAAACAAAGATGAATTAACAGGTTCTGTAACTATTGTTTTATCGGACCCAGTTAATAATACTGATACAAAAGAATATGTAATAGATTTTAAGGGCTCTAATTTAACAGCAAATAGTAAAGTTTGTGATTTATTAGATTATGTAAAATCTTTAAGCAGTGATAATAAAAATCACATAGACTATACAGCAACTAATGGATATATGACAACTATTGGTAATTTAGTTCCAGAAGGTAAGTCGTATGTTGCACTATATACCTCTGTTGAAAAAGATAAGGATGTTTCAGAGTGGGCAATGCCAAGTAAAACTTATAATAATGTAACAGTTTATTATTCAGGTGTTGGTATAAATGATATGACACTTGAAGCAGGTGCTGTATATTACTTTGAATTAACAACTTACTAATATTGATTAAAACACGCGCAAAACAAGTAGCATTAATTGCCATAATGGCAGCCTTAATAGAGGGAGGGAAATGGGCTCTTATGTCTCTTCCAAATGTTGAGGTCGTCTCTTTGTTTTGCGCCTCTTTTGGTTATGCATTTGGACCACTTGGTATTATAGCTACATATATTTTTGTAACAATTGAAGTTTTCGAGTGGGGTTTTAATACATGGGTAATTTCTTATTATATATACTGGCCTTTAATTGCGTTTATATTTTCTCTTTTAGGCCGATTTAACAATAATAAGAGAATAATATCCACTATTATAATATGTTTATTAACAGCATTTTTTGGAGTGCTAACAAGTGCTGTAGATACTGGAATTTTTACAGGTACGATAACATGGGAGAGATTTTCTATTATGTATGTAAGGGGAATTTGGTACTATGTTGTTCAGTTTACTTGTAATTTACTTTTATTTTTAACGGTTTATAAGCCACTAACTGATTTTCTTGTTAAAAAAATTAAGCCTAAATTTTACGATACGAAAGATAAACTTTCAAAACTGGAAATCTTAGAGAAGTTTTCTAAAGATGATTCAAATGAAATTAAGGATAATAATCAATAATTTTTATTTCTTGCAATGAAATATGTTGATAATGTATTATATTATTATATAAATAAAATAAAAATATATATGGAGTAAAAATTATGAAAAAAAGAGATGACATTGATGATGAAATCATTGACGACATTGATGATGAAGTTGTTGACGATGAAATAGTTGACGACGAAATCGTAGATGATGAAGTTGAAGATGTAGTTGAAGTTCAAGACGATGAGGAAGAAGATGCAGATTATGCAATGGTTGAAGCCCCATCAGGAAAAGGTTTAAAATCCAATCAAAAGAACAATAAAAAGAAATTAGGCAAAGGCGCTAAAGCAGGAATTATTACGGCTGTGGTTGTGGTGGTTCTTGTAGTTGCGTTTATTGTTGAAGAATTTTTCTTAGGCTTAGCTGGCATTTTTGGAAAGAAAACACAAATTGTTGCAGGAAAGTTTGATTTAATTTTATCTTTAAATGGATATAACCAAGAGCCAAATATAAGTAGTATTAAATTAAAAGAGGGTGCAACTGAGGACCATATTATTTCAGTAAGTGAAATGTTATCAGAATCTGGAATTAGTGGAGCAACAGGCACTGGCAACACAGAGTTTGCAGCAGCATTATATAGTTTAGCAGTAACAAACTATAGAAACGTAAACGGAACTGGTTGGAACTGTTATACAGATTCAGATGTATATGCTAAAAACGTTAAAGCTTTAGGAGCTTTTACGTTTGAAAGTTTTAATGTAGGTGTTCGTGCTGCTTATAACCAAGGAAATATGCAAAGCAATTACGCTGCACATAAGGCTGCTGGAATAGACAACTATTTCTCTCAAACAATATCTGGTGTAACAAAGTTAGATATAGGTTCAGTTCCTAGTACTATTACAGACACATTAAAATCTAACTTTGGATATAACAATCAAGAGTTTTTATATGACAACGTTTATGCTTTAAGAAGAGGTGTAAATGGCGGTGCTACATTCTATGGCGACACAGATCCAGAGGGTTACTACTACTTAATGGGTGCATATAATGAAACATTTGAAGATAAATGTTTTAATAAGTTTAAGACAAATGATCCTAAATCAATTAAAACTGAACAAGGTTATGATGCAAAGTCATCATATATTCACTACTATGATGCAGAAACAGATGCAGTTGCAAAGGATCTAGATTATATTGAAACGCCAGCAAATGTTATTAATACATCAAGAAAAGCATGGGATACACTTAATACTTATTACCAATATGCATATAAATTAAAACCATATGATTTAGAAGAAAACTACTATGCTGGTAACTATGGAACAGGTTGGGCTGCATATGATTTTAGAGAAGAATATCTAGATGATTCAACAGAGATCTCTTACGATAAGAAAACAGGAGTTTACACAATTAACTACGTAGTTAAAGAAGAAAAAGTTGATGATGCTTGTGTATTTGCTAAAGGAAGCTTAATTAAAGATACTAAAGACTATATTATGATGCAAACTCCAACTTATACTTTACAAATTAATAAAGTTGAAATTTGGGAAAGCGGATTAATCAAGAGCTGGGAAAGACAAGAAACTGTAGCTTCAGAACAAAAGGCTAAATTGGTTGTAATTACAGGTGTATGTAATGGTGGCGGTGGTACAACAAACCACACATACCAAACATTCTCTTATGAAGAAATTGACTATAGTCCACTTGCATTAGCAGCAAGAGTATGGCCACAAATCGGACAAGATGTTGCAGGAGAATATAAGCAAGATTTATCTAACTATATGGATTTTGATACTTATAAGACTTACATCTTAAAGCAAGCAAATAAGAGATTTGGTACTGAATTTGCAGTTTAATTTATAAAAAGCAAGGGTGTCGCATGGTGAAAACCATGCGACATTTATCTAAAAATGGATATTAAAAATATAATTAACAAATTTGATATGACAGAAAATGTTATTAGTGTGGAGCCGTTTGGTAATGGTCACATTAATGACACTTTTTTATTAAAGACTGAAAATGGCGACTTTGTTTTGCAAAATTTAAATACAAAAGTATTTAAGAAGTATGATGGTTTATCTAATAATATTACTTTAGTTACAACACATATAAATAATCAAATAATTGCAAAAAATGGTCATTTAACAAAAGAGGCTTTAATATATATTCCATGTAAAGATGGAAAATATTATTACTATGATAAAGGTAATTGTTATAGAATAAGAAATTTAATTCCAGATTCTGTAGTTTACCAACAATCAGATGATGTTTGTATATTACAAGAAGCTGGTAAATGTCTTGGAGAGTTTATAGAAAAGTTAGATAATTTTGATGCTAAAGCCTTATGTGAGGTAATTCCAAATTTCCATAATACATCATCAAGATATAAAGATTTTAAAAGATCTGTTGAAAAGCATTTAGCAAATAAGAATAATAAAGCAATTAAAGAAATAAAATTTGTAAAAGAAAGAGCAGATTTAACCGGCGAAATTGTAGATAAATTAGAAACTGGAGAACTTCCTTTAAGAGTAACTCATAATGATACCAAGTTAAATAATATTTTATTTGATTCAAAGACAAATAAAGCATTATGTCTTATAGATTTAGATACAATAATGCCAGGAAGTTTATTGTATGATTTTGGTGATGCAATAAGAATATCTTGTTCAACAGCCGAAGAAGATGAGCAAAATCTAGATAAAGTTCATTTTAATATTGAAAGTTATGATGCATTTACAAAAGGTTTTATAGGTGCAGTTAAAGATAAAATAACACCACTTGAGGTTGAAATGTTGCATAAAGGTGCAATAATCATGACCTATGAGTGTGGTATGAGATTCTTGGCAGATTATTTAGATGGCGATATATATTTTAAGGTAGATAGAGAAAGCCATAATTTAGATAGAGCTAGAACTCAATTTAAAATGGTAGAAGAAATGGAGCAAAGGCAGGAAGAAATGAAAGCCATTGCTTATAAATATTATAAAAACTAATGGAGGATAAAATGAGCGTATTAGTTACAGGAGGAGCTGGATATATTGGCTCACATACAGTAATAGAATTAATAGAAAATGGATATGATGTTGTCGTTGTAGACAATTTATGTAATTCAAAGAAAGTAGCTTTGGAGAGAGTTGAAAAAATCGTTGGTAAAAAGATTAAGTTTTATCAAGAAAATGTTTGTGATTTAGAAAAAATTAGAGACATATTCAAAAAAGAGAACATTGACTCAGTAATTCATTTTGCCGGGTTAAAGGCAGTAGGAGAAAGCTGTAGAAAGCCATTAGAGTATTATCAAAACAACTTAATATCAACATTAACTCTTATTCAAGTAATGAGAGAATTTAATTGTAAGAATATTGTATTTTCTTCATCAGCAACTGTATATGGTCAACCAAAGAGTGTTCCAATTAAAGAAGACTTCCCATTAGGACCAACAACAAATCCTTATGGTTCTACAAAGTTAATGATAGAAGATATGTTAAGAGATATATATAAAGCAGATAATTCTTTCAATATTGCGCTACTTAGATATTTCAATCCAATTGGAGCTCATAAGAGTGGCTTAATTGGTGAAGATCCTAACGGAATACCAAATAACTTAATGCCATATATTACTCAAGTTGCAATTGGTAAATTAGAAAAACTTCATGTATTTGGTAATGATTATCCAACTCATGATGGAACAGGTGTAAGAGATTATATTCACGTTGTTGATTTAGCAAGAGGACATATTTGTGCATTAAAGAAATTAGAGACAAAGCCAGGACTTGTTACATATAACTTAGGAACAGGAAAAGGATATAGCGTACTTGATATGGTAAAGGCTTTTGAAAAGGCTTCTGGAAAGAAAATTCCTTATGTTATTGACCCAAGAAGACCTGGAGATGTTCCAGAGTGTTATGCAGATCCAACAAAGGCAAAAGAAGAAATTGGTTTTGAGTGTAAATATGATTTAGAGGAAATGTGTAAAGATAGCTGGAGATGGCAAAGTACTAACCCTAAAGGTTATGGGGACTAATTTTGTTGCAAAAACATACTATATAAAATATAATGTTAAGGCTTATTTAAGGAGTTTTAGATGCTTAGACGTAGATTAAATAGAAATTCTTACGCTATAAGAACAGTTAGGGAAGTTGGCATACTAGTAATGGATGTTGCTATTGTATGTTTAACTTTTATTATTTCATTAATTTTAGGTGAAATATATGTTCTTAAGGCTGATGTTGATATTGATATATGGTCAGGAGCTATAAAGGCAATAGCTGCAATAATAGTATTATACGGCTTATCATTCTGGGCTTTTAGAGTATTTAAGGTAGTTTGGAGATATGCTAAAATCAAGGATTATTTAAGAATTTTAGGTGCTTCAGTTGTTGCATTTACAATTTTTATATTATTAGATCAAAGATTTGATTTTATTAATAATGATGTTCAAGTACATACATCACCTACACATCAACAAGATTATAAAGTTTATCCAGTTTATATAATTTTCTTTAGTATGTCTAATTTAGTGTTATTCGTAACTAGAGCAATTTATGAACTAATATTTAACTATACAAGAAATAAAATTGAGTTAAAACCAAGAAGAAAAACCTTAGTTATTGGGGCGGGATTAAGTGGAAGTTCATTAATAGAAGACTTAATGAGACCAGAAAGTATTTATGAACCTATTTGTATACTTGATGATGATAAAGACAAAATGGGTAGAATAATTAACGATGTTGAAGTTGTTGGTACAATTAGTGAACTAGAAAGTGTAGTTAAAAAATATGATATAAATACTATTATATTTGCAATTCCATCAATGCCTGCAGATAAGAGAAAGGAAGTTTTAAATGTTTGTGCTAAAACTGGATGTAGAGTAAAAGTTTTACCATTCTTTACTGAGATTGTAGACAACATGGGAATGACTCAACAAATGAGAGATATTAACATTGATGATCTTTTAGGTAGAGAGAGTATTTCTTTTGATAATCAAACTATATCTGACTTAATTAAAGGCAAGGTTGTAATGGTCACAGGCGGTGGCGGTTCAATTGGTTCAGAACTTTGTCGTCAAATTTGGGCATATGGAGCAAAAAGATTAATTATCGTAGATGTATACGAAAATTCAACATACAATATCCAACAAGAGCTTTTAAGAAAGTATGGAAGAGATATAGATTTATTTGCTGAAATAGTTTCAATAACAGATAAAGGTGAACTTGAAAAAGTGTTTATGCAACATAGACCTGAAATTATTTTCCATGCGGCGGCACATAAACATGTTCCATTAATGGAATCAGAGCCAGTAGAAGCTGTAAAGAACAATGTATTTGGAACATTAAATGTAGTTGAGCTTGCTGCTAAATATAAAGTAAAGAAATTTATAATGATATCTACAGACAAGGCTGTAAATCCTACTAACGTAATGGGTGCTACAAAGAGATGTTGTGAAAAAATAGTTCAAATGATGTCTCAAAAGGATAATGAAACAACATTTGCCGCTGTAAGATTTGGAAATGTTCTAGGAAGTAATGGTTCAGTTATTCCTTTATTTGAGTCTCAAATCAAGGCAGGTGGCCCAGTAACAATTACTCACCCAGACATTATAAGATACTTTATGACAATCCCAGAGGCAGTATCACTGGTTTTACAAGCAGGAGCATTTGCTCAAGGTGGAGAAATATTCGTACTAAATATGGGTGAGCCTGTTAAGATTCAAACATTAGCTGAAAATGTTATTAGAATGATGGGACATATTCCAAATGGAGACATAAAGATCGTTTATACAGGTTTAAGACCAGGCGAGAAGTTATATGAGGAATTATTAATGGCAGAAGAAGGATTAAAAGAAACTGCCAACGAAAAAATTAAGATTGGAAAACTTGCAAACATAGACATTGAAGAGTTTACAAAAGAATTGGATAATATGCGTGAAATCTGTAAAACAAATGACAAGTTAGAAGTTATTGAGCAATTGAAAATTCTAGTTCCAACGTTCCATCATGATAGAGCCTTCTTTGATAAATTAGAAGAAAAGGCAAATTCTAAAGAATAACAATAATTAAAAGAATACAAGTAAGAGCTTTCATCGTAAGGCTCTTATTTTTGTTGATAAATATTAACTATGAATATTATCAAAGAATGTTTTGACAAATGTATATTTGATAATATTATGTTGCCTTTATAAAGGGATTTTACCATAATATTATCAAAGAATGTTTTGACAAAAAGAGGTTTGATATGTTTTTTGGAAGAGAAGAAGAGTTAAAAGAGTTATCTTTAAGATATAATTCTAACCACTTTGAAATGGGAATAGTTTATGGTGCTCGAAGAATTGGAAAAACAACATTATTAAAAGAATCCGTTAAAAATAAAGATTATTTTTATTTTCAAGCTAAAGATTCAAATGATTATGATAATCTTAAATCTTTCTCTATGCAGGTGAATAAATTGATCGGTATACCTTATAATAGCGTTTATGCTTCTTTTTCAGAGGGATTTGATAATTTAATCAAGTATGCAAATGAAAAGGCTTTTGTTATTATTATAGACGAGATAGCCTATTTGGCTAAGGCTGATAAAGGTTTTTTATCTGAATTACAATTCTATATTGATGACAAATTTAAAAATACAAAAATTAAACTTATATTATCTGGTAGTAATATTTCATTTATGAAGGAAATATTGAAAGATAAAAGGTCTCCACTTTTTCAAAGAAGTACATTTCAAATGCACGTTACAAAATTACAGTTTTCGGCAGCATTGAAATTTTTAGAGGGAATTTCAAAAGAAGATAGTATAAAATATTTGTCAATTTTTGGTACTCACCCATATTATCTTGAAATGATAGATAAAAATGCTTCATTTGATGAAAATATAAAGAGATTATTATTTAGTAAGTTTGGAAATCTACTTGATGCTCCAGATAAGGTTTTGCCAAGTGCTTCATCTGATCAAACAACCTACAATACAATATTAAAAGCCATTGCGAATCGTAAGCGTTCAAATAGGGAAATAGCTGTTTATTTAAATAAACCAGATAATTATGTTGCAGCGTATTTACCAAGACTTGTTGAAAATGAAACAATAGAAAAACGTGAGGCTTTTAATAGAAATCAAAAATTAAATTACTATGAAATATCAGATAACCTTCTTAGATTTTGGTATAAATTTATCTTTGATAAAAAAGATGAGATTGCTCTTGGCTTAGGTGATGTTTTATTTGAAGAGAATAAAGGCGAAATAGACAATTTTATCGCCCATGGATTTGAGGATGTAGCTATTAGTTACTTAACTGAGAAAAACGTAAAAGGAGAGCTTTCATACTATTTTGAGCCAATTAGAAATTATAAAGTTGAAAATTCAAAATTAGGTCGTTTAATAGAGTTAGATGGACTTGCTAAAGGTATTGGTAAGAGCGAGGATCATTTAATGGTTATTGAATGTAAATATAGAAAAAATCCTTTCTCAAAAGAAATGTTGGAAAAATTAAAAGAAAGCGTTTCTATATTTGATGGTTATAAAAGTGTTGATTATTATTTATTCTCAAAATCAGGTTTTTCAGCAGAAGTAATGAATATAAAGGATAAAAACATTCATTTAATTCCTTTGGATAAATTATTTGAAAATTAAATTTGATTTTTGTTTGGTTAAAAAGGCCGCTTTGAATTAATCATTGCGGCCTTTTTTTTAGTAATTAATTATAATTAAACTACTTCTTTATATGTTACTGTTGTTTCTGTACTATCATTATAGAAGCCATAACCTTCAGCTTTTATAGTAATAGCAAGATTCTTAACATCAGTTACAGATTCCTTTTTAATTGAATATTTAGTTTCTAGTGAGGTTGTTTTAATTTCAACATCACCAATTTTTATAACATATATTTTTGCATTTTCAACTTGAGGAATAGTTATTGTTAATTCATAAGAATCATCAACATCTGTGTATGTATAAGAAGCCTCTGAAACATTATTTAATGTTGCTGTTACTTTATTTGAAGCCATAGATTCTCTAGAGCTTGTTAAATACTTTTGATTTGAACAAGCAGTAACTCTTACAGAGTGATATCCTACAGTATTAAAGATGTTAGCAATTTCTTCAGAATAATTTTTAAGATTAAGTCCATCACTAGATTCTACAGCTGTCTTGTTGTCATCTTTAATTTCAATTGTAGTATTGCCATCTATAACTACCTTATAATAATCGGCATAACTTACTTTTGCTATCTTTAAAATAGAGCCATCGCCAACACTACTGTTTGCTAGAGTAACATCTGGAGTAGATAATTGTAATGTATAAGAATATTCAATTGTTGTTGTATCGTCGCTATCCATATATAAAGTGCTTGGAGCTTCTTGTGTTAACATATCAAATGAATAATTACCTTTTACTTTTACAGCTATAGTGTTATTTGCTCCACCATTTAAAACAGTTGTTACATCATATAATTCGCTTGGTTGAGTTGCCTTTTCTATACCATTTACTATAAATACATATGAGGAAGCATTATCTACTTTTGCAGCAACTGCAAAGAATGAATCGCCTTCTTCTTTTATGATTAAATCAGAAGGGGCTTGTAATTTTTCAATATAAATAACCTTTGAACAATTTGTAATAGTTAAATTGTCTTCAAAAGCATTGTAAATACCTAATACTTTTATATCTTTATATGAATTACATGTATGACCTTGTAGCATTGCAACTTGATCACCATTTGTAATACTATTAACGCTTCCATAAATTTGAGCTGTTGAACTTGTTAAATCAACATCATTTAATGTAGCATTGTTATTTATAGTGATATTAGAGTTGTTAAATACAGTATTTTTTGCTGTAATATTTGCATTTACAATAACACTATTACAATTATCAAATTCCATAAGTGCAGTTTCAGAGGTTGTAATATTTCCGTTAATTTTGCATTCATTAGAAACTTCTATCTTTGCACTATCATCAACTTGTAAACCGTTTAATGTTACATTTTTAGCTTTAATAGTTATAGAACCATTAACTTTTACATTGCTTGCAAAGTTATATGTTGCATTATCTCCTTCAATAACAAGATTTTCAACAATTAATTGTCCTTTATTTACATATTCTCCGCTTTTTCTTGTACCAATATTAACAATAGCACCATCTGTAGTTTTTAATGTTAATGTACCTGTTACTGTTAGAGTATGACTATGTAAGTCGATTGAAGCAGAGCATTTTTCAAGTGTTAAGTTTTCTGTTTCAACATCTTTTTGTAAAACGAAATAATAGTTGCTATTTATGGCTTTGTTTAAAGCTTTTTCGCTTGTAAAACTAGCGGCATCTTTTACCATTATCTTGTGTCTATAATAGAAGAATGTAGGGAAGAATATAGCGCTAAATAATACAACGAATGCTACAATAGCAGTTGTAATAATTAGAATCTTTTTCTTTTTATCCATTGGCTCTTTTAACTTAGCTTTTTTGTTTTCAAGTGGAGCTACAGGTGGATTAACATCGCTAGTATTGTCTAAAACGATTTCGTCGTTTTCATTAACCTTATAGGAAGGATTAATGTTTTGCTCAACATTTTCTTCTGTTTTATTTTCTTCTGTAACTTCAGTTTGAATAGGTTCTTCCTTTACTTCAGGTGTACTTTCATTTGTGTCATTTGAAGCAACAGATTCTTCTTTTTCATCTACAACGTTTTCATTTGTAGGTTCTAAATTTTCTTTTACTTCATTTTCGTTATTTTCGTTTTGGTTTAAATTTTCCTTATCGTCCATAAATTAAACCCCCTTTATAAATTTGTTGATTAAATCTTCGCTATTTTCATAGTAAATACCACTAAGTTTTGCAGTATTTTCATTGTAAGTGTTTGTTACACCTTTTATTTCATTGTTAGATCTATAAATTAGGTAAGGAATAGGGTCGCTTACATGTGTTCTAAGTGCAATAGGAGTTGGGTGGTCTGGAGCAATTAAAATGCTATAATCTACACCCATTTTATTTAATTCGTCTACTACATATTTAACAACTATAGAATCAATTTGTTCAATAGAGAAAATTTTATGTTTTAAATCGCCTTGGTGTCCACATTCATCTGGGGCTTCCATATGAATATAAACATAGTCATCTCCGTTTTTTAGAGCATTAATTGCAGCCTTTGCTTTTCCTATAAAATTGGTTTCATAAGTGCCAGTAACATTTTCAACTTCAATTACGTCCATCTTCGCACCAATACCAATTCCCTTTAGCAAATCAACAGCACTTATTACAGCGCCTTTTATGCCCCATTTTTTAGAGAATTCTTCTAGTCTAGGTTTTGTTCCTTCTCCCCAAAGCCAAATGCTATTTGCTGGATTTTTGCCTTGAGCTATTCTTTTTTTGTTTATAGGGTGATCTTTTAGAATGTCATATGAAGCTTTTATTAAAGCTTTCATTTCATCACCATATAAACCTTTTGGTAAATAGTCTCCAACAACCTTTCCAGAGATATCGTGTGGTGGAGTTAAATCTGTACCTATCTTTGCATGATGTTTTACTAAGCAATGTCTATAGCTAACTCCGCTATAAAAGGCGATATTATCTGTTCCAAATTTGCTTTGAACATAAGATATTAATTCTTTAGCCTCAGCAGTTGAAATTTCACCAGCAGAGTAGTCTACCATAGTTTTGTCTTCATATTTTTCTTCATCAGAAACCGTAACAAGATTGCAACGCATAGCAATATCGTCATCGGCTAAATCAATTCCTATAGATAAAGCTTCAAGTGGGCTTCTTCCTGAGTAACAATCTTTTGTTCTATAACCCATCATTGAAAGATTTGCAACATCACTTCCAGGTTTAAATCCATTAGGAACTGTCTTAACAAGTCCTATTTCTCCTTTTGCACAAAGAGCATCGATATTAGGCTTATTTGCAACCATTAAAGGTGTTTTGTTGCCTATTGATTCAATTGGATAATCGGCCATTCCATCGCCAAGTATAACTACGTATTTCATACATTTCTCCATTTTGACTTTAATGAATTGAGTATAATACTTTTACATGCCCGTGTCAATAATTGCGCATACGCATATATACGCGCAAACTAAAAGATGTATCTTGAAATAGGCCTTTAGTTTTGATATGATAATTTTAGACTTTATTTTAGGGGTGTAATCTATGATAGAAACTATTAATTTAAACTTTGATTGGAAATATTTAGAAAACTTTCAAGATGGTTATGAAAAAACTAATTTAGAAGAAAAAGATTTCAAAACTGTAAATATTCCACATGCAAATAAGGAAATACCTTATAACAGCTTTGATGAGGAAATGTATCAATTTGTTAGTTGCTACAGAAAGCATATAACAATAGATAAAAAGTTAGAAGGTAAGAAGCTTATCCTAGAGTTTGAAGCAGTTGCAAATGCTGCAGATGTTTATGTAAATGGAAATTTAGCCTTTTCTCATAAGGGTAGTTATACGGCATTTAATGGAGATATAACTCCTTTTGTAAAATTCGGAGAAGATAACGTTATTGCAGTTAAGGTAGATAGTACGGAAAGAGAAGATATTCCTCCTTTTGGTAATGTTGTAGATTATCTTGTATATGGTGGTATCTATAGAGAAGTTTATATTTATGTTCACAATGATGAATATATAGAAAACATGCTTTTAACACCAGAAAACGTATTAGAAAAGCCTACGCTTAATGTTCACTTAGACTTTAACAAAGAAATTAAGGACGATGTAAATGTTGAAATTTTAGATAAAGATGGAAAGACTGTTGCACAAAAGACAATAAATGCAGATGGTAAATCTTTAGATGAAAAATTTGAGATAGAAAATGCTATCTTGTGGGATATAGAAAATCCATATTTATACACAGTTAAAGCTTCAATAAAAGATGATGTAAAGGAAGATAGAGTTGGTATAAGATCCGTTAAGTTTAAAAAGAATGGATTCTTCCTAAACGGAAAGAAAATAAAAATAAGAGGATTAAATAGACATCAATCATATCCATATGTTGGATACGCAATGCCAGCATCTGCGCAAAAGGCTGATGCAGATTTCTTAAAGAAACACTTAGGTGTTAACTTGGCAAGAACATCTCACTATCCAAACTCAAAGCACTTCTTAAATAGATGTGATGAGATAGGTCTTTTAGTATTTACTGAAATTCCAGGCTGGCAATTTATTTCTCAAAGAGAAGATTGGAGAGAACTTTGCTTACAACACGTAAGAGAAATGATCACTCAAGATTATAACCACCCAAGTATTATTCTTTGGGGCGTTAGAATTAATGAAAGTGGAGACGATGATGAACTTTATACAAAGACAAATAAACTTGCCCACTCGCTTGACAAGTCAAGACAAACATCAGGTGTTAGATGTATACCTCAATCTCATTTACTTGAAGATGTTTATGCATATAATGACTTTATTCACTCAGGTGGAAAGATGGCTGTTTTACCAAAGTTTATTGTCACAAATCCAAAGAATCCTTTAATTATATCTGAGCATAATGGTCATATGTTCCCAACAAAGACATTTGATCATGAAAAGAAGAGACTTGAGCATGCTCTTCGTCATGCAAGAGTTGTAAATGCAGCATATAAGTCTAAAGGTCATGCAGGTGTAATTGGCTGGTGTATGAGTGATTATAATACACATAAAGACTTTGGTTCTGGAGATAAGATTTGTTATCATGGCGTATCTGATATGTTCCGTATAGATAAGCTTGCGGCAAATGTATATAAGATTCAACAAAATAAAGTACCTGTACTTGAAATTTCATCAAATATGGAAATTGGTGACACAGCAGGTGGACAAGTTGGTGATGTATATATGTTTACAAACTGTGATGAAATCAAGATGTATAAAAATGGCGAATTAATCAATACTTTTGATATGAAAAAAGAACAAAAGAAGGCACCATTTAAATACTTACCAGTTTCACCAGTTGTACTTGAGGATGTTATAGGTAACCAAATAGAAAATTCAAAAGAGTATAAGTTTACACCTGGCGATGCAAAGATGCTAAAGAGATCGCTTCTTGCTGTTAAAAAGTATGGAACAGTAGGTGGTATTATAAGACATCCAATAGCACTATTACATTTACTTACAAAGTATCATTTATCTGTAGATTCGGTTACTGCTTTATATGGTAAGTTTGTTACAAGCTGGGGTGGAAAACAAGTATCTTATAAGTTTGAAGGATATATAGATGGAAAGAAAGTTGCTGAAACCGAAAAGGGTGCAGTATCTGAAACTCAATTATATGTAAAGGCAGATTCAACATCACTTGTTGAGAAGGATACATATGATGTAACAAGAATAGAAATAAAAGCGCTTTCTCAACTTGGAAACGTTTTACCATATGATAATTCAGTAGTAGAGGTTGAAGTATCTGATGGACTTGAGATAATTGGACCTACAAAGATTGCTTTAATTGGTGGTCAAAGAGCAGTATGGGTTAAAACTACAGGAAAGAGCACAAAAGCTACTGTTACATTTAAATCTTCAACACTTGGTGAAAAGATGGTAGAGATTGACGTTAAAAAAATATAAAAGTTAGATAAGGAGATAAGGGGAAATGGAAAAGTATGTAATGGCTTTAGATCAAGGCACAACATCATCTAGAGCAATCTTATTTAACAAAGATAGAGAAATTGTAAAAGTATCTCAAAAAGAGTTTACTCAGATTTATCCACATGCTGGATGGGTTGAACATAATCCACTTGAAATTTGGGAAACTCAAAAATTTGTAATGTTAGATGTATTAAATCAAGCTAATGTTGATATTTCTCAAATAGCAGCAATAGGAATAACAAACCAAAGAGAAACAACGATAGTTTGGGATAAAAAGACAGGCAAGCCTGTTTATAACGCAATAGTTTGGCAATGTAGAAGAACAGCTGAATATTGTGAGCAACTAATAAATCAAGGTTATGTAGATAAAGTCTATGATAAAACCGGACTTCCAATAGATCCTTACTTTTCAGGTACTAAAATAAAATGGATTTTAGACAATGTAAAAGGCGCTAGAGAAAGAGCAGAAAAAGGCGAACTTTTATTTGGAACAATAGACACATACTTAATGTGGCAATTATCTGGTGGAAAGATTCATGCAACAGATTACACTAATGCCTCAAGAACTATGCTTTATAACATCCATGATTTATGCTGGGATGATGAACTTATTAAGCTTTTAGATATTCCAAAGAGTATGTTGCCACAAGTTTGTTCATCAAGTCATTTATTTGGATATACAGACGAAAGAGAGTTTGGAGCAAAGATTCCTATCTCTGGAGTAGCAGGCGATCAACAATCTGCTTTATTTGGCCACCTATGTGTTAAAAAGGGCATGGTTAAAAATACTTATGGAACAGGATGCTTTACTTTGATGAACACAGGAAGCGAAGCTGTTGTTTCAAAAAGAGGTTTAATTACCACACTTGCTGCATCTGAGGAAAATGGTAAGCCACAATATGTAATAGAGGGTTCTGTATTTATAGGAGGATCTGTACTTCAATGGCTTAGAGATGAAATGAAATTAATAGAAACAGCACGTGACGCAGATATTATCGCTGAAAATACACCTGATACAAATGGAGTATATTTAGTACCTGCATTTGTAGGCTTAGGAGCTCCACATTGGGATTCAAAGGCAAGAGGTACAGTAGTTGGCTTGACAAGAGGCACAAAAAGAGAGCATTTTATTAGAGCGGCACTTGAATCTATTGCCTATCAGGTATTTGATGTAGTTCATGCTATGGAAAGTGATATGCACACAAAACTTGTAAGTTTAAGTGTAGATGGTGGCGCTAGTAAATCTGATGTATTAATGCAATTTCAATCAGATATATTAGATACAAAGGTTGTAAGACCAAAAATTATTGAAACAACAGGTCTTGGAGCTGCATATCTTGCAGGACTTAATGTAGGATTTTGGAAGGATATAACAGAATTATCTACAATAGAGGCTGCTAAAGAGTTTACTCCAAAAATGAAGCCTGAAAGAAGAGATGAATTATTGATTGGCTGGGAAGTTGCAATAGCTCATACAAGACATAGATAATGGAACAAACAAAACTCACATCAAGAGCTAAAAACTCGTATATTTTTGCAGCTGCAGGTCAAGGTGCTATATATGCCATGATTTCGTCTTGGGCATTAAGATTTTTCACAGATGTAGCAGGACTTGAACTAGTGTTTGTAACAGCACTTATGTGGTTTGCTAAAATTTTAAATGCATTTGCAGATCCCGTTGTAGGTATAATCGTAGATAAGACAGAATCTAAAAGAGGTAAGATGCGTCCTTATCTAAAGTTTATGCCTTTTGTAATATCTTTACTTTCAATTTTAATTTTTATTGATATAGGAGATGTTCCTCAAGTTTGGAAATGTATTTATTGTGGAGTTATTTATGTAGCATGGGGAATTGCATATTCCTTTGCTGACGTTCCTTTCTGGGGACTTCCTTGTGTGCTTACCAATGATGGGGAAGAAAGAGATAAATTATTTTCTGTTGCTAAACTTTTAAACGCAATAGGTGGTGCTATTCCATCAGCAGCGGTAGCTTTAATGATTTCTGATTCTGTTTTAGGACTTAAAAAGGGAATATTATTTAGTGCTATTGTTATTATAGGAATATCTTGTATTCCATTTTCTTTAGTATATCCAAACACAAGGGAAATTTCACATCCAAATACTGCAAAATCGAAAACATCTGTACAAAAAGAGATAAAACTAGTTCTAAAAAATAAAATTTTATTACTAGTTATGTTAAGTGGTATTTTAGGATTCGGAAGATATTTAATTCAAGCAGCATATACGTACGCTGCCTCATATGTTTTTACATACTCCTCAGAGTTTGTTGAAAACTTTAGCCAAGTTATTGGACTTGCTTTAATTGGAATTGGAATGTTTCCAACTATGATATTAACACCGCACCTTGTTAAAAAGTTTTCATACAAGGTTATTATGATTGCAGCAGGACTTATATCTGTTGTTATCTTTGGTGCATTCTATATTGTTGAAATTGTTACAAACTATAACTTTTATTGGGCACTTGTATTTTTATTTATAAGTGGACTTCCGCTAGGTGTATTAAATATTGTTGTTACATCAGTTATAGGTGAGTGTATAGATTATCTAGAGTGGAAAGAAAATGTAAGATTAGAGGGTATGATGGCCTCTATGTCAACATTCGTTGCAAAAATAGGTAATGCCATATCCGCTGGTTCTATTCCTTTAATTTTAGCAGTTTCAGGATATGAGGCAAATGTTGTTCAAACAGTAAAAACTAAAAATTGTATTTTAGCATTAATTTCTATTATTCCTGCAATATCTCTATTTTTATCTGCAATTCCTATGTTCTTCTATACTTTTGTAGGCAAAAAGAGAGAGCAAGCGCTTTTAGAATTAAAAGAAAGAAGAGAAAAAGCAGAAGAGAATAATATAGAAGAAGTCGCTTTAGAAAATAGCTCAAATATCTAATTTTATATATTTTTTTATTCCACTTAATTTTAAAGTGTATCAAAATTAAATTAGGACCCTATTGAAACAAAACCAACAAACGTTTGACATATTGTTTTAATGGCGATATATTAATAGTATCAAAATTAAATTAGGACCCTATTGAAACTAAGGAGGCGCCATATGATAGATTTTTCTAAATATCCAAAAACCGATACCTTTTATGGAGGCACCGAGCGAAAGTTTGGTGTGAATATTGATGGGTTTGAGTATATGATTAAATTTCAAAAGCAAACTAATTTTGGTGTAAAAAGATTTAATCATATATCTGAGTATATAGGTTGTCATATATTTAATATACTTGGATTTAATGCACAAGAAACATATCTTGGATTGTATAATGGAGAGCAAGTTGTTGCTTGTAAAAATTTTATAACTGATGGTTTTCAATTTGTTCCTTTTAACGATGTTGGAGAAAGTTCTCTTGAACAGGATAAGGAATCGTATCAATATTCATATCAAGATATCATGCAAATGCTTGCAGATAATGTAAAACTTACTGATGTAAAAGAGACTACAGATATGTTTTGGAGTATTTATGTTGTTGATGCATTGCTTGGCAATTTTGACCGTCACGGAGGTAATTGGGGATTTTTAAAGAAAAACAATCGCTATACACTTGCACCAGTGTTTGATAATGGTTCTTGTTTATTTCCGCAACTTACGGACGATGATACAATTAATAAAATTATGAATTCGGAAGAATTAACAAATGAACGCATATATAAGTTTCCAACATCTCAAGTGCAACTTGATGGGAAAAAAAGTTCATATTTTGAGGTTATAAACTCACTAGCATTTAATGAATGCAATGAGGCAATTATTAGAGTTTGCCAAAAGTTTTCTCAGCAAAGTGTTGATAATTTGATTGAATCAATGCCGTTTTTAACCGATATTCACAAAAATTTTTATAAATATATAATCAGACAAAGATACGAGAAAATATTATTTCCTGCTTATATAAGATTAATGGAGCGAAAGTGATGAAAAAGTTGAATACTTCAGGTGTAATTTGTTTTAAAGATAATTATGGTATCTTATATAAGTTATCAAAAATAGAATATATTGAATACGAAAATGGCCAGTATGAGTATATATTTATTCCGTATTATAATGTTATAGAGCTCTTGCCAGACTCTTTATTTCAAGGAATACCAGGATTAGATTTGTCACTAAAAAAAGAGTTTTACGAGAGAAAAAATATAGTTCCCACTTTTATTTCTGAACGTACTCCAAGTGAAAATAGAGAAGATGTAAGGGAACTTTTAGATGAAAATAATATGGAATCATTGAATAGACTTGAATGGTTGATTAGGACAAAGACGAAATATTCTGGAGATAATTTGTTTGTATTGCCATATGAAGGAAATGAGATTAAGACATATAAAAAACGTTCGATGTATGATCTTGTGAAAAGATCGGATAATATAAATAGGGTGATTTTATCTATTATTTGTGCGGGTGATTATCTTTACTCTGACGAAATAACAATAGATGATAATACAAGGGTAAATTTTTATCACCTTTTAATGCCAATTTATATACGAGAATATAATTTAAAAAAAACAGCTCAGAAACAAGGAATAGAAAACGCAAAAGCACATAATGTATATAAAGGCCGAAGAAAAAGCAAAATAGATCCGATCTTGTTTGAAAAAGTTTTAAGTGATTATGAAAGCAAAAAGATATCAGTGGAAGAAGCTGCAACCCGACTTAGTATAAGCAAAGTTACATTCTATCGTAGATTAAAAGAGAAAAAAGTAGATAAAACTGATTAACTCTTAAATAACTCCAGTTAGTTGATTATACAAGTTAAATTCGCTATGCAAAATTCCGCGCATGCTTTTGTTATGAATTATTGGCATTTCATAATAAATAGCATATTATTTACTCAAGAGTTAATAACTGTGGAGTTAATAATATGGCAAGTTATGAATTTAAAGGTAGACATAAGGAATTAGCAAAACTTAATAAAAGGTATAATAGTGGCAAAAAAGAATTTGGCGTAGTTTACGGTAGAAGAAGAATTGGTAAATCAAAATTACTAAATGAATTTTTAAAAGATAAAAATGGATTATTATTCCAAGCCAAAAAAGATAGTGCCTATGGAAATTTGCGTTCTTTTTCTTATGAAATAGACAAATTTTTTAATATGCCAAAGAATTATGTTTTTAGTAGTTTTCAAGAAGCATTTGATGTGATAGTAGAAAAAGAAGAAAATAAAAGATTTGTTTTGGTAATAGATGAATATCCATATATTGTTGATCAAGATGCAAGTTTTTCTTCCGTTTTACAAGAGTTTATAGACAATGCAAAAGATAATATTTTTGTTATTGTTTTAGGTAGTGACGTTTCAATGCTAAAAAAGAAAATTTTAGACCATGCTTCGCCATTATACAAGAGAAGAACATTTGAAATGCCTATAACCCAAATGCCATATAGTGAAGCATTAGAGTTTGTAGATGAGTTTGATAAGGAAAATAAATTTAACTATTTATCTTTATTTTCAACATACCCTTATTATTTATCTGCAATAGATAAAAATGTGTCATTTGAAGAAAATATAAAAAATCTTTTATTTAATCAATATGGAACATTTTTTACACTTTCAGATCAATTGTTATCAAATTCAACAAAAGTGCAAGATGTTTATAATGCGATATTAAAAGCAATAGCAAATAGAAAAAGAACAAATAAGGAAATTGCTGATTATATTCATGAAGACGATGCAAAGGTTTCAAAATATCTATCAACACTTTTGGATAGTGAAATAGTTATAAAGTGTGAAACTTTTATGGGTAATAAGAAAACAAACTATTATGAAATAGGTGATTCACTACTAAAGTTTTGGTATGCATTTATCTTTGATAATCAAGAAAGAATAAAGATAAATGGAGAAAGGGTTTTTGAAGAGTGCAAAGATAAAATACATCAATTTATAAGTTTTGGATTTGAAGAAGTTTGTGGATTATATATGAATCAATTAAATATTGATGGAAAGCTTTTAGATGTATTTCCTAAACTTAAAACATACAGGGTTGAAAAATCTAAAATAGGTAGGTCAATAGAAATTGATGGGCTATCAAGGGTAAATAACAATCTGTTAGTTATAGAGTGTAAATATAGAAAAGAACAATTTGATGTAAATATGTGGAATCATTTAAATAAAAGTATTTCAGTTTTTCCTGAAAAGTTAAATAAAGTATTTTATATATTCTCAAAAGCAGGATTTACGAAGGATATAAAAGAATTAAAAATATCAAATTTAAATTTATTAACATTGGATGATATGTTATAAGGAAAAATGGAATAGTGTAAGTTGAATTTTGCATATTGACTTTTTATATATGTTTGTATAAAATAAAAAATGCGGGGACATAATGAGGTATTTTTATGTCTATTTTTATTTTTTCAGATTCAACGGCAGATTTTAATTCTGATTTGTTAAAACAATTTAAAGATGTTGAGTTTTTACCACTTTCTTATTCTTTAGATGATGATAATTATGATGGAATTGAAACATCGCTTCCTATTGAAGAGTTTTATAAGAGAGTAGAAGCTGGAGCAGTTACTAAAACTTCAATGACTTCAACTTACTATATGGAAGAAAGAATGACAGATGTTCTTGAAAAAGGTTATGATGTTTTAGTAGATGCATTCTCAAGTGGGCTTTCTAATCAATATGAAGGAACTTTAACTGTCGTTACAAAATTAAAGAAGAAATATCCGGAAAGAAAAATAGAGACTATTGATTCAACACTTGCATCGGCTGGAGAAGCATTACATTTATATAAAGTTTTAAAGAAGAGAGATGAGGGGGCTTCTTTTGAGGAATTAGTTCAATATGCAAAGGAATTAAGACGTCATATAGCTTCATATTTTACAGTAACAGATTTAAGGCATTTAGCAAGACTTGGAAGATGCTCAATGGTATCAGCTTTAATTGGTTCTATTGTTAAAATAATGCCAGTATTATATGTAAATCCACTTGGAAAGTTAATTTCTTATGGAAAGGTTATATCAAGAAAGAAAGCAATAAAAGCATTATTTGAAAAGATGGGAGAAAAGATGATCCCTGTTGAAAAACAAGATAAGGTATTTATTTCACATGCAGCATGCTTAGAGGATGCACAATTTCTTGCAAGTTTAGTTAAGGAAAAATATGGAATAGATGCTGTTATTTCAGATATATCTCAAGTTATAGGTGCACATACATCATCAGGTTGCTTGGCATTCTTCTTTGAATGTGAAGATAGATTTGATTCAGATGATAAAGCACAATATACGATGGATTATTCAAAATAGGTTTAACCACGAAACTTAAAACAATTTTCTTAAATTCTTATTAAGCGTGAAAACTTAATAAGAATTTTGTTTAAGTTATAGATTTTAGAAAATATAATAATAGATAAGAGATCGAAAAAGATATAAGGAGGGAAAAAATGAATTACCTTAAGTTTTCGAAAGAAGTATCTTATGCATTAAGACATGCTCCATGGGAGTATGAGTTAGAACTTGATGAAAATGGATTTGTACCAATTGAACAATTACTTAATTCTTTAAATTCTTTAAATGAATATGGAAGGGAGATTAAGAAAGAGGATTTAGAATATATTATTGAAAATTCTGATAAAAAGAGACTTGAAATTATTGGAGATAAAATCAGAGCTCTATATGGTCATTCAGTCCCAATTAAAATAGAGAAAACAATAGCAACTCCACCAGATGTTTTGTATCATGGAACAGCTAAAAGATTTATAGAATCTATAATGAAAGAAGGCTTGCTTCCTATGAATAGACAATATGTTCATCTTAGTGTAGATACAGATATGGCCACATTGGTTGGAAAGAGAAGAGATGAGACTCCTGTAATTCTTGAGATTGATGCTAAATCTGCAGTAAATGATGGAATTAAATTTTATATTGGTAACGATAAGGTATGGTTATGTGATGAGATGCCTTCTAAATACATAAAGGTTCTTAAGAAATAAATAATTAATATTTGGATATAATTCAAACAGTCCTGATAAAAGATCTCCTTACTTGGCTTTGATATGGGGTATAGATTCTGTTGTTAAATGCGCGGGAATGGTGGTATTTATAGATGGCAAAATAATTTTGATTAATAACAGAAGTGGTCATTTTAAACCAAATATAAAGTCCTTAAAAGAAGCATATAAGGCATTGTAAAAAAATAAAGAAAAATATCCAAGTGTATTTATAAATTTTGAATGAAGGTAAAAATATGGATATAGATTCAATAAAAGAAATTACTAATAAACTATTTAAAGTAAATTATAAAATTGATTCTAAAGATAGTAAAAAAATTAATGAATATAGAGAGATTGCAAAAAAACTCATAGAAGATAACTTATGGGATGATGTATTTTCTTGTTGGTATGACTATCTTTTAAGCAATTGTAAAAAAGAGGATGAAATCCTAAATTTTGCCAAATTATTTTGGTGTTATGGAGGTCAAAAATATTATATACCGAATGCTGTAGAATTCTGTGCGTTTTTCTATGTGAGCATTTCTTTTGAACATTATCCTTGGGCTTCTCCAGTTATTGATGGTATTGCCTGGGAAGTTCTTGTTAGGGCGGGAATTATAGATGAGAGAAAATTAACATTTGATAATTACACTCCAGATGATATACCATTGATGGTAGCAGCTATTGAAAAATGGAGAGGAAAAGGATATGGATTTCATTAAGTTTTTGGATGTTAGTGGGAAACTGAAAAATGCTGTAAAATGGCCAACTCAAAATGCTGTTTTATAAAAGTTTAGTATAATTTTAATACTAGGCTCCTGAGGGGCTTGCGAAAAAATAGTGTAAAGCAACAATTATAAATTAAAAAAAATACTTAGTCTAAACTCTACTTTGCATATTAAATGCTAAAGAAAATAGACTAAGTGTTTTTTTTTGATTATTTATTAGGATTAAGATAACCAGCTACAAAGTTTTCCCTTTGATAAGAAATAGATAATATCAGCAATCCATATAATCCAACCAAGGAAAATACGTATAACGCCAGCTACAATCTTGCCTTGCATAAATCTTGTAATAAAACCTAAAATCCAACTTGTAACAGGGATTATAACTAGAATTAAATTTACAATCCAAGGTAAACTTATTCCTAAATAAATTTTAGAACCTGAACTTTTCTTTGCCATTGTAATGTTCCTCCAATAATTTTTTATTATTAATGTGATTATAACATAAAAAAATATATAAACAAAAAATATTTTAAATTTGACTTTATAGTTATTTGAAAAAGTAAATTCCAGTATAAAAGCCCGTTTACAAAGAAGAGAATAATCAAATTGTATAAAAAGGGAATATTTTATTCACTTTTTATGCTTATGTTGCTTGTATTTATTCAATATCTTTGGGAATTTTTATTCCATTTTATATGTTGTAGAATCGAATCAGAATAAAAAAACATAGGAGGAATTCCATGATAAAAAATATTAGAAAAGGCTGTAAAGATGTATGGAATGCGTTTATGGTAAAAGGAGCTACTTTTTATAAAGATATTCCATATTGTCCAACAACTGGAAGTATTCCAAATTCAATTATTAATTGGGAAGAAGCAATACAAATTTATAGAAAACAATTAGCTTTAAAACATAATGATTTTAAAAGTGATTCTTATATAACCTTTAATGTTGATGATTATAAGTTTGATAAAGGTAGATATGATATCTGGGCATATCCATCTAGGTCTATTAAAATTATTAAACATTTTGCAGGAATAATTACACCAGACTTTTCAACTTATATAGATATGCCAGAACCTATTAAAAACTATAACACCTATAGAATGAGAGCATTTGGTTATTTTGCAACAACTTGTGGAATTAATGTAATTAATAATGTTCGATGGGATAGTAGTAACAACTATAAATATTGTTTTTTAGGTATTCCTAAAAATTCAATAGTGCTCATTGGAACTGTTGCCAGTAATTTAAAAATTAAAGAAAACTATAAAATTTTTGAAGTTGGATTTTTTAAGATGCTTGAAGTTTTAACACCAAAAGTTATTTTAACTTATGGTTCTAGCAATTATTCATGTTTTCGAAAAGCAAAAGAAATGGGTATACAAATTATTCAATATGAAAGTAGAACAAGTAAAAGTTTTAAAGGAGGAAATAAGCATGGCAAAAATGCATAGTGGATTATTTCATTTAACACATGGAGATAGGTTTATAACGGGAACAAATCCATTGTCTCTTGCAGAAATGGCATTTAAATATGCAGAAAATATTTTCAACAACGGAACAAAAGAAGAAAGGAAAAAACTAAATACCATTACAATTGTTTATGATGATTTAAATGATAAATATTACTATGGCATGAATCATGGCATAAAATTGCACAGAAGTCCTAAAAATGCTATATTGTTTGGTGATGAAACACATGATGGAATTTTACCGAAAGTAAGTCTAAACAAGTTTCCATTAGGAAATTGTGCGGAGGTTGATGCAATAAATAATGCGCTAAATGATGGTGCAAAGTTAGAAAATCTTCACATGACAACATTAGATGTAAATCGAAGAAATATTCGCATGCATAAAATTATAGGCAAAAAAGCATGTGAAAATTGTACAGCTACATTTAAAGGCAGAATTAAAGAAAATAATACAGGATGGGAGGAATAAATAATATGAATAAGAAAGATTTTAAAAATATATCTATGGCAGGAAGGCTTGCTTACCAATTAATGTGTGCAGAAAGATATTTTACACATAAATATCCAAATGAAGATTTTACAGAATTATTTAAACTCCTATGGCCTGTTACAAATGGAATGTATTTTGATACATTTTCGGGTTATATTATTGAACTAGAACCATCCTATATGCTTGAATTTAATAGTTACGAGGAAGATGGTAGTTGGCTTGAATTAACAAAAGAACAATATGATACATTTAAACCATTAATTCAAAAATTAGATCAAGAAGACGAAGAATTTTTAGAAACTTTAAAAGATCAAGCAGAAGTATATGCATATACTGTAGTTCCAAAAGACACTAGCGAATCTATTAATATAGTTTTTGATACAATAAAATTTTTAAAAAGCCATAAGATTCCACTTCCAGATATAAAATTGGTTGAGTTTTCAACAATTGATCAATTTAATGGTTGGGGCGATAATTTTGATGGGACAAAACTCTCTATAATTTTGAATAAGTAATGTAAAAAATAAAATTAAGAAACAATATAAGGGGGAGTTATATTTAATGGATATGAATAAGAAAGATTTTAAAAATATATCTATGGCAGGAAGACTTGCTTACCAATTAATTTGTGCAGAAAAATATTTTACATATAAATATCCAAATGAAGATTTCACAGAATTATTTAAACTCCTATGGCCTGCTACCAATGGAATGTATTGGGATACATTTTCAATTTACTTAATTGAATTGGATAAATCTTGTCTATTAGAATTTGATTCTTATGAAGAACAGGAATGGATGTATTTAACAAAAGAGCAATATGATACATTTAAACCATTAATTCAAAAATTTGATCAAGAAGACGAAGATTTTCTAGAAACTTTAAAAGAGCAAACTGAAGTTTATGCATATACTGTGGTTCCAAAAGACACTAGTGAATCTATTGACATAGTTTTTGATACAATAAAATTTTTGAAAAGACATAAAATACCACTTCCAGATATAAAATTGGTTGATTTTTCAACAATTGATCAAAGAAGAGGTTGGGGAGATCATTTTGATGGGACAAAACTCTCTATAATTTTGAATAAATAAAATCCTTAAAAAGCAAGATTAAAATATCTAATCTTTATTGGTGTGTATAGCATCTTTCATTTTATCTAATAATTCTAATATTTTATCTTTGATTGTTCTAAGATAGATATCGGTGTTTGCGATAGTGTAAAAAGTATTGTCGCTAGATACAACACAAGATAAATTATTAGTTTGGCCCGTTCTATCTATTGTTTTTGCCGTTTGGTAGCAATAATTATAAATCATATAAAGAATTGAAAGATTTGAATAAGAAGGATGAAATTCTGAATTATCTTGAAGAATATAATTAAGAATCTTTAGTATACACATGGCATCTTTTTTATCAGTAGCGGCATGAGCGCGTTGTTCACTGCTTTTTCTAATGTCTTCTTTGTTAAATTTAAAATTATTTTCAATAAAATCTTTATTAAGGGACAGTTTATGTAAATTTTTTATAGCTTTTTCATCTAATCCGAAATATTCACAATAATGTTTATTATCATAATTTGTATAATCCTTAGTTAAACCAAAGATATAATCTAAACTAAAGTCGTATTTATTTTGTATAGCAGCAAGAAGCTCTAAATCTATATTTTTTTCTTTTCCATTTTCTATCTTATTCATTTTCTTTTTAATATTTTCATCTTCTTTGCCAGAATTTGGTATTAATGATTTATAAAAGTCAACCTGAGAAAGTTTTGGCTTACACGATGTTCTTAAAGATTTAACTAATTTTCCGAAATTTTCTAAGTAATTTAAATATTCCATTTTTATTTTTAAAACCTCCATAAAATGAATATTTAGTAGAATTTATTTTCCATCTATTATTATATAAAAACATGCACAATAATTAAAGAGTGGTCCTTTTATAAAACTTAAAATGAAAGCTTTAGTTTATGTAATAAATTTATATCTAATTTTTTAAAAAACAATCAATATTATGTTTCTTTTAATTTCGTTTGACTATAATTTAACATAATATGTAGAATGTTAGTATTCTAACAAAAGCGAGGGCTTTAAGGTGTTACAATTAAAAGATATTGTTAAGGATTATGGTAGTAAAGATTTTACTGTTCATGCACTAAAGGGTATAAATTTAAATTTTAGAGATAATGAATTTGTTGCAATTCTTGGTCAATCAGGTTGTGGTAAAACAACAATGCTTAATATTGTTGGTGGATTGGATAGATATACAAGTGGAGATTTAATTATTGATGGGATTTCTACAAAGAAATATCAGGATGTAGACTGGGATGCTTATCGTAATGTAAGAATAGGTTTTATATTTCAAAGTTATAATTTAATTTCTCATATAGATATACTTGCAAACGTTGAGATGGCATTAACGCTATCTGGCGTTCCAACTCAAGAGAGAAAAGAAAGAGCCATTAAAGCTTTAGAGTCGGTGGGACTAAAGGATCAATTGCATAAAAAGCCTAATCAATTATCTGGTGGACAAATGCAAAGAGTATCTATAGCTCGTGCATTAATTAATAACCCAGATATAATCTTAGCTGATGAACCTACTGGGGCTCTTGATTCTGCTACTTCAATTCAAGTTATGGATATCTTAAAAGAAATCGCAAAAGATAGATTGGTTATCATGGTTACACATAATCCAGAGCTTGCTGAAAAGTATGCAACTAGAATTGTAAGACTATCTGATGGTGAGGTTATAGATGACTCTATGCCTTATAATGTAGATGATATAAAAGATGAAAAAATCGAAGACGTAAAAGATGAAAAAATCGAAACAAGTGAAGAAATTACAAAAAAAGATCAACGAAAAGAAATAAAAGAAAAGAAAAAGAAGTTAGCTAAAACTTCTATGAATTTTATAACAGCTTTGCATTTGTCTTTTAACAATTTATTAACTAAAAGAACAAGAACAATATTAACAGCTATAGCAGGTTCTATTGGAATAATAGGACTTTCTTTAGTGCTTGCCGTTTCTAATGGATTTAGTAAATATGTTGATTCTATGGAAAAAGATATGATGTCAGGCTATCCTGTAACTATTGAAGAATCTAGTGTTGATTATACTCAAATGATGTCTTTATTTACAGGAACAAGTTCCTCATCTGCAAAAACTTCAGATGAGGGAGCATATCCAGATGATGGAATAATTAAGGCTTCAAATACAATGGATCAGTTAACATCTTTAATGAATATTGCAAAGAAAAATACATTATCTGATGAATATGTAGAATATTTAAGTAAGATGGATAGTTCTTTATATGGTAGTATTTACTACAAATATAACATGAATCTAAATGTTATAGGAAAGCCAAGAACTGCAAAATTTATAGGTACGAAAAAGGTAATAGGTGCATTTGATACATCCTATGGCGAGATGGTATATTCGGGCGAAGATGGAGATTATCAAAATATAATTTCAATGACATCACTTGTTTCTTTTACTGAAATTACAGGAAATGAAGAGTTTATTACATCTCAGTACGATTGTTTATATGGAAAATTCCCAACAAGTAAAAATCAAATAATCTTAGTTGTAAATTCTAAAAACGAAATAAGCGACTTTACTTTAGAGGCGCTTGGAATTGATTCAAGTAATAGTTATACATTTGAAGATATAATAAAACTTGCAAATGCAACACCATTAAAAGCATATGCTAACGATGAGTACTATTATGATGCATCAACTTCAGAAAGAACCTTATTTAAGGCTAATAATGCAACAGAGTTATATACAGGAGATAAAGATTGTGTAGAACTTGAGGTGGTAGGTATTTTTAGAAATAAACAAGATGTTTCTTATTCAACATTAACAAGCGGAATTTGTTACACAAGTGAACTAGTTGAGTATTTATTAGACAAGAATATAACATCTAAAGTTGCCGAAGCTCAAAGAAATAATAAAAATCAATATGTTATATATGAAGGTGATGGATTCCCTGGAAGTGCTTCAGATTCAATCGGAGCTATGTTTGGAGCTGGCGCTTCTGTTAGCGACCAAAGTACAGCATTAAGTGCTGTTGGTGGTAAAAAGTCTCCATCAAGTATTTATATTTATCCATCAAATTTTGATTGCAAGGAAACTATTACAGCATATTTGGATGCGTGGAATAATGAACATGAAGAAAGTGAGCAAGTAACATATAATGATATGGCAGCATTAATTTCTTCAATGCTTTCCCAAATGATAAAAATTGTCACAATAGCATTAACTTGCTTTAGTAGTGTATCGCTAGTTGTTTCATCATTTATGATAGGAATAATAACATATGTATCAGTTGTAGAAAGAACAAAAGAAATTGGTATATTAAGATCGCTTGGTGCTAGAAAGAAGGATATTTCACGTGTATTTAATGCAGAGACTTTATTAATAGGTTTCGCAGCCGGCGTATTTGGCGTTATTGTTACATACATTTTAAGTATACCAATAAATCTTATTGTAAATTGGAAGGCAGGTATGGTTTTAAATCTATGTAATTTAAATCCACTTACAGCACTTGCTATGGTTGCTCTTTCAATGGTATTAACATTTATTGCTGGATTAATCCCATCAAGATATGCAGCAAATAGAGATCCAGTTATTGCATTAAGAACTGAATAATTAGAAAAATTATGTATAGTAGGCCTTTAGTGTTAATCATTGAAGGCCTATTTTATATTTGCGTATAAAATATATAAAGAATATAATATTCTTTGAATTTAACTCTATGGAGAGAAAAAATCATGAAACAATTAAAATCATATGAATTAAGAGAAAAATATTTAAAGTTTTTTGAATCAAATGGTCATAAAATTATACCATCAGCTTCATTAATTCCAGAAAATGATCCATCAGTTTTATTTACAACAGCTGGAATGCATCCACTTGTACCATACCTATTAGGTCAAAAACATCCTAATGGTAAAAGATTAACTGATGTACAAAAATGTGTAAGAACAGGAGATATTGATGAAGTAGGAGATGCTACTCATTGTACATTCTTTGAAATGTTAGGAAACTGGTCTTTAGGAGATTATTTTAAGAAAGAATCTATTGAATTTTCTTTTAAATTTTTAACAGAAGTATTAGAAATCCCAGTAGAAAAGCTAGCAGTTACAGTCTTTGCTGGTGATGAAGATTGTAAACGTGATACATTCGCTGCAGAAACATGGGCATCACTTGGTATTAAAAATATTTGTTATTTACCAAAGGAAAATAACTGGTGGTATGCAGGTGCTACTGGTCCTTGTGGTAGTGATACAGAAATTTTCGTAGATAATGGGAAGCCAGCTTCTTGTGAAAATTCTAATCCAGGGAATGATCCAGATAAGTGGGTTGAAATCTGGAATAACGTATTTATGGAATTTAATAGAGATGCCTCTGGAAAATTTGAGTATTTAAAACAAAAGAACGTAGATACAGGAATGGGCCTTGAGAGAACTATTTGTATGATAAATGGATTAAGCTCTGTTTATGACACAGATTTATATACCGATGTTATTGCTAAGATTTCAGAATTATCTGGAACAAAGTATGGCGAAAATGAGCAAGATACAAGAGCAATAAGAATCATTGCTGACCATATAAGAACAGCAACATTCTTAATGGGTGATGAAAAAGGTATTGTTCCATCAAATGTAGACCAAGGATATGTTTTAAGAAGATTAATTAGAAGAGCAGTTAGATTTGCAAAGCAAATTAATTTAAACTCTAAAGATTTAGTAATCATCTCTAAGATGTTTGTTGATAAGTATAAAGCATATTATCCAGAACTTGCAGATAATGAACAAAAGATTTTAACTGAACTATCTAAAGAAGAAGATAAATTCAGTAAGACTCTAGAAAACGGAATTAAAGAGCTTGAGAAAGTATTAAAGTTCATGAAAGATGGAGTTTTAAATGGTAAGACAGCTTTTAGATTATATGATACTTTTGGATTCCCAATAGAGATGACAGAAGAAATTTGTAAAGAGAAAGGCTACACTGTAGATATTGAAGGATACAAAGCTGCAGAGAGTGAACACATAAAGAAGTCTCAAGCAGGAGCAGAACAAAAGTTTAAAGGTGGTCTTGCAGATTCTTCAGAACAAACAGCTTTCTTACATACAGCAACACACTTGCTACTAGGTTCATTACAAAAGTTATTATCTAAAGATATTCATCAAAAGGGTTCTAATATAACCTCAGAAAGATTAAGATTCGACTTTAATTTTGATAGACCACTAACTGAAGAAGAAAAGAAAATGATAGAAGACAATGTTAATAAAGCTATCAAGGAAGATGTAGATGTTGTTTGTGAAGAAATGACAGTTGATGAAGCAAGAAAAGCAGGAGCAGAGGGCGTATTTGGCTCAAAGTACGGTGATGTAGTTAAGGTATACACAATAGGTAATTATGATAAAGAAATTTGTGGTGGACCACACGCAGCACACACTGGACAATTAGGTGAATTTAAGATTATTAAAGAACAATCATCATCAGCCGGTGTTAGAAGAATAAAAGCTGTTATAGATACATCTAAAGCTATAAAAAGATAGTAAAACAATGTAAAAATTAAAAAATCTAGGACAACAAAAATCCTAGATTTTTTTATCCGTGTAAACAATAAATTTTCTTGATATGTAAACGCTATTTCCATTTTTTCGGGTATTTCATTTCCGTTTTTTCGAGTATTTCATTTCCGTTTTTTCGAATAAAATATTTGAATTGATTGGCCGTTTAAACCCCAATATTGTATTTTGCGTTCTTTTTTTATATAATATAAAAAAGCACTTTGGGGGTTTATAGTGTCAAAAAAGAATAAGAAACACAGAAGAAAAAATAAAAGAAAGAATCATGGTTGCCTAAAATGTTTTACATCATTACTAGTATTTATGGTTGTATTAACTGGAATACTATATGGAGGTGCATATTTTGCTTGGGGTAAATTTGTAGAACCAAAGGCAGGGATGAACTTTAATGATGCATTATCCATTGTAGGTGGACTATATGGTGCTAAAGAAAGCGAAGTCGTAACAAATCCTTATAAAGAGGAGGATTTAAATTCTTTCTATACAAATGTTTCAGAAGCTTTATATTTAGATGACACTGTAGACTTAAGAGAAAATATTTTTGAAGTATTAGATGAGGTTATTGCTCAAAAAAATAATTCAGAAGAAACAACAACTGAAGGAGAAACCGTATCTGCAGCAGAGGAAAGTTCAACAGAAGAAAATTCAACAGAAGGATCTTCTGGTACTGGAAACGATATATTAGATGAGTTTTTAAGTGATTTGAAATTTGATTTCTCATCAATAAAAGACTATGACGAGGAAACTGCTACAGATCAAGTTTTAACGCTAACAGATAAACAAACAGCTGCTTTTTTAGATGATACTATTACAGGTGTTTTAACTAGAGAAAGCGTAAAGGATCTATTAGGTGAACAATTAAAAGGTGTTTCACTAGAGAATACAATAAACATTCCGCAAGTTAAAATATCTAGTGATGATTATACGGATTTATCTAAAGTAAAGTTAACATTAACAGTAAAGATTTCGACAAAGACTTTAGCTAAGAATGTTTTAAAAGGTGTAATGCCTCAAATTTCATTCTTAGGTGGATTACTTCCAAAGTATATATTTGCAACTATTTCCATTTATCCAAATAACTATGAAGCAGAATCTGAAATACAATTAAATTCATTTAATGATGCGAAAATGAGTAAAGTTTATTCTGCACTTAATATGGTTATGGCAAATACTGAATATCAGTCAATAAATGGACTTTTAAAGATGGTTAACCAAAAGGCAATTGAAGCAATTGAAAAAGTTCAAGAAGTAATGCCTGTAGATTTTGTTTATTCATCAGATAGTGTAGGTTCAGTACAAACTAAACCTATACAAGCAGTAATGAAAGCATTAAAAGTTACTGATTTAACAGAAGCTCAATTCTTCTGCATGATAAGAGATGTTGCACTTCAAGATTTTGATGATATAAAAACAGATTTAAAATTTGATGAAACAACAACAAGGTCATCAATATCTGTAGCATTAAGTAGTGCTGGAGATAGTACAGTTGAAGAAATATCTTCAAAATATGCAATAGAAGATGGATATTTAACAAAGGATAATATATTTACAGA
>CAYZGK010000011.1:42493-54234 GCA_964478025.1 uncultured Christensenella sp.
CTTTTAGATATGGTAGCTGAAAGTATGTCAGGCTCGTCATTATATACTTTGGTTTCACAAATAATTCCAGAGAATATTTATATAACTGCGTATATCAATTTAGAAACATCAAGTACTGACCTTGCTATTAATGGTAAAACAGTAGAACAAACAAAGAATCACCTTGAAACGTTATCTAAATTAACTGCGTCATTTAGTTCAGATTCGTCTTCTTTAAGTTATGATTCTTTAACATCAACAGTAAATAAATCTGTAACTGATGGATTGAATAGCATAAAAGATCAATTAGGCGTTGAGATAATATTTGAAAGTGAATATGTATATCTTCCAAATATTTATGAAATCGTAAGTGGTAAGATTTTATATAAAGAAGGAAATGAAAACAATTTAACTGATGAAGAAGTTTACTTTGTATTTAAAGATATAACAGAAGAGCCAAAAGATTATTCTTCATTAACTGCAGGTAAAACTACAGCAAAGGAAGCTTTCGTTAGTGAAGTTGAAGGGAAATATGCAGTTAATAGTGGATACTTAACTGTAGATAACATATATGATGAATTAACAAATGTTACAAGTGACACATCTCAACTTATAAATAATATCTCTATAGAGAATTTAACATTTACTGCAACTTATAATGCAACTAATAATAAAGTAGTTGCCGATTATCTTGCATTAACAGATTTAGTAAATTCAAAGGTTACACCTGATTCATCATCAATTACTTATACAATTATTAATATTTCATATGATCAAACTAATGATATTTTAGCCTTTACTTTGGAGGCAGATATCTTATCTTTGATTAGTGATGGACTAGAAAAGGACTCAAATACATATAAATTAATAACAAGTTCAATACCTGAAAAAGTTTATTTAACAGCATATGTTAATAGACAAACAAATGAAGTTAATCTAGAACTTAATGAAGATGGTATACCTGAAACTAAAAAACTATTTGCATCACTTGAGAAGATGATGAAGCTTTTAAATTCCACAACGGATTTAAGTTATACATCATTAACTACAAAAGTTGGAGATGCAGTATCTGAGGGCTTAAAAAATGTAGATTCTCAATTAGGAACAGAAATTGTTTATAGTAAGTCAAGTGCATACCTTCCAAGTATATATGAGGTAATGAGTAATAAGATCTTATATAAAGAGACAGAAACTGAAAATCTAACAGATGAGGAAGTATACTTTATATTTAAAGATATAAAAGAAGTGCCTGAGGCTTATAGTGGAGTTAACAAAGCTAGTGATATGACAAACTTTGTAGAGCAAGTTAATACAAAATATGCAATAAATCCATTACATGCAATAAAGGTTCCAGAAAGCGAAACTGACGAGACAATTGTTTCTCAAATACAAAACTTAGGCAGCAACTATAATACAGCAATATTAGGAGCTCAACTTGCAAGTGCTTGGAGCACTGCTACTTCTGGTAAATCATTAATAGAAAAGCAAGCTGCTAATAAAACAGGATTTAATCCATATGCGCTTGAAGATGAAGCTGCAAGCATATTTGATGCAGCTGTAAACATAGAAGTTAGTGGTCTTTCATCAATTACATTAAATAAGGTAGTTGTAGAGTCTGAAAGTATAATTAGAATGATTTATTCAGGTACATACACTCAAGGTGAGGGAACTAAGGATTATTCAAACTTAATACCTGATTTTGTAGTAAATGTAACATTAGATGTATCTAAGATAAAAACAACTGATACATGTGTTAATGTAACTATTAATGATATGTCATCAGATAATTTAACTAAGTTTGGTTTAATGTGCAAGAGATTAACAAATACAGATATGAAAGTAGAAACACTAAACACTGATGTTGATACAAAAGTTAAAGAATCTTTAGGAACGCTATTTGAAAAATTAACATTAACATTAGATAAATCTACCTCATCTAAGATTTATTTTGGATCAATGTTTGATATTGTATATAACAACACAACTTGGGAAACAACAGATACATATACATCTATTGATGTTGCTGACACAATATCAGCACTTCATAGCGGATTAAGTGTTACAATGCAAGATGGCTCAACAATAACTGATGCAGACAAGTATGATGCAAATAATATAGATTATTCAGGTTCTGATTTAACAAACTTAAAGTTAAATGTAAAAGCTGATATTACTGCAAGAAACTTAGGACAGGCATTAAAAGAAGCTGGATTTGATTCATTTACTACAAATTTAGGAATTACATCATCTCCTCAAGTTTATCAAATTGCAGTGCTTAATATGGACGATGCAACTTACTCAGGTAAGATTACTACCATGAAGGAAAGTTTATCTAATTTGACAAGTGGTGTAACAAGTGGAAAATATTTAATTACAACACTTTCTATTGCAACAAGTGGTGTATATGAATCAACACTTCTTCCTGAAAACTTATATATTAATGCTCTAATTAGTTTAGATAATGGTGATGTAAGTGTAGGATATAACAATTTATCTGAAAGTGAATTAACTGTTGTAAATAGACTTGCAGGTGGAAAAGAAGCATTTAATACAACAACTGCAGCAACAGAAATGAAAGAATATATTATGGGCGATGGCACGGCTTCAAATCCTGGCGTTAAGGTTGTATCATTTACTTATACTGTTTCATCAACAACTGCAATGACAGCGCTTGGAATTGCTGGTAAAAAGTTAAGTAAGAATGTATACTTTAGAGATGTTATAGAACAAACAGATCCAGGAAGCACGGTAACTGTTGATTTATATGAAGAGACATCTTTATGTGGAACATATAATATAAATTATAATTTAACATTTACTACAGCGGACTTGGTAGATTAAAGGTAAAAAATGAAAGAATATGATACATTAACAATAGGGCACATTTCCCTAGATTATAATATTGATTATAAAGATCAACAGATAATAGAAGTAGGTGGAGCTGTTATATACTCTTCAGCAGCTGCAAAAGCTGGTGGATATAAGGTAGGTGTTGTTACAAAACTTGCACCTCAAGATAAAGACAGATTGAAAACTTTTGTTATAAACAAAGAAGATATTTACTATATTCCATCAAGCGAATCTACATCTATAAGAAATAAATATCATACAGCAGATAAAGAAAGACGTACTTGTACATGTATAGGTCAAGGAGATTCTTTTAAGATTGAGGATATAAAAGACTTTAAAACTAAAATTTATCATTTTGCTGGATTAATTTTTGGAGATTTTGATGGTGAGATTATAAAATGGGCATCAAAACATGGGAAAGTAGCGGTTGACGTTCAAGCACTTTTAAGACATGCAAATAAAGACACAGGTGAAATGTATTTTGAAGACTGGAAAGATAAAAAAGAAATTCTGCCATATATAGATTATCTAAAGACTGATGCAGCAGAAGCTGAGATATTAACTGGCCTTAATGATAGATATGAAGCTGCTAAAGTCTTATATTCTTGGGGAGCAAAAGAAGTTGTTATTTCGCATAATAGTGAAGTTATAGTATATGATGGCAAGAAATTCTCAGCCGTTCCAATTAAAGCTAGAAATCTATCAGGAAGAAGTGGTAGAGGTGACACGATTTTTGGAGCGTATATTACAGAAAGACAAAATGAATCAATAGAAAAAGCATTGCTTTGGGCTACAGCTATGGTTTCTACTAAAATGGAAAACCCAGGCCCATATAAAGGCACAAGGGAAGATGTTGTAGACTATATACATTTAATGTATCCAGAATATAGTTTATATTAAAAAGAATTTAAATTATAGAAATACTAGAATATAGAGCCTGATGCGGTTCTATATTTTTTATGCAGCAAACATCGATATTTTCATAAAATGTGAAAATTTTGAAAAAAGTGGCTCATAAAATGTGAAAACAAACTTGTTTGTAAAAAAATTGACAAACAAGTTATATAAAGATATAATAGAGAAAAAAGGATTAGATATGATTAAGGTTGATTGTAATTATGAAATAAGAAAAGATATTGAGTCTTTTTTAGAAATGGAAGAAATTTCTATGCTTGAATTAAGTGAAATGATTAACATTTCAAGGCCTACTCTTGAGGAAATTGTAAGAACAAATACTGCAACTAAAGAAAATTATGAAAAGATTTATTCTTATATGTACGAAAAAAAATATAGAATTAATAAAATGAAAGAAGAGTTGTTAAAGGAAAAAGAAACTAACATTTTATTTCATGGATCAAAAAATGGATTAGAAAAAATAAACATAGAAAATTCTAGAGAAAACTGTGATTTTGGAAAAGGATTTTACTTAGGAGAAACATATAATCAAGCTGTTTCATTCGTGTGTGAAAAAGAGAATTCTAGCGTGTATTCATTTAAATATGATATAAAAAATTTGCGTATAAAAAAGTTTGAATGTAATTTAGATTGGATGCTTGCAATATGCTACTATAGGGGCTCTTTAAATAGTTATAATTCCAGTAGTAAAATAGAAAAAATAATAAAAGAAATAGAAAGTGCGGATGTTATAATTGCACCAATTGCAGATAATAAAATGTTTTTTATTATGACGCAGTTTGTCGAAGGAGAAATAAATGCAGATGTTGCATTGCATTCTCTGTCTGCATCAAGTTTAGGGTTGCAATATGTTTTTAAAACTAATAGAGCTTTAAATAGTTTAGTTCCTATTGAAAGATATTATTTATCTACAGAAGAAAAAAAAGATTATGTAAAAATTTTAAATGAAAGGTCTTATGAAATAAATACTAAACTAAAATTGTCAAAAAGAGAATTTAAAAACGGATTATTTATTGAGGAGATTCTAAGATGAGGAAGTTAGATTCGGAAGGGCTACTGCTTGCGGAATATCAAGGAAAATTATTTGAAAAATCTTATGAGTTAAGTTATTCAACGCCAATTTTTATGAGAAGATTTAAGTATTCTAAGTTAGTAAAATTGCTTGATGAAAATACTACAGCTTTTGTGTCATTAGATGTAAAAGAAGGAATAAATAGTATAAACGAGCAATTCGGCGAGTCTAGTTATGGAAAAATAAAATATTCAAAGGCAGCCTTGTTTTGGATTGGGTATATGTATCGATATATTGCTTTTACAAGAGATTGCTCTACAAGATTTGTAATGAATCTTTTTAGTTACGAACTTTTAAATAATGTTTATTTTTCATTTCATACACAAGATCCAGAATGGTGTATAAGAAGTTTATTAGATATAGTACATCTTGACGAAAGATGGTTTGATAGAAATTATAGATTAAAATATTATTTGAAAAAACATCATAATTACTAAATCTAAAACTTGTTTGTAAAAAATTGACAAACAAGTTTTAGTCTTTATTTTTATTTGATTTGTAAAGAAGAATAAGTATATTTATTTGACAATTTTTCATACCGGTGTTATTTTTAATAGGCACGCTATAAGGAGAGATAAAAATGGCTTACGAAAAGAGAAGTAGTTTTCAAGAGAGAATAGATAAGCTCGATGAAACTACAAAAAAATATTATGATGAAATTTGTGAAAAATTTTCAATGTATAAAAAAGTAAAAGCAAGAGTATCTTTAAGATGTTGTTCTTTTAGAGTTCAAGGAAATCTTATTGCAAAAATTTCATTAGGTGGTAAGTCATTAAAGTTATATCTAGCAATAGATCCAAATTCGCAAGAATTAAAAGATGGCAAAAATCATCCAAGAGATTTGTCTTCAACAAAGGCGTATGAGGAAGTCCCAACAATGTTTCCTATAAAATCAGAACTTGCTGTTAGAAAGGCATGTCAAGTTATTGATATGATGATGCGAAAATAACTTCAGCTTTATTAAAAAAAGAATAAGGCTGAAGGTTTTTTCCTTTAGCCTTTTTTATATAAGTTGCGCGTGCGTTGATTTATATATATGAAAAATGTATAATATTTGAGAATAAAAAGAGGAATAAAATTATGGAAAAGAAAGAAAAATTTTATATTACAACACCTATTTATTATCCATCAGGTAAGTGGCATATTGGTACTTGCTATACAACAATTATTTGTGATGCAATTGCTAGATACAAAAGAATGCAAGGTTATGATGTATTCTATTTAACAGGTACTGATGAACATGGACAAAAGATATTAAAGGTTTCTCAAGAAGCCGGTGTTCCTGTTAAGCAATATATAGATGGTATAGTTGATGAATTGAAAAAATTATGGGATTTACTAGATATTTCTTATGATAAATTTATTAGAACAACTGATGAATATCATGAAAAAGCAGTAGCTAAAATTTTCCAAAAATTATATGACCAAGGAGATATTTATAAATCATCATATGAAGGATGGTATTGTACCCCTTGTGAATCTTTCTGGACAAAAACTCAACTAAAGGATGGAAAATGCCCAGATTGTGGAAGAGAAGTTCAATTAACAAAAGAAGAAAGTTATTTCTTTAAGATGGGAAAATACCAAGATAGAATTATAAAATTAATTGAGGAAAATCCAGAGTTTTTACAACCTGCTGCTCGTCAAAATGAAATGATAAATAACTTTTTAAAACCAGGATTACAAGATCTATGTGTTTCAAGAACATCATTTGATTGGGGTGTTAAGGTTCCTTTTGATAAAAAACATGTAGTTTATGTATGGCTAGATGCTTTAACAAACTATATAACAGCCTTAGGATATGGTTCAGATAATGATGAATTATTCAAAAAATACTGGCCAGCAGATATCCATATGGTAGGTAAGGAAATTGTAAGATTCCACTCAATAATTTGGCCAGCTATACTAATGGCTCTTGATTTACCAATGCCAAAGAAGGTTTATGGACATGGTTGGCTTTTATTTGGAAACGATAAAATGTCTAAATCTAAGGGAAATGTAGTTGATCCATTTATTTTATCTAATAATTATGGCGTAGATGCACTTCGTTATTTTATGCTTAGAGAAGTATCATTTGGTCAAGATGGTTCTTATACAAATGAGTCATTCTTAAAGAGAATTAATAGCGACCTTTGTAATGATTTATCTAACCTTGTTTCAAGAGTTGTTGCAATGGTTGAGCAATACTTTAATGGTGTAATTCCTGCTCCAAAGACTGAGGATGCTTTAGATAATGAATTAATTGAGACTTTAAATTCAATGTATAGCACTGTTACAGATTGCATGGATAAATTATATATTCCAGAAGCATTAGAGACTATTTGGAACTCAATTAGAAGATTAAATAAGTATATTGATGAAACAGCTCCATGGGTACTAAATAAAGAAGGAAATAAAGATAGATTATCTACTGTTATGTACAACCTTTGTGAAGGTATCCGTATGGTAGCAACAATCTTACAACCATTCTTAACAAAATCTCCTGCTAAGATTTTTGAAAAATTAGGAGTTAGTGATGACTATTTAAAGAGTTTCGATTCAATGAAGTTTGGCGCAATGAAGGCTGGAAATACTGTTACAAGAGGCGAGAATTTATTTACAAGATTAGATATAAATAAAGAACTTGCTGCTATGGATAAGATTATTGAACAGCAAATGCAAGAAGCTGCTAAAAAGAAAAAAGAAGCAACAGAAGATAATGTAGTAAAGATTCCAGAGATAGGCATTGAAGACTTTGAAAAGATTCAATTAAAAGTAGGTAAAGTTATTGAATGTCAAAAAGTTGAAAAAGCAGACAAATTACTTTGCTCTAAGATAGACTGTGGAGAGGGTAAATTAAGAACTATAGTATCAGGTATTGCTAAATCTTACACACCTGAAGAGATGGTAGGAAAGAGCATTATTGTTGTTGCTAATTTAAAACCTGCAAAACTTCGTGGAATTGTATCTGAGGGTATGATTCTATGTGCATCAAATAAAGACGGCAAATTAGCTATAATATCTCCAGAGAGCGATATGGCACCGGGAGATGAGGTTAGATAATGCTTATAGATTCGCATGCACATTTAAATGATGAAAGATTGTCTTTACGCGCTAAAGAGATTGTAGACAATTTTAAAAACGATAATATTGAATGTTGCATAATTGTTGGGGCAAGTTTGGAATCTTCAATTCTTGCCTTAAAACAAGCGCATGAGTATAACCAATATGCATTAATTGGAACTCATCCGGAGGATATAAGAGAAATAAACGATGAGACTATAGAAAAATATAGACAAATGGCTCAAGATGAAAAGGTGGTAGGAATTGGGGAGATAGGCCTTGATTACCACTATGAAGATGGAGAGCCAAGGGATAAGCAGATTGAAGCTTTTACAAGACAAGTCGTGCTTGCTGATGAATTAAAGTTGCCTATATCTCTACATATAAGAGATGCATATGGGGATGCTTTAGATATATTAAATAGTTATAAAAAATATCTAAATAGCGGAGTATTATTACATTGTTATTCAGGCTCTTGTGAAATGGTAAGAGAGTTTTCAAAGTTTGATTGTTATTTTGCTTTAGGCGGCTCAATAACATTTAAAAATGCGAAAAAAGAAGATATAATAAAGGCTATAGATAAAGATAGATTGCTTTTGGAGACTGATTGTCCATATATGGCACCAACACCTTTTAGAGGACAAACAAATGAGCCAAAGTATATAAAACTAGTTGCTGAAAAAATAGCACAAGTTTTAAATGAAGATGTAGAAGATGTAATAGATAGAACAAATAAGAATACTAAAAGATTATTTAAGAGGATGAAATAATGCAAAAAATAGTTTATCAAGTTGAAAATAGTTTATATATTAATGCAACAAATAAATGTACTTGTAATTGTACATTTTGTGTTCGTTCTTTTGATAATTTCATTTATGGAGATTTGTGGTTAGATAGAGAACCAACTCCTGATGAAGTATTAAATGAATTAAAAAAGTATAATTTAAAAGATTATAAGGAAGTTGTTTTCTGTGGATATGGTGAGCCTACATATAGACTTGATGTAATAGAAAAGGTGTCTGAGTATGTGCACTCCATGGGTGGCAAAACTAGAATTAACACAAATGGACACGGAAATAAAATAAATGGAAGAGATATAACTCCTATTATTGTAAAGTGTATAGATACAATAGGTGTTTCTTTAAATGATGTAAATGCTGAAGAATATAAAGAAATTTGTAGACCTGTATACGGAATTGATGGGTTTAATATAATGCTAGATTTTGCAAAAAAATGCGTTGATAATGGTGGAAATGTAGTATTTTCTGTTGTAGATATAATTGGAAAGGAAAAGATAGAAAAAGCAAAAGAAATCGCTAAGTCAATTGGTGCAAAACTTAGAATCAGAGAAATGATTGAAGATAAATAATGAGAAGCGTTAGTGAAGTTTTAAAAGATAATAATTTTAGGTTTAATAAACAATTTGGTCAAAATTTTATAACTGATACAAATCTTTTAGCTTCAATGGTTCAAGATGCAAATATAACAAATGAGGATATTGTTGTAGAAATAGGCCCAGGGGCTGGAACGCTAACAAGAGAAATAGCAAAAGTTGCAAAAAAAGTTTATGCATTTGAGATAGATAAAAATTTAGTTCCCATTTTAAATGAAACACTTCAAGATGTTTTAGATAAAGTTGAAGTAATTTTTAAAGATATTCAAAAAGTTAGTGAAAACGAGTTAAAAAAGTTGCTAAATGGGCAAAACTATAAGGTAGTTGCTAATCTTCCTTATTATATAACTACCCCGATTATTATGAAATTTTTAGAAAGTGACTATAAGCCACAATCTATTACTATTATGGTTCAAAAGGAAGTTGCAGATAGACTAACATCAAAAGCAAACGATTCAGACTTTGGAGCAATAACTCTTGCAATAAACTTAGAAGGTGAGGCAATAGAGACTCGTTTTGTGTCAAGACAAATGTTTATGCCACCACCTAATGTAGATAGCACTATTGTAAGAATAGATATTTTGGATAAATACAAAGATGTTGACAAGAAAAAGGTAAAGAAAATTATAAAAGCTGCCTTATGTATGAGAAGAAAAACACTAGTAAATAACCTTTCAAATAGTTTTAAAATATCTAAAGAGGAAATTATAAAAATATTAGAGCAAATGAATTTAGATTCACTTGTTAGAGGAGAAGCTTTAGATATAGATCAATATATTAAACTTTCAACCTTGTTAAATATTGGTATATAAGATTAGTTTATGTTATAATCGTAAAGGTTTAAAAGGGTAAGTGAATTGAGATATTTATTTTTTGATATAGAGTGCGCTAATTGTTTTGATGGAAAAGGTAAAATTTGCAGCTTTGGTTATTGTATAGTAGATAAGAATTTTAAAGTGCTTGCACAAAAAGATATATTAATAAATCCAAGAAGTAGGTTTCATTTAGGACCAACAAATAAAGATGAGGGAATTAAACTTTCGTATCCACAAAGTGCATTTAGAGCAGCTCCTGATTTTAAATATTATTATGAAATAATAAAAGGTTTATTAACATCAAAAGACCAAATTGTTTTTGGCCATGCGGTTTATAATGACCTATCTTTTATAAGATCAGATTGTGATAGATATAAAAAAGAAAAATTTGATATAAAAGCTTATGATACACAAGCCTTATACAAGCAAATATCTCAAGAAGGGTCAGAGGTAGGCCTTGATAGACTTTGTGATAAATACGAAATAGAAAAAGAACATTTACATAGAAGTGATTATGACGCATATCTTACAATGAGAGTTTTACAAGCTTTATGTAAAGAGCAAAATATGACAATTGATGAAATGGTTATAAATCATATAAATGCTTATGTTGAGATGAAAGATGGGGTAATTACTAAAGAATTTTGCCCTCCAACTAATACAAAACTAATAACAGAATATGCTAAAAAAATCTCAGTAGAAAAGAAATATAAGATGATAGAATTGTGCACTAAAACATTTGGCTTTGATGATGATTTAGAAAATTCAGATATAAAACTTTGTAAAAAATTAGCTTATGCTATAAAGAAGCGTGGTGGACAATTTACAAATAAGCCTAAAAGAATGTATTACTATGTTCAAGTAAATGAAAATTCCATTAAATCTCAAAAAATTAAGAAGGGTATGGAAAACGGACAAGAAGTAAAAATTTTAACAATAGATGAGTTAAAAGATTTAATAAAATTTGATGAAATAACAATTAAAGAGGAAAAACTATGATAGGCATTATTGGAGCAATGAAAGTTGAGATAGAAGCTATAGAAGATTTAATGACCAATAAAGAAGAAATAAAAATTGGAACATTAAGTTTTACAAAAGGTTTAATTAACAATAAAGATGTTGTTGTGGCTGTTTGTGGTATAGGTAAAGTTTTTGCTGGAATTTGCGCTCAAACAATGTGCTTAAATTTTAAGTTAGATTATCTACTTAATGTTGGAGTTGCCGGAAGTTTATCTAAAAATTTAGGCATTGCAAATATTGCCATATCTAAAGACCTTGTACAACATGATATGGATACATCCCCTCTTGGAGATCCTAAGGGATTAATCTCTGGAATAAATATAATTAAAATACCAGCAAATGAAGAACTTATGGAAAAAATAGAAAAAGCAAGCAAAGAATCAGATTTAAAATATGAAGTAGGAACAATAGCTTCTGGAGATCAATTTATAGTTGATGGGGAAAAGAAAATGGAAATCATAAAGAATTTTTCTCCTATTGCTTGTGAAATGGAAGGAGCAGCAATAGCTCAAGTTGCATATGTTAATAATGTTCCATTTTGTGTTATACGTGCTATTTCAGATAATGCTGATGGTTCGTCTCCAATAAGTTATATGGAATTTACAAAAATAGCAGTTCAAAACTCTAAAAAATTAATATCTAAATTGATTTAAAA
>CAYZGK010000012.1:0-49369 GCA_964478025.1 uncultured Christensenella sp.
TTTTCTTTATCTAAAACTTCTTCTTTGTTTTTCTTTGTAAAGTGATATTGTTTTATTAAGTAAGATAAAGGCTTATAAACAATAAAAGTAATTATTGATACAAGTATACATTTAACAAAGTTAAATGGAACATTAAATACAAGTAAACTTAACTCAATTGAATTTATTGATGGAAGTATAGCCTGATACATAGCAAGTATTACTTCCTTTTTCATAATTGTATAGTAGAAAGGGTAGGTTATAAATAAGTTTATAGGGAAGGATAAAACGGCCATAATTAATGATCCTATAAGCATAGAAATTAAAGCCCATTTTCTTGTTTTTTTGTATTTATAAATAAGACCTGCGCTACCAACAAATATAGCTCCAAGTAAAAAGTTACAAAGTTCTCCAACTCCAAGTGTTGATGTAACACATACATGAATTAGATTTTTAATAAAGCAAATTATAATACCAGCAATAGGGCCTAAAGCAAATGAACCAATAAGAGCTGGAAGCTCTGAAAAATCCAATTTAACAAAAGTTGGCATAATTGATGGAATTGAAAACTCCAAATACATTAATCCAAATGAGATTGCGGAAAAAATAGCAATTGTTGCGATATAACGCGTACGTGAAATATTCATAAAATCTCCTTTATCATCCAGACTTTACTGTCGGTATCTGAATTTCACAGATTCGGCATTGTATATAAATTTACAATGTTTGTGGACTATACCACCGGTGAGGAATTTCACCTCGCCTCAAGGTTTGTTTTAATCGAATTAATTATTATTTGTTTGATAATGAAAGTCAAGTATTATATACTTATTTACGTATGGAATATATTGTAAAATCAGTAGAAGAGACGTATGCTCTTGCAAAGAAAATTGCAGATAATTTAAAAGGTGGAGAAATAATACTTTTAAATGGTGATTTAGGCGCAGGAAAGACAACTTTTACCAAAGGTCTTGCAAAAGCTTTAGGTATAAATGATGTTGTTACAAGTCCAACTTTTACCTTTATGAAACAATATTTATCTGGTAGAATTCCGCTTTATCATTTTGACATGTATAGAGTAGAGGAAGAAGATGAATTATACGAACTTGGCCTTAGTGAGTATTTATACTTAAATGGGATTTGTGTAATTGAATGGAATAAATTTGAAAATATAGAAAATCCTATAGTTATAAACATTACAGTAAATGAGGATTTATCAAGGAAGTTTGAAATTAAATGAATATACTTACAATTGATGTAACATCAGCAAAACTTGTTGTAGCTTGCTCTAAAGGCGAAGAAATAAAATATAAAATTTCTCAAGAATCTGGCAAGAAGCATAATGCGTTAATTATGCCATATATTGAAGAGATTTTAATTGAACAAAAGTTAGATATAAACGATATTGATGTTTTTTCATGTGTGGTTGGACCTGGTTCTTTTACAGGAATTAGAATAGGTATTGCAACAATGAAGGCACTTTCATTTGCTACAAATAAAAAGACGATATCTATAAATGCGCTTGAAGAATTAGCTTATAAAAAAGATGGCCACTTTATAACAGCAATTGATGCGCTTCATGGAAACTATTATTATGCAGAATTTGAAAACTCATTTTTAAATGTAAAAGAAATGGGCTGCAAAGATATTAATGAAATTAAAAATAAGAATTTAGAGATTGTATATAAAGATAAAGAGTGTGATCCATATAAACTTATTGAGATTACAACAATTAAGGCAAATGAGGGCTTATATCAAACACTTGAGCCAGTTTATTTAAGAAAATCTCAAGCTGAAAGAGATTTAGATGGTGAATAATGCAAATTGTAAATGGTGACAAGTCTCATATTGACGAAGTTTTTAAAATTGAAAGCGAGGAGATAATAGTTCCTTGGAGTAAAAATCAAATTGAAAACTTAGTTGAAAATAAAGATTGTGTTTTTAGAGTTTTAGTTGGAGATAATAACAAAGTTTTAGGGTATTATTCTTTTAACATAATATGCGATGAAGCCTATATAAATAACATTGCGGTAATTAAGGATATGCAATCTAAAGGACTAGGTACGCTTTTATTTCAAGATTTAATAGATAGTTGTAAAAGTAAAAATATTAATGCAATAACACTTGAGGTAGAAAAAGAAAATATAAAAGCTATAGGACTTTATAAAAAGTTTAACTTTATTGAAGAGGGAATTAGAAAAAAATATTATAAAAATACTTTTGATGCCATAATTATGTGGCTTAGAGATATTGAGAAATAAAGTTATTTTATATATAATACATTAGGAAAAAATTAGGAGATAAAGATATGTCAAAGATTCAAATGAAAACGCCTATCGTTGAAATGGATGGCGATGAGATGACAAGAATTATATGGAAATGGATAAAAGATTATGTAATTTGTCCATTCGTAGATTTAAAGACGGTTTATTTTGATTTAGGTCTTCCAAATAGAGAAGCTACAAAAGATCAAGTAACTATTGATTCAGCAAATGCTGCTAAAGAGTATGGAGTTGCAGTAAAGTGTGCAACAATTACTCCTAATGCTCAAAGAGTAAAAGAATATAATTTAACTCAAATGTGGAAATCTCCAAATGGTACAATTCGAGCAATTCTTGATGGTACTGTATTTAGAGAGCCAATTATGGTAAAGGGAATTGTTCCTTATATTCCAACATGGACTCAACCTATTGTTATTGCTCGTCATGCTTATGGTGATATATACAAGGATGTTGAAGGATATGTTAAAAAAGGTGGAAAGGCAAAGTTAGTTCTTGAAGATGAGGATGGAACTCGTGAAATAGAAGTTTTTGATTATAAAAAATCAGCTGGTGTAGTTATGGGTATGCATAATTTGGATTCTTCAATTTCATCATTTGCAAGATCTTGTTTTAATTATGCATTAGATACTAAAAAAGATTTATGGTTTGCAGCAAAAGATACAATTTCAAAAACTTATGATCATAGATTTAAAGATATATTTAACGATATTTTTGAAAGTGAATATAAAGAAAAATTTGAAAAGGCAGGAATTACATATTTCTATACATTAATTGATGATGCTGTTGCTAGAATTGTAAGATCTAATGGAGGTATGATTTGGGCTTGTAAAAACTATGATGGAGACGTAATGTCAGATATGGTTGCTACAGCGTTTGGTTCTCTTGCAATGATGAGCTCAGTTTTAGTATCTCCAGAGGGTAATTATGAATATGAAGCAGCTCATGGAACTGTTACAAGACACTATTATAAATATAGAAATGGTGAAAATACATCAACAAACCCAGTAGCTACAATTTATGCTTGGAGTGGAGCTTTAAGAAAAAGAGGCCAACTTGATGGAATAAATGATCTTGTTGAATTTGCCGATAAACTTGAAAATGCAACAATAAAGACAATCGAGGATGGTTATATGACAGGAGATTTAGCTGCATTATATAAGGGTGATAAAGAAGTTCATAAATTAATGACAGAAGATTTCTTAAAGAAAATAGCAAGCAACATATAACTTTAAAAGTTAAAAAAAAGAATATTTTATACCTCAACAATATGTTGAGGTATTTTATTGCCATGTCAAGTAAATTTTATAACCCCTTTTTGTTTTTGAAAGAGGGGTTATAAAGGGGTTATAAATTAAAAGATAGTATAGATAGATTTAGTAAGAGATTCTCAAAAAATAATTAATATAAAGATAGAATAATTTTGTTCACTAAGATATAATATTGATATGGAAAAGATACTTATTTTAGATTCAAACTCATTAATAAATAGAGCATTTTATGCACTTCCTAACTTTTCAAATAGAAAAGGTCAATTTACAGGTGCAATCTTTGGTTATATGAATATGCTTTTAAAGCTTATAGAAAAATATAAGCCAGATTATGTAATTGCAGCATTTGATGTTCACGCTAGATTACATAGAAAAGATTTATATGAAGATTATAAAGCAGGCAGAAAACCTATGCCAGAAGAGCTTAAGTCTCAAGTAGAGCCAATGAAGAAAGTCTTACTTTCTATGGGTATTCCAATACTTGAGGTTCCAGGCGATGAGGCTGATGACATTATAGGAACAATTGCAAAAAGATATAATGAAAAAACATATATAGTAACTGGAGATAAAGACTCACTTCAACTTATTGATGATAAAAACACAGTTTTACTTACAAGAAAGGGCGTATCTGAAATAGAAGAATTTACAGTTGAGCACTTAAAAGAAAGTATGAACCTTAGACCTTCACAAATTATAGATTTAAAATCTTTAATGGGAGATCATTCAGATAATATTCCAGGAGTAGCGGGCGTTGGTGAAAAAACAGCATTAGAGTTATTAGATAAGTATGACACCATTGATGGCGTTTATGAGCATATCGATGAGATAAAGGGAAAGTTAAAGGAAAAACTTGAATTAAATAAAGATATGGCTTATTTGTCTTATAAACTAGCCACAATTAATACAAATGTAAATATAGACTTTGATCTAGAGTCTGCTAGATTAAAAACGCCATTTTCTCAAGAATGTAAAGATATTCTAAAAGAACTAGAATTATTTAAAGTTATAGAGAGAATGAATTTTGATGAACAAGGAACTGTTCAAAAAAATGAAGTTGAGATTGAAAGTATAGATAATGTAGACAATCTAAAGATAATTTTAGAGGAAGCAAATAAAACTAAAAATGTAGGTATTTTAATTGGTAGTGAAATAGAAATTGCTACATCAAATAGTAAAGCTTACAAAATAGAAATATCTGATAATTTATTTGGTGGACTTTTCTATGATGATTTTATTCAGGCAATGAAGCCTTTATTTGAATCAAAAGATATAAGAAAACTTATCTTTGACGTAAAGGGATTAAAACATGATTTAATGCCTTATGACATATCTTTAAATATGCCTTATGATGATTTATCTTTAATGGCGTATTTAACTGATGTAAATAGAAATTATAAGAATTTAGGTGATTTATTAAATACTTACAATATTGAATCAAATTCAAAGTCTGCAAGTATGTTTATGCTTGAAGAGTTAATTTTAAAAGAATTAAAAGAAAGAAAATGTGAATCTTTATACTTTGATATGGAAAAACCTTTAATTGAAGTTTTATTTGATATGGAAAAACAAGGCTTTTCTGTAGATAAAGAAAAATTACAAGAATTAACTAAAAAGTTTAAGACAGAAATTTCGTATCTACAAAAAGAAATTTATGAAATAGCAGGTGAGGAGTTTAATTTAAATTCACCTAAACAATTAGGCGTTATTTTGTTTGAAAGACTAGGACTTCCATCAATAGGAAGAACTAAGACAGGATATTCAACATCTGTAGATACACTAAATGAACTTGTTGATTTCCATCCTATAATATCTTTGATTTTACGATATAGGGAAGTTGAAAAATTACGCTCGACATATCTTGATGGTATGGCACCACTTATAGATAGTAGTGGTAAAATTCATACAATATTTACACAAACTGTAACATCAACAGGAAGGTTATCCTCAACTGAGCCTAATTTACAAAATATTCCTATAAGAAAGGAAGAAGGTAAACAAATAAGAGGATTATTCACAGCAAGTAAGGGAAATACTTTAGTTTGTGCAGATTATTCCCAAGTTGAATTAAGATTAATGGCAGCATTTAGTGGCGATGAAACTATGATAGAAGCCTTTAATGAGGGCATAGATATTCATACGACAACTGCAAGTAAAATATTTAATTTACCAAAAGACTTAATAACAAGCGATATAAGAAGACAAGCAAAGGCAGTAAACTTTGGAATTATTTATGGAATTACTGACTTTGGTTTATCTCAAGATATGGGAATACCAGTAAGAAAAGCTAAAGAATTTATTGAGAATTATTTTAAAGAATTTCCAAAAGTTCATGCGTATATGAATAAACTAGTTGATGATGCTACTAAAACTGGTTATGCCTTAACTTTATATGGTAGACGTAGATATATTCCAGAACTTACTCAATCAAATAAAAATATACAAAACTTTGGTAAAAGAATAGCAATGAATATGCCACTTCAAGGAAGTGCAGCAGATATAATAAAGCTTGCTATGATAAAAGTTTATAATGCATTAAATGAACAAAAGTTAAAATCTAAACTAATAATGCAAGTGCATGATGAATTGATAGTAGATACAGATATAAATGAAGTAGATCAAGTTAAGAAAATCTTACATGATTCAATGGAAAATGTTGTTAACTTAAAAGTTAAACTAGAAGCTGAAGTAGGCGTTGGTTTTAATTGGTTAGAGGCTAAATAATGAAAATTGCTATTATTGGTGGAATTGGATCTGGAAAATCTACAGTAGCACAAATTATAAAGGAACTAGGATATAGTGTTTATAGTTGTGATGAAATTTATAACTTGGTATTAAATGAACAAAGCTACATTGATGAGATAAATAAAAACTTTGAAGGCGTTGTAGAGAATAATAAAATAAATAAGAAAAAACTTGGAAATATTGTATTTAACAATAAGGCAAAACTAGAACTTTTAAATTCTATAGCACACCCAAAAGTTAGAGAAAAATTAGATAAATTAATTTTAGACTCAACAAAGGATATATTTATTGAAGTTCCAGTATTTGTAGGTAGTGGACTTGAAAAATATTTTGATAAAGTAATACTAGTTTGTGCCGATACAAAATTAAGAATACAAAGAATTATTGCAAGAAATAATTGTGATAAAGAATATGCAAAAAAAGTTATAAATAATCAACCAAGCGATAAAGAACTTGAAAAATATGCAACTTCAATTGTTTTTAACAATAAAGATAAAAATGCATTAAAATATCAAATAATAAAAATTTTATAAAGATTTTACATACTTGAAAATATTAGATTTTATCAAATGTTTCGGGTAAAATAATTTTGAATTTTAAATTTAAAACTTGATTTTCATATATATATATATATATAATAGACCTCAAGGAATAAAAGGTTTCAAAGGGGTTTATTTTTTATGAAAAAGACAACATTAACTATTGTTTTTCTTATTGTAGTTATTTTTGCATTTTCTTCATTAGTTGCGTGTGCACAAGATGAAAATTTAAATGGAAATTCAACAACTACAACTACCACAACAACGGCTAATAAGCCAAGCGATAATACTGGTAATAATCCTTCAGATTCAGGTGATACTCCAAGTGATTCTGGTGATAAGACAGGTGGTAGTGATATTGACAATATACCACCACAAGATTCATCAAAAAAGGATTTTGAAGGTTTAGTTTTCTCGAATGCCACATATGATTATGATGGAACTGAAAAAACAATATCAGTTACAGGAAATGTTCCAACAAATGCCACAATTACATATAGTGGTGGTGAAAATAAAAACGGAGCTACAAATGTAGGCACTTATACAATTAAAGCAAGAATTGATGCAGATGGCTACAATTCAAAACTTTTAACAGCTACACTAAAAATAAAAGGTCTTGATTTTTCTGGTATAACATTCTCAGGTGAAAGTTTTGAGTACGATGAAGCATATCATAAAATTACAGTTACGGGAAATATTCCATCTACAGCAACTGTTACGTATACAGGTGGTGAAGATGGTAAAAATGGTGCTAAGAGTGTAGGAACATATAATATTAGTGCAGTTATTAGTGGTGCAGGTTATAATAGTTTAACTTTAAACGCTACAATTAAAATTACTAGTAAAACAGAGCCATTAAGTGTTGCTGTTTATGATAGCAAACTATATTTCCAAAATCCTCTAGATAACAATTATTTATATTGCTATGATGGGTCAAATATTAATTTAATTGATGATTACGAAACTCAATATTTTGCAACAGCCAATAATAAGTTATATTGTATAAGTTCAGGTATTACATCAAGTATTTCTAGTTATGATGGAACTAATGTAAGTTATCTTCTTGATGTTAATGCTGAATATTTAACAAGTGATGGCACGTATTTGTATTACGCATGTAACAATACATTATTTAATACAGATTCAAATGGTATTTATAAGGTTAAAATTTCTGATTTGGAAAATAGTGATTCAGATCCTATTGCAACAAGATTAACAGCTTCTAAAGCAACATATTTAACATGTGTAGGAAACTATATTTATTTTTCAAATTCTTCAGATAGTGGAAAATTATATAGGGTATCTACTTCTGTAACTAACGCAACAGCAACAAAAGTTTATGATTATAAAGTTTCTGATATAGTTGCTAAGGATAACGTTTTATACTTTACAAGACATTTTACATTATCTAATGCGTCAGCAGGTGCTGCAATTTATAGTATAAATGTAAGTGGTTCAATGACATTGCCTTTAGCAGATGATGATTCTAAGATAACTAAAATTACTATGTCGAAAGGTAAATATTTAACAATTATTGATAATTATATTTACTTTGTAAATACTGATATGGTTACATCAAATATCTTTGGTGATGGTATATATAAGGCTCCAATTGATGGAAGTGGTTGGGTAAGTGATTCTTATACTTTACTTGAAGGTTCCGCTAAAGTTATTGATGGTGAGACGGATGAGGTTTATGCATTAACATCAATTAATGGATATTTGTATTACTATAGAGCAAATGACAAACATTTACATTGTTACAATATTTCTTCAGAGGAAGAATTAGATTTAATGTCAACATTCGTAGCTCCAGAAAAAGTAGAGACAATTACTACATATTATGAAGATATGGATATATATAATGGCGAGTTATACTACATTAATATGAATGATGGCGGAACAATGTGGAAATATAACATTAGTAATAAAAATTCATATAGAGTTAGTAGTATGCAAGTAGCAGATCTTGCAATACATGGAGACTATATCTACTTTGCTACAGTTCGTTTATTTGTTAATTATGATTTATATAAAATGAATTTAAAAACTAGTGAATTAACAAGAATTTCAACTGAAAAATGTTATCATTTATCTTTTGCTGATGATTATATCTATTATGCAAATTATTCTGGTTCAAATACATTAAATAGAATGAAGTATGATGGTACAGAAGATGCTGTAGTATTTAGCGACGAAAAAGTAAATGATTATGATACATGTATTTACAATGGAAAAGTTTATTTCGTAGCAAGTGACGAGTTGTATGAATATACTATTTCAACAGGAACTGCTGCTGTAACTTTAAAAGCAAAGAGCAATGATTATAGCAAATTATATCCTAATCAATATGTAATAAAAGATGGTTGTGTATATATGATGTATGATGGAAGCTTAAATAATTATATTGTTAAATACAATATTTCTACAGGAGAAGTAACCGAAATTGCTAAACTAAATACTGTAGATGGAGCTAGAAGTTTCTTCGTATATGGTAATTATGTTTATTACTATAGAAACGTTACAGCAGGATCTTCATCAAAAGGCTTATATAGAATTAATACAACATCTTCAACGTTAACTTCTGAAAAAGTAACTACACTAGATGGTTATTATATGTGTAGTGCAGTAGTTTATGGAAGTAATGTTTATTTCTTGGATGTATGGCAAGTAAAGGATACTTTACCAACATCAGCAAGTACAGCAGAACTTTGTTCTATGTCTTTATCTACATATAAAGTTACAGTGTTGACTGAAGAATAAAATAGGAGATTAAAATTTAACAACATAAAAGGAGAATATTTATGAAAAAGTATCAAGCAAAATGCCCAAATTGTGGCGCACAAATCAGTTTTACTAGTAGAGACAAAAAGATAAAATGTCCTAATGGTGATTATGAAAAAGCAAATAGTTATTATTCAGAGGATGTAGATGAAGATTATGATTTTACTCCAGAATATGTTGCAAAAAAAAGTACTGCAGCTTTAACTGGTAAAATCATATTTGGAATTTTATTTTTCTGGTTATTACTTATTCCTACAATAAAGATGATAGCAGCAATTATTGAATATCATAATTTTACAGTTGAAATTTATAAGAGAAGAATTGTAATTAAAGAAGGTGTTTTTAATATTGTTGAAAAAGAACAATCAAGAACAGGAATTGTTTCTGTAACAAAAACGCAATCTTTATGGGGAAATATTTGTGGATATGGTGACTTGCATATAAACTTAGTAGGAAAAGATGACTTATATTTGCAAAATATTAAAGATCCAGATGAATTAAAGTCTTTCTTGCAAAAATCAATAATAAATGGTAGAAAAGTAAAACAAGTTATGTTTGATTAATACTAAAAACTTAATATTAAACCTTCAAAACAAGTGCGGATAACACAAGTTTTGAAGGTTTTTTGTTGCACAAATAAACAAAATAAAAATCTTAATAAAATTTGTCAAAAAAATATAAATAGTTAGTTGACAAATTATTTTTATATTTAATACAATGTTAGCGACCTAACAATTAAAGGTTTAGAGGTTCGTATGGAAAGGGTGTACATAGGAAAAGAATTAAAGTCTGTAATGAATGTTTTAAAGAGATATTCACAAAAGGACGCAGAAGTGCGTGGTATAAAACCATGTGATGATAAAGAGGGAAAGCCTACAATGCTTCATGGCATGTTTATAGGTTATATTGCTGAAAAATCTAAAGATGGAGATATTTTTCAAAAAGATTTAGAAAAAGCTTTTAATATTAGAAGATCAACAGCAACGGAAGTTTTGAAGTTAATGGAAAAAAATGGCTACATTGAAAAGGAAAGTGTAAAATACGATGCTAGACTTAAGAAAATTAAATTAACTCAAAAAGGCTTAGAGGAGCATGAAAATGCTATGAAAGGCATTCATATAATGGAAGATAAAATGGCTGAAGGTATTACTGATGAAGAAATAGAAGTACTTTTAAGAGTTTTAGAGAAAATAAAAAAGAATTTAAGTGAATAGGAGTATATAAAAAGCTTTATGAAACTAAAAGAGATATTAAAGACTTTAGCAGGCTCTATAAGGGAATATAAGAAGGATAGTATACTTGCCCCAACATTTATAATGGGTGAGGTTATACTTGAGTGTATATTGCCTTATGTGATGTCTTTTTTAATCAATTCAATTTATGCAAAAGATTTAAAACAAGTAATAATCTATGGAATATGTTTAGTCCTTGTTGCTATTTGTTCATTTATTGCAGGCGTAGGATCTGGAGTATTTGGTGCTAGAGGTTCGGCTGGTTTTGCAAAAAATTTAAGATATGATGTGTTTACAAAGGTACAAACATTCTCATTTGCAAATATAGACAAGTTCTCAACATCATCACTTGTTACTCGTTTAACAACAGATATAACCAATATACAAATGGCTTATATGATGATAATAAGGGTAGCTATTCGTGCTCCATTTATGCTTATATTCTCATTTGTAATGGCTGCAATAATGAATATTAAATTAGCGTTAATATTTGTTGTTTTAATGCCAATACTTGGAACATTATTAGCTCTAGGAGTTTTAAAAACACATCCTATATTTGAAAAAGTATTTAAAAAATATGATGCATTAAATGAATCAGTTGAAGAAAATATAAAGGCAGCTCGTGTTGTTAAAGCATATGTAAAAGAAGATTATGAAAAAGAAAAATTCCATAATGTTTCTGAAGATGTTAGAAGAGACTTTACAAAAGCTGAAAGAATTGTAGCTATATCTTCTCCAGCTATGCAGTTTTGTATATATGTTGCAATTATTTTAATATCTTTATTTGCTTCAATTATTGTTGTTAAAACAGGTTCAACAGAAACTACAATAGTTGATGGAGTTCCAGTAGTTTCATTCGTTGCTGGAGAGTTTTCAGTAGGTCAATTACAAAGTTTTATTGCTTATGGATTCCAAATGCTAATGTCTATGATGATGCTTGCTATGATTTTGGTTATGATTGTTATGGCACAAGCGTCATCAAAGAGAGTTGCAGAAGTTTTAGTTGAAACTCCTACAATACAAAATCCAGAAAATCCAGTATATAATGTTAAAGATGGTTCAGTAGAGTTTAAAAACGTTTCATTTAAATATAATGAAAAGGCTGAGAAAAATGCTTTAAATAATATTAACCTATCTATAAAGTCAGGAGAAACAGTTGGTATTATTGGTGGAACAGGTTCATCTAAATCTTCATTAATACAATTAATATCAAGACTTTATGATGCAACAGAAGGTGAGGTATACGTTGGTGGTGTTAATGTTAAGAATTATGATTTAGTAACACTTCGTGATCAAGTTTCTGTTGTACTTCAAAAGAATGTCCTATTTAGTGGAACTATTGCTGAAAACTTACGTTGGGGCGATAAAAACGCAAGTGATGAGGAAGTAATTAAAGCAGCAAAACTTGCTCAAGCTGATGACTTTATTATGTCTTTCCCAGAAGGGTATAATCACTATATAGAGCAAGGCGGTAGTAACGTTTCAGGTGGACAAAAACAAAGATTATGTATCGCAAGAGCTATTCTTAAAAAGCCTAAGATTATTATACTTGATGACTCAACATCAGCCGTTGATACAAAAACAGATGCTTTAATTAGAAAAGCATTTAAAGAAGAACTTCCAAATACTACAAAAATTGTCATCGCTCAGCGTATTGCATCAGTTCAAGATGCTGACAAGATTATAGTTATGGATAATGGTGAAATTAATGCTATTGGTAACCATGAAGAATTATTAAAGAGTAATGAAATTTACCAAGAAGTATATTATTCACAAAATAAAATTGATGATAAAAAAGTTGAAGGAGGTGCACAATAATGCCAGGACCAAAAATGTCTCAACCAGGAAAAAAGGTTAATGTTGGTGCTACTTTATCTAGACTTATGAAATCTGTAGGTAAGTACTACAAATGGGAATTAATAGTTGTTGCTATAGCAATACTTATAAGTGCTGTAGGTGGACTTGGAAACTCAATATTTATTAAACTTATTATTGATGATTGTATTCAACCAGGAATGGATAATATGATTGCAGGTATGAGTGCAACAGATGCGCTTTCTAATATGATGCCAAATCTTGTTAAATACATATTAATGATGGTAGCTGTATTTGGATGTGGGGCAATTGCAACAGCAGTTTATACACAAATGATGGCAATTATAACTCAAGGCTACTTAAAGCATATAAGAGAAGATATGTTTAACCACATGCAATATCTTCCAATTAAATATTTTGATACCCACACTCACGGCGATATCATGTCATATTACACAAACGACGTTGATGCTATAAGACAATTATTAAGTCAATCAATTCCACAATTAATATCAGCCTCAGCTTCAGTTATAGCTTTGGTTGTAATGATGATTGCATATAGTGTTTGGTTAACTTTAGTTATAGTATTTGGTGTTATTTGTATGGCATTAATTACAAAAGTTGTTGGTATTAAATCTGCAAAATTCTTCGTAAAACAACAAACTAGTGTTGCAAAAACTGAAGGTATTATTGAAGAGATGATGAAAGGTCAAAAGGTTGTTAAAGTATTTAACCATGAAAATGAAACAATAGAATCATTTAATAAGGTTAATAACGAACTTTTTGAAGATATGAAAAATGCTCATACATATGCAAACATACTAATGCCAGCTATGAGTAATTTAGGTAACTTAATTTACGTTTTAACAGCACTTGTTGGTTCAGTTATAGTAATACTTGGTGGAACAAATATAACTGTTATGGGAGCCGGAACACTATCTGTTGGTACAGTTGTAGCTTTCTTAACAATTGCAAGAGGATTTAACTCAAATGTTTCAAATGCTGCAAACCAAATTAACTCAGTAGTTATGGGTATGGCAGGTGCAGCAAGAATCTTTGAACTTCTTGATGAAAAGCAAGAAACAGATGATGGTTATGTAACACTTGTTAATGCAAAGATTGATGAGAATGGAAATATTACAGAAAGCGAAGAAAGAACAGGTCTTTGGGCTTGGAAACATCCTCATAAAGCTGATGGCACAATTACTTATACAAAACTTGAGGGTCATATCCAATTATTTGATGTAGATTTTGGATATGAAGAAAATAAGATAGTTTTACATGATGTAACAATTGATGCAGCTCCTGGTAAAAAGATTGCCTTTGTTGGAGCTACCGGTGCAGGTAAGACCACAATTACAAACTTAATTAATAGATTTTATGATATTGCTGATGGTAAGATTCGTTACGATAACATAAATATTAATAAGATTAAAAAGGCAGATTTAAGAAGATCTTTAGGTATTGTACTTCAAGATACAAACTTATTTACAGGAACTGTAAAGGAAAATATTAAGTATGGTAAACTTGATGCAACTGATGAGGAAGTAATTGAGGCAGCAAAGATAGCAAACGCTCACGATTTTATTACTCGTTTGCCACAAGGTTATGACACAATGCTTACAGCAGATGGAGCAAATCTTTCTCAAGGTCAAAGACAATTATTATCTATTGCAAGAGCAGCTATATCTAAAGCTCCTGTTATGATAATGGATGAAGCTACATCTTCAATTGATACAAGAACTGAAGCATTAGTTCAAAAGGGAACTGATCAATTAATGCAAGGCAGAACAGTATTTGTAATTGCTCATAGATTATCTACTGTACAAAACTCTGATTTAATTATAGTTTTAGATCATGGTAGAATTATTGAACAAGGTTCACATAATGAATTAATTGCTCAAAAAGGTAAATATTATCAATTATATACTGGTGCTTTTGAGCTAGAATAATTAATTAAAAATCTAAATTTTGAGTCCTAAAGGAAGCTTTGGGACTCAATTTTTTTTACAAAAAAATGCCTTCATTGACTAAGACAATTTAAATTGGTAATATTAAACAAAAAGGAGAGATTTATGAAAAGAAAATTTTTATTAACTCTCGTAATCGTTTTAATACTATTATCTACTATGCTTGGTCTTTTTAGTTGTAATAGTAAAGATTCCTATGAGGGTGGTTCATCGGTAAAAAATGAAGTAGACTCATCTTTATCTACAAGCTCAACGTATTCTGGATCTGCATTAACTTCTAGAAAAATTATTTATACAGCTTATGTTTCACTATATTCAGATAACGCAAAAGATTCTGTAGAGAAAGTGAAAACTATGTTAAATAGTGATGAATGGGTTGAAAGTGAGGAAATAAGTTCCTCATATGCAAAAATCATTGTTAGAGTAAAATCTACAAGATTAAATGAATTTTTAAATTCAATAAAGCAAGCAGGGGATGTAGGCAACTATACAATATCTAGTGAAGATATAACTCTTGAATATTCAGATTTAGAGCAAGATTTAACGCAAAAGAAAGCCGAAAGAGACGCACTTCAAGCATTAATGGCCACTGCTACAACAACTGCAGATGTTATCTCTTTAAATGATAAAATTTATGAATTAAATGCAGAGATAGCAAAGCTTGAGACAAGAAAGAATACTTATGATTCTAAAATAGATTATTCAACAATAACGATTTATGTAAATCAAAATTACTATGAACAGGAAGAATCATTTGGAGCAATGACAAAAAATGCTTTAACAAACTCATGGGTAGCACTAGGTTCATTTTTTAAATATTTGCTTTTAGCAATTATATATGTGTTCCCATTTGCATTAGTAATAGCAATTATTTGTGTAATTATTTACTTTGTTAAAAAGAAAAAAGGATTAAAGTTCTTTGAAAGGGCTAAAAAGAAAAATAAAGTAGAAGAAAAATCCTTAATTCAAGATAATGAGAATGTAAAGAATCAAGAAAAACAAGAATAGAAAATATAAGATATATCTCCAAAGCAAATAAAAACTTTGGAGATAATTTTTTATGCTTATAAAAATTTTAATTTAAGTAAAAAAATATCAAAAGTTTACTATACAAAAGTATAGTAATAAAAATTTTTATCTAGTTTTCAGTCAGTATTTTTACCTAGTTTTCAGTCAGCGTAAATGAAAACAGGGTAATTTTTGTTGAAATTTAAGTTAGAAAAGAGTGAAAAATTTAGGGGCATGTTTGCAACTATATTACTTTTTTTAATATTTTTATAAGATTTTATGCTATTATAATAACGTATGAATATTAAATGTCCTAAGTGTGGAAAAATTATTTATGATGTTAAGAATGACAAGGATAATATAACTTGTCCTGCTTGTCATAAAGAATTTAATATGAAGGATGAATACAAAAAAGTTAACAAAAGCGCACTAAAGAAGTCTTTAATTGTGGCAGGTTGTGTAGCTGCTGTTATAGTTGTAGTTTTTATAGTTTCATTTTTTACAAGACCAAAAACAACAGATAAAGTTGTTCCTACACAGGAGATTCAAACTAATTTAACTAAAGAGGAAGTTTATAACAATTTTGTTAATCAAGTTTTAACAAAAGGTGTGGTAAGTGAAACAGATACCACAATTTATTATTTAGATTTTGTATCAGGCTTAATTCCACAATTTGGTCAAGCAAGTACTTGTTTTGTTGCAAAATTTAGTGAAGATCCAACTGAGGAAAACTATAAAACAACAATAGAATCTTTATCTTTATACACACTTGCTAACGATAATACAACATACAACATTCTTTATTTAACAAAAGATGGTTTAGGGGATAGCTATTTTTCTACACAAAATGCAACTGCAAAAAAGGCATATTATTCAATTTCAATTGTAGAAGACAAAAGAATAGATACAGTTAAAAATACCTGCTTTGAGGCATATGGTTATGATACTTTCACATCAGAAGACTTAGATTATTGGTCAAAGATAGTTTTAAAGTATTTAATTGAAAAATTAAATGCATATGCTGAAAGTTATTTAAACTTAGATTTTTATACATGTTATGGCGTAGATATATCTAATTGCGAAGTATATTCAATAGCTCGTTCTGTAGATTCTTCAAATACACCACCTACAATAGATAAAAGCAAAATTGAGGCTTTAGATTATAAATCTTTTATTTATTCGTTCGTTTACTCCTTAGATACAAGAATGCTTGATTTTGACGCTATAAATGCGGCATATAAAGCAAAAGAAGGTGCTCAAGAGAGTGAAAATAGTACTTATACTTCAATACAACTTGGAGATACTACTCTTAATACATACAAAGACTTTACAGTATTTCAAGGATTTAAAGATATTAAATATGAAGAGAAAGATATTGTAGAGTATGCCTTAGGTCAAATGAAATATATTAAAAATGAAAATTCTTCATTTAATATAACAATAATGGAAAATAGTGCAACAGCAAAAAATATATTTGAAACAATTGTTTCAACTAATAAAATAAGTGCTTATGGTGTAAACGAATCTTTGTATACATACATTGATATAGTGACATATAACGAAGAAAACGAAGTAAGCTCATATACAAGATTTTATTTAGTTGATGATGTTATAGTTGAGATGAATTCTACATCATATGATGAGATTGTAAGTTTAGATTCAGATTTAAGAGCTTTAGCGTCAAAATAAATTGTTGACAAAAAAAATATAAGATATTAAAATCAAAAATACAAATAGCAAGTGAGTAAAATCACAAAGAAGGACAAGCTACTTTAAAACGTTTCTAAAGAGAGCATCGCGAAGCTGAGAAGATGTGAAATAGTCAAAGCAAGTACTACCTACTTAAAAAGCCAGGGCATGCTGTACATGCAAATGAAGTGATAGAGAAATCTATAAATAAGGTGGAACCGCGAAATTATCGTCCTTATGCAATCAAGCATAAGGATTTTTTTTATATTATTGGAGGTAAAAAAATGTTAGTAACAATTAATGGTGTTCAAAAAGAATACTCAAATGAAGCTTCTTTATTTGAAATTGCTAAAGACAATGAAGTAAAAGGAGCACTTGCAGCAAAAGTTGATGGTAAATTAACAGAAATGCGTGCAAAATTAGATGGTAAAGATTGTAATATTGAATTTTTAACATTTAAGGATGCTGAAGGTAAAAAATTATATCGTCATACTTGTTCTCATATATTAGCTCAAGCTATTAAGAATATCTATCCAACATGCAAACTTGCAATTGGACCTGCGATTGATGATGGCTTCTATTATGATTTTGATTTTAAGACTCCAATAACTACCGAAAATTTAGCTAAAATCGAGCAAGAAATGAAAAATATTATTAAGGCAAATTATCCACTTGAAAGATTTGAACTTCCAAGAGAAGAAGCCGTTGCTTTAATGAAAAATTATGGTGAAGATTACAAGGTTGAATTAATTAATGATTTACCAAAAGATGCAACAATTTCTTTCTATAAGCAAGGTAACTTTACAGATTTATGTGCTGGACCACATATCCCATCAACAGGATATATTAAAGCATTTAAGTTAATGAGTATTACAGGTGCATATTGGAGAGGCTCTGAAAAGAATAAGATGTTAACACGTATCTACGGTACATGTTTTGATAGTAAACAAGAACTTTCAGATTATATCACTATGCTTGAAGAAGCTAAAAAGAGAGATCATAACAAGCTTGGTAGAGAATTAAAAATCTTTACAACTAATGAATATATTGGTCAAGGTTTACCACTATTAATGCCTAAGGGAGAAAAAATCTTTAGAATTCTTTCAAGATTCGTAGAAGATGAGGAAGAAAGAAGAGGATATGTAAGAACAAAAACTCCATTTATGGCAAAATCAGATTTATATAAATTGTCTGGTCACTGGGATCATTATAAAGATGGTATGTTCGTTCTTGGTGATGAAGAAAAAGATAGTGAAGTATTTGCTCTTCGTCCAATGACATGTCCATTCCAATATATGGTATATAAAGCAGATCAAAAATCTTATAAAGATTTACCATTAAGATATGGTGAAACATCAACTCTATTTAGAAATGAAGCTTCAGGTGAAATGCATGGATTAATTCGTGTAAGACAATTCACAATTTCAGAAGGCCACTTAATTATAAGACCTGACCAACTAGAAGAAGAATTTAAAGGCTGCTTAGATTTAGCAAGATTTATGTTAAAGATAACAGGTCTTTTAGACGATGTATCATATAGGTTTAGTAGATGGGATCCAAATGATAAGGTTAAGTATATTCAACAACCAGAGATTTGGGATAAAGCTGAAAAAACAATGAAGTCTCTTTTGGACGAGATTGGCCTTGACTATAAGGAAGAAAAAGGAGAAGCTGCTTTCTATGGTCCAAAACTAGATATTCAAGTAAAGAACGTATTTGGTAAGGAAGATACTTTAATTACTATCCAAGTTGATATGTTCTTAGCTGAAAGATTTGATATGTCATATATCGACGAAAACGGCGAGAAAGTAAGACCTTATATCATTCATAGAACATCTATTGGATGTTATGAAAGAACAATTGCCTTAATGATAGAAAAATTTGCTGGTGCATTCCCAGTTTGGTGCGCTCCAGTTCAAGCTAAAGTTTTAGCCCTAACGGATAGACAAGCTGATTTTGCAAAAGAAGTTGTAAGTAAGCTTTATGATGAAGGTATTAGAGCAGAAGTTGACTTAAGAAATGAAACATTAGGCAAAAAGATTAGAGAAGCAAGACTTGAAAAGATTCCATACTTACTTGTAGTTGGAGATAAAGAAATGGAAGAAAATTCAGTATCTGTTACTCGTAGAAATGAAGGCGATTTAGGTAAAATGACAATTCCTGAAATCGTTTCAAGAATAAAACAAGATGTTAAATCATTTAAATTAGACTAATATGGAAAAAGTATTAAAGTTTTTAAAAGATGCAAAAGTTTATTATCTAGCTACCATCAATAATGGTAAGCCAGATATTAGACCATTTGGAACAATAAATATGTATAACAATAGACTTTATATTCAAACAGGAAGAGTAAAGAATTGTTATAAGCAAATGAAAGAAAATGAAAATGTATCTATTTGTGCATTTTTAAATGGTGAGTGGTTAAGAATTGACGCTAAAGCAGTTGAAGATCCAACTCTTGAGGCTGAAAAATCTATGCTAGATTCATACCCTGAGCTTCAAAATATGTATAAGGCCGGTGATGGAAATACTGTTGTATTTTATCTAAAAGATGTAACTGCAACATTTTCATCATTTACAAAGGCACCTGAAGTTCATAAATTTTAAGCGGGAAATAGGTATTTTTCATTTGACAGTATAATTGAAGCTTTGATATTATACTTATGCAAATGAAGTAGACTTGGTCTCACCTATCGATAAATGCGTTGATATGGTATATAGAATTAAATGAATTTTTCTATGGACAACAAGACTATTTTGTTGCCCATATTTTTTAGACCTAAAAGGAAGGAGGATACAACTATTAAAGAACTACTTATTAATGAACAAATTAGAACTAAAGAAGTAAAACTAATCGGCGAAGATGGAACACAACTTGGTGTTTTACCAATTAAAGAAGCTCAAGCAAGAGCATATGAAGCAGGTAAGGATTTGGTTTTAATGAGCTCTGCAACAGAACCTTATGTTTGTAAGATATTAGATTATTCTAAATGGAAATATGAACAAGCAAAGAAGGAAAAAGAAAATAAGAAGAACCAAAAAGTTGTAAAAATAAAAGAGGTTATGCTTTCTGCAGTTATTGATGTAGGAGACATGAACACAAGAGCTAAGCAAACAACAAAGTTTATTGAAGAAGGAAACAAAGTTAAAGTTTGCATTAGATTAAAGGGAAGACAAAATGCAAGACCTGAACTTGGAATTAGAAATATGGACAAGTTTGCAGAAATGTTAGCAGAGATTGCTGATGTTGACCAAAAGCCAGTACTTCAAGGTAGAGAAATTTCTATGCTTCTAGTACCAAAGAAAGTAGATAAAAAATAAAACATATAAATATTGGAGGTAATATCATGCCTAAACAAAAGACAAAGACTGGCGCTAAAAAGCGTTTTAGATTAACTGGAAGTGGCAAAATTAAGAGAGCTAAGATGAACAGAAGACACATCTTAACAAAGAAGAATTCAAAGAGAATGCGTTCTCTAAGAAAAGTTGCATATGTTGACTCTACACAAGAGAAGACAATCAAGAATTTGATTTAATTGGAGGCGTATTATGAGAATTAAAAGAGGCGTAAACGGCGTTAAAAAGAGAAGAAAAATTTTAAAACAAGCTAAAGGTTACTTTGGTGCTAAATCAAAGTTATATAGAATTGCTCGTCAAGCAGTTATGAAATCTGGCCAATATGCATTTGCTGGCAGAAGAAGAAAGAAGAGAGATTTCAGACAATTATGGATTGCACGTATCAACGCTGCAGCTAGAATGAATGGTTTAACTTATAGCACATTAATGCATGGATTAAAAGTTAACGGAATTGACTTAAACAGAAAAGTACTTGCTGATTTAGCAGTTTCAGATCCAGCAGCTTTCACAGCTTTATGTGAAAAGGTTAAGGGTTAATCAAAAAATCACATAAAGGCAACCAATAAAAAAGGTTGCCTTTTTTATTAGCTAAAATGAAAGAAATAACATCAATAACTAATCCTTTAATAAAAAATGTTAGAGCGCTAAAAGATAAACAAGAACGTTTATCTCGAGGTCTTTTTATAGTAGAGGGTGCAAATATTATTAAAGATTTACCAAGTTATGTTGATGTTGATTCTATTTTTGTAGAAAAAAGCAAAGTTAGTCAATTTCAAGGTATTTTAAATAAGTTTAATGAAGAGAAAATTTATTTAGTTGATGAAAAGGTTATGAATGTTTTATCGGATACAAAAACGCCTTGTGGAATACTATGCTTAGTTAAAATACAAAAACAAGAGTTTGATGAGTCATCAAATGCGGTTGTTTTAGATGGAAACACAGACCCAGGAAACGTAGGAACCATTATAAGAACATGCGTTGCTTGTGGAGTTAAGAACATTTTAGCTATAAATACTGTAGATATTTTGTCTCCTAAAGTTGTTAGGTCAACAATGGGCGGTTTATTTAGAGTAAATGTTTTAAATGTTTCATATGATGAGGCATTAAATATATTGAAAAATTACAATATAATCACTTTAGATATGAAAGGCGAGAATATCTATGATATGAAGGAAATTAAAAAGCCATTTGCTTTGGTAATTGGTTCAGAGGCACATGGTGTTTCAAAAGAATTAAAAGACAAGTGTTCAACACTTATATCTCTTCCAATGAAGGGAGATATAGAAAGTCTAAATGCAGCGGTTTCTTTATCTGTTGCTTTATATCACTTATCTTTTTCAAAACATTGAAATAAAGGCTAATATTAGTTTATAATATTAAAGATTAATAGAAATTAAGGAGAAATAAATATGTCAGGACATTCAAAGTGGCACAATATACAAATGAAGAAAGGTAAAAACGATGCTGCAAGAGCAAATGTTTTTACAAAAATTGGTAGAGAGATTGCAGTTGCTGTTAAAGCAGGCGGTCCAGATCCAGCAAGTAATGCAAAATTACGTGATGTTATAGCAAAAGCTAAGGCTGCAAATATGCCTAACGATAACATTAATAGAGGTATTAAAAAGGCAGCTGGTGATGGCGAACAAGTAAACTATGTAGAAAATGTTTATGAAGGCTTTGGTCCATGTGGTATTGCTATGATGGTTGAAACATTAACAGATAAAGTTAATAGAACTGTTGGTAATATTAGATGTTATTTTGATAAATGTGGTGGTAACTTAGGAGTTTCAGGTAGCGTATCTTATATGTTTAATAGAATGGGCGTTATTGTAATTGATTCAGAAGGACAAAATGAGGATGATATTATGATGATGGCAATTGAGCTTGGTGCTGATGATGTAATTTCTGATGATGGTTGTTTTGAAATTAGAACTCCAGTTAATAGTTTTTCTGCTGTTCGTGAAGCATTAGAGAAAAATCCATCAATTAAGATTTTATCTGCTGAAGTTGCTGAAGTTCCAACATCAACAACAGAATTAAACGAAGAAGATACAGCAAAAGTTCAAAGATTAATCGATATGCTTGAGGACGATGATGATGTACAAAACGTATATCATAATGCAGTATTATTCGAATCAGAGGAAGAAGACTAATAAATGGTAAATGTTAGAGAAATTTGTTTAAAGGCAAAAAAAGCAGCTTTTTCATTAGCTGCAGTAAGTAGTAAAGATAAGAATGCAATGCTTGAGAGCATTGCTTCTGCACTTTTATTAAATAAAGACAAAATTTTTCTAGCAAATAAAGACGATATAGAAAACGCAAAGGGCAAATTAACCGATGCTATGATAGATAGACTAACATTAAATGATTCAAGATTTAAAACCATGGTTGATGGTGTAAGACAAGTTGAATCATTGCCAGATCCAATTGGAGAGATTACTGATTCATGGATAAATAAAAATGGTCTAGATTTTAAAAAGGTTAGAGTTCCTCTTGGCGTTATTGGTGTAATTTATGAGTCTCGTCCAAATGTTACAGTGGATGTAGCAGCACTTTGCTTAAAGAGTGGAAACTGCGTTGTTTTACGTGGCGGCAAGGAAGCAATAAACACAAATAGAGTTTTATATAACGTAATTAAAAATGCGCTAAAAGATAACAATTACGATGAAAATATAGTTTCATTTATTGATGATACCTCAAGAGATTCGTCACTTGAACTACTAAAGCAAGGCGATTGTGTTGATGTTGTTATTCCAAGAGGTGGAGATGGCCTTAAACATTTTGTTTTAGATAATGCAACAATGCCAGTAATTGCCTCAGCTGGTGGTAATTGTCATACATATATACATGAATCAGCAGATATTAATATGGCTGAAAAAATTGTATATAATGCAAAAATGAGTAGACCATCAACATGTAACGCTACAGAACAACTTTTAATAGATAGAAAAATAAAAGATAAATTACCATTAATTGTAGAAAGAATGCAAAAAGATGGTTGCTTAATTAATGGAAATCAAGAAATTGTTGATTTAATTCCTGGGGCTCAACTTTGTGATGAGAGTGAATATAAAAAAGAACATGCAAATTATATTTTAACTTGCTACATAGTTGAAGACTATATTGAAGCAATAGATAGAATTAACAACAATAACACAAAGCATTCAGATGCAATTATAGCAACTGATGAAAAAGTTATAGAAATTTTCAAAAAGAAAGTAGACACAGGATGCTTATATGTAAACACTTCAACAAGATTTACAGATGGCTTTGAATTTGGTTTTGGGGCCGAAATAGGCATTTCTACGCAAAAATTACATGCAAGAGGTCCACTTGCTTTAAAACAACTAACAAGTGAAAAATATGTCATTGTAGGAAACGGACAAATAAGACAATGATCGTTTTAGGAATTGATCCAGGATTAGCTATTGTAGGATATGGTGTAATTAATGTAGAAAAGGGCGTTTCTACAATTGTTGATTATGGCGTTATAACAACACCTAAAGAAGATACGGTTCCTGTAAGACTTTTAAAGATAGAAGAAGGAATAAATGGTATCTTAGATAAATATCAACCAGACCAAATAGCACTTGAGGAATTATTCTTTAATACAAATACAACAACAGGTATAAATGTAGCACAAGCTAGAGGCGTTATAGTTCTTACTTGCTTAAAAAGATGTAAAGAACTTTTTGAGTATACGCCACTTCAAATAAAACAAGCAATGACAGGCTATGGTAAAGCAGATAAAAAACAAATAGAATATATGGTTACAAAAAGATTAAACCTTGTAAAGGTGCCAAAACCAGATGATGCTGCCGATGCTTTAGCTGCCGCTCTTACTCATGCTCAAACTGCAAGATTTACTTCACAATTTAAAATTGGAAACCAATATAGAAAAGAAGGATTTCCTAAAAAATAAAATCCCAAAAATTAATAGTCAATTTTTTTGCTCATAATTATCAGTCCATACTTTATTATTTACAAACCTTTATTTTAATGGTAATATATAAAAAATAACTATTAAAATGATTGTTTTATATAAAAACAGGGAATATATGGATTACGCAGTATTAGATTATTGTAAAAGCGATGATATAAAAAGAGTTAGAGGAAAGTTAAATCTAACACAAAGAGAGTTTGCAAAACTTGTAAATGTTTCAACGCCTACTATTGAAAGATGGGAAAGCAGTAGTGAAAAAATAACAGGTCCTATAGTTTTACTTTTAAATATGTTGGAATTAAATAAAGATACACTTGAATATTTAAAAATTCCAAGGAAAGAGTATCCGCTTAGAATGTTTTATATGTATGAAGATAAAATATGTACTTTAATTGATGTTGATTTAAAAAATCAAAAAATAAAAATTAAAAATTACGTAGACAATATTATGTTTAGAGCTTTTGGAGTAAATGAAAATCCAAGTTTTAATGATTATAAAGAGTTTTTAAAAAGTAGATGTTTTCCAGAAACTAGGGATAAATTAAAACTTATTTTAAGGGATTTAGATTTACCTTTTTATGATCCATTTTTGATTATTGAAAAAACTCAAGGGAAAATGGCTGAAGATAATTTTTGGATTAAATTGGAGAAATAATTATGATAGAGTTGTTTGAAAAAGAATTGAAAAATAATGATATGCATTCTTCAAAAGGTAATCAATTAAAATGGGAAAGAGAAAATATTTGGTATAAATCAGATTACACAGGTTATGAAGGATTAAGCGAATATATAATATCTAATTTATTGCTAAAATCTACATTAAATAGTAGTGAGTTTGTTTTATATAATTTAGAGCAATTTAAATATGGAGATTTAGTTTTAAATGGAGCTAAAAGTGTTAATTTTCTAAAAGATAAATGGCAAATAATTACGCTTGAGAGATTATTTCAATCTTTTACCCAAAAAAGTTTACATACATCTATATGGACTATAAGTAGTCCAAAAGAAAGACTTAAGTTTTTAGTCGATAGCGTTGTTGATATTACAGGACTTAAAGATTTTGGTATATACATGAATAAATTGCTTACTATTGATATGTTATTTTTAAATGAAGATAGACATACTCATAATATTGCAGTGCTTATGGATGATAAAGGCGATTTTGATTATTGTCCTATTTTTGATAATGGCGCAGGACTTATGTCTGATACTACATTAGATTATCCTGTAAAGAGCGATATTTATAAGTTAATAGGAAAGGTTAAAGGCAAAACATTTTTAGCAAGTTTAGAGGAGCAAACAAACATTTCAGAAATATTATATGGTGAAAATTTGCATTTTAATTTTACAAAAAATGATGTAATAAAATTGCTTGATTTAAATGGAGATAAAAAAGACAACATTTATCCACTTGAAATTAAAAATAGAGTAGCCAACATTATATTTGAGCAAATGAGAAAATATCCATATTTATTTAAATAAATTATTCTAGGATTTGATCAATTGGTTGATTTTCTCTTTCTTTAAGAATTTTTGGTAATAAAATCAAATATACAACAAGGGATGTAAATGAAGATATTATATCTGCAATTGGTTCAGCGTAGAAAACGTTGAAACAATTTTTTGTAAACAAAGGCAGTAATATAGTTAGTGGTAATAGTAAAATCATTTTTCTAAATAAAGATAACCAAATAGAGTATTTTGCCTGTCCAAGAGCAGTAATTCCGTCAACACAAACATATTGGAATGTTAGTGGAATAATACCACTCATATAAATAGATATAACTTTTCCTGTAGTTGTAATAACTTCGCTGTTTGCGTTTGATGAGGATAGAGATATAAATAGTTTTGCAAAAGGCGTTCCAATAAAGAATGAAATTACAAAACTAAATGTTGTAAATAAGAATGCAAAAACAATAAGTTGTTTTTCAGCCTTTTTTATTAAATCAAGATTCTTAGCACCATAGTTGAAAGAAAGTAGGGATTGAGTTCCTGTAGATATTCCAAGAAGTGGGCCGGTAAATAATGAGAAGAAAGCTTGAGTAATTGTTGCAACTTCTATATAAAAGTCTGCGCTATCTCCACCGTACGCTTTAATACAAGTATTTAAGGCAATGTAAATAACAGAATCAGTAACTAATATAATAAATGGAGAAAATCCAAGTTTTACGATTCTTTTTACTATTTTTTTATCTAATTTATTGAAAGATAACTTTATATTTGTAACTTTTAAAACTAAAAATAAAACAAATAGGAATGAAACAAATTGAGAAATAACAGTAGCCCAAGCAGCACCTGCAACTCCTAAGTTTAATTTATAGATAAAAATAGGATCTAGAATAACATTTAAAACAGCACCAATTAATGTAACAAACATTGTTAAAATAGATTTTCCTTGTGCTATAACGAATTGGTTAAGTCCATATGTTAAAATAGAGAAGAAAGTTCCACCTAAATAAATAAGGAAGTATTCATAAGCATAAGGGAATGATTCATTAGAAGCTCCAAATAAATAAAGAATAGGTTTTCCTAAAGCATAGAAAAATGCCATTAATATTACTGATAAAATAATTAGCATTACAAAGGCATTTGAAAGAATTTTCTTTGCATAAGTTTCATCCTTTTCACCTAAGTACATTGCAAAGATAGGAGCACCACCAAAACCAACCCAGTAAGCAAAGGAAGTTATAAATGTAGCAATAGGCGCAACAACTCCAACACCAACTAAAGCAATTTCGCCAACATCAGCCATGTTGCCAATAAAAATTCTATCTACAATGCTATACAAAACTGTAACTAATTGAGCTAGCATTGAAGGCAATGCAAGATGCATTATGCTTTTTAAAGTATTAGGGCTTCCTAAGTCTATATTTTTCATACCATGGAATTATAGGACTAAAATGTTAAAATTATCAAGAAAATTGTTATATTAAAATATAACATTTGAAAATTTTTAATAAAAAAATAATGGTGCTGAAAAATTCAACACCATTAAAACTCATAATCTAAATATTTGTATTATTTGTTTTTCTTCATTTCGGATAAGATTTCTGTTAACAAGCTTTCTGTTGTTGGCTTACTAGCTTCAGCAGCGGCAGCGGCAGCAGCTTCTTCTGCTTTCTTTGCTTCTTCAGCAGCGGCAGCTTCGATTTCAGCTTTCATTGCCATTTCTTTCTTTGATAACTTAATACCTTTAGCTTCTTTTGCTTCAATAATCTTCTTTTTATCCATCACAGATAATGAAGCGCTCTTTACTGAGTTGAATGCTTTGATGATTAAGAATAATACAAGTGCAACTAAAAGGAAGTTGATTATAGCTGATACAAATGCACCCCAGTCAATAAGGATAGAGTTTGCTGTATCAAGTGTTTGTGTAACAACTCCAGCGTCGTCTGTTACAGTTGTATATACAGGAACTAAAACTGTGTAAACCTTAGATAGGGCATCAGCATTACCACCTGCGCATACATAAATAATTGCATTGATAATTGGTTTCAAAATACCATTTGATAAAGCTGTTACAATAGCAGTAAATGCAGCACCGATAATAGTACCAACAGCCATATCCATTACGTTACCACGTGAAATGAATGTCTTGAATTCGTTTAAAAACTTTTTCATATTACATATCTCCTAACTTTATAATAACGCCATAAATTATAATTTATGGTATTTTTAGTGTCAAATATTCTTTAACTTAAAAAATGTAAAATTTTAAGTATTCAATTTTATGAAAAAAGTCCTAAAAAATAGCGATGTCCTTAAAATGGTACATAAAAATCCTCAAGATTTGACAAAATTTAAGACCATATGATAAAAGATAGAAAAAAGGAGAAATGCATATGGAAAATTACAGGTATACAGATGATACTAAAACTAGTATTTATTTTGGATTATATCCACAAACTCTAGTTGCAGATGAAGCTTTAATAGATCGTTTAAATAGATTAACAGGGCCACTTCCAACAAAAAATAATTATTATACTTGGGAAAGATATGGATATTTTTCACATGGGATAATTGTTGAATATGCATTTTTTATGGATATTCAAATGAAAGGTGAAATTTATAGAGGAGTTTACTTTACCATGTATAGAGATGGCACTACAGTAAGTGCTGATGAATTTAAAGGTATTCAAGAATATAATGGTTACAAAACGAATACTGTTTATTGGTTTAAATTTGAGCCTATTAAATGGAATATTTTAAAAATCAAAAATAACAAGGCATTAATAGTTTCGGATAAGATATTAGATGCGCAAAATTTTAACTATACGATTGATACAAAAGATTTGGCAATAGATTATCAAAATAATGTAATGCGTGGAATTGTTATGTCTAACAACTATAAGTATTCTAGTATTAGATTTTGGTTAAATGTAAGATTTTATCGTTGGGCTTTTGATAAAAACGAAAGAAAAATTATAGATGAAACAAATGTGGATAATAGTATTAGATCTGTAAAAGAAAATTTAAATGTTTATATTTGTGATGATACTAAAGATAAAATATTTTTACCATCAGTTCGTGATTTATACACTTATTTCCGTCCTATTGAAAAAAGATTGATTAATGGCACTGATTATAGTAAATGCCAAGGTCTATCTGTTGATGAGAATTTTAAAGGTAATTGCTTTTGGACACGTTCTCCTAAAGGAGTAGATGGAATGCCACTTATTAATTTTATAAATCATGATGGTCATAGACATGCTTGTTCGGCGTTTTATACGGATATTGGTGTACTTCCGATGTGTTGGATAAATTTATAAAAAATAGAGAGGAGATAAAGGAATAAATGAAATACTATAAATATGATGAAGAAAAAGATGTTATATATTTTGGAATGTATCCACAGAATCAAGTTAAAGATGAAAATTTGTCTAAAGCTTTAAATGACGAGTTATATCGAAAATGTGGAAAATTGGAATTTAACGAATTTAAAGGACCTTTTATGGATATTGAGTTTGGTAATACTATTAAAACAAAGTATAGAGGGACCGATTGTCCCGGTGGATATTTTTCTTGGTTTAAATTTGAACCAATAGAGTGGAAAATATTATACAAAGACAAAGAAGAGGCATTAATTATAACAAATTCAATAATAGATAGTAGGTCATATGCAAGTTATAAAAGAGCTGAACTCCCTGTGGATTATCAAGGAAATTTTGCAAAAAAGAAATTTGCTCATAGTAATTATAAATATTCTTTTATAAGAAGTTGGTTAAATACTGATTTTTATAAGTACGCATTTAATTTAAATGAGCAGAAAATAATAAAAACGAGTTTGATAGATAATAAAAGTAAATATTTACTTTCTGTTGAAAAAGAAGTCAAGGATCCAGACGATTTATATTCTAGGACCATTGAAGAACAAGTTGAGGTTTTACCAGAGTTGTTATGTGAGAACACTAAAGATAAAATATTTCTTTTATCTTATAATGAAATTTTATCATATTTAAAAAATCCTGTCCCAGATTTAGAGATATATGACAGGATGGCAAAAAGCAGTAGTTATGCGTGGATATTGAATATATATGATTATAAATCTTCTTATTGGCTTAGGTCTCCCGAAAAAAAAGATGCGGCTTTAATAGTAGATAATGAAGGTAATATAAGAAGTTTTGATGTTAGAGGTAATTTCTTCCGTGGAATTGGTGTAAGACCTGCATGTGTTATAAAGCTATAAAAAACAAATTATTAATTAAAAATGGGCAAATGTTTTGTGTAGAAACAAAATATTTGTTCATTTTTTTTAGATTGACTTTTATTATATAATAAATTATTATTTATTTTAGTATGTATTATTCAATCACAGGAAAAGTTGTATTTTTTGAAGAAGGTAGATTAGTTATAGAAACTAATGGCATTGGTTATGATGTTTTAGTATCTAATATTACCTTAGAAAAATTTGGAGTTTTAGATAAGATAGTAACTGTTTATACAACAGTTAGAGTAACTGATGATACTATTAAAATTTATGGGTTCCACTCAAAAGAAGAAAAGGGTATGTTTACTAAATTAGTTTCCGTATCTTCTGTTGGCCCAAAAACAGCTCTTGTTATTTTATCTACATTAGATCCAAAGGAACTTGCTTTAAATATCGTAAATTCTGATTATAAGGCTTTATCTAAAGTTAAAGGAATTGGCAAGAAAACTGCTATGAGAATTATCATGGAGTTAAAAGAAAAATTAGAAGAGGAAGATATTGATATGTTAAATGATGATGTATCTCCAATTCATAAAGCAGCAAAATTAGATCAAGTTGCCCAGGATGCAGCACTTGCTTTATGTTCACTTGGCATGACTAAAGGTGAGGCTACAAAGGCTGTATCGGATATAAGAAGTCAAGGAAATACTGTTGAAGAATTAATTACACTTGTTTTAAGAGGAATTAAATAATGGATTTTGATAATGAGCAAAGATTTATGTCTACTATAGAAACTGCTATGGATGTAGAAAATGATAACAAACTACGTCCAAAGGTTATGGAAGATTATATAGGTCAAGAAAAAGTTAAGGAAAACCTAGAGATATATATTCAAGCTGCTAAAAAAAGAGGCGAAAGCTTAGATCATATTTTGCTTTATGGGCCTCCAGGACTTGGTAAAACTACGCTTGCTCATATTATTGCAAATGAAATGGGTTCACAAATAAAAATTGTATCTGCACCCGTTGTAGAAAAAGCAGTAGACTTAGCTTCAATTATTACAAACTTGCAAGAAAATGATGTTTTGTTTATTGATGAAATTCATAGATTAAATAAAAAAGTTGAAGAAATCCTTTATTCAGCAATGGAGGATTTTAAATTAGATATAATAATCGGAAAAGGACCATCTGCTTATTCAATGCCTATGGCTCTTCCAAAATTTACATTAATTGGAGCTACAACAAAAGCAGGAGCTTTATCTAATCCACTTAGAGATAGATTTGGCGTTAATTTTAGATTAGAAATTTACACTCCTGAGGAGCTTTCTTTGATTGTAAAAAGATCTGCTAAACTTTTAAATATTGAGATAAATGAAGAGGGAGCTTTAGAGATTGCTAGACGTTCTCGTGGAACTCCAAGAATTGCAAATAGACTTTTAAAGAGAGTTAGGGATTTTGCAGAAATTAAGGGAAGTGGCAAAATTGATAAAGAAATTACAGATATGGCCTTAAATAGAATGGAAATTGATCCACTCGGCTTAGACAATATAGATAGAAGATTATTAGAGATAATGATTGACAAGTTTAATGGAGGCCCTGTAGGATTAGAGACGCTTGCTGCATCCGTGGGAGAAGACGCAAATACTATTGAGGATATGTATGAGCCTTACTTAATGCAAATTGCATTTATAGCAAGAACTCCACGTGGCCGTATATGTTTGCCTGATGCATATAAGCATGTAGGTAGAAAATTGCCTCAAGGTTATTATCAAATGTCAATGTTTGACGATAATAAGGAAGATGAAAATGGAAACTAAAGATTTTTACTATAATTTACCACAAGAATTAATTGCGCAAACGCCAATGGAGCCTAGAGATCACTCTAGACTTTTAGTTTACCATAAAGATACAAAAGAAATAGAACATAAACATTTTTATGATGTAATAGATTACCTTAAAAAAGGCGATGTTTTAGTTATAAATGATACAAAAGTTATTCCAGCTAGAATATTTGGAACAAGAGTTGGAGAAAACGTTACTAAAGAATTTAATACGGAAGTACTTTTATTAAAGAGAATTAATTACACAACTTGGGAATGTTTAACTAAACCTGCAAAGAGATTAAAGATAGGAACAGAAATTATTTTTTCTGAAGAATTAAAAGGCAAAGTTGTTGGTGTTTTTGATGAAGGTATAAGACATATTGAATTTACATTTGATGGCGTATTTGAAGATATATTAGATAGAATTGGACAAATGCCACTTCCACCTTATATAACAAAAAAACTTGAAAATAAATCAAGATATAACACAGTTTATGCAAATGTTCCAGGTTCTGCTGCAGCTCCAACTGCGGGTCTTCATTTTACAAAAGAACTTTTAGAAAAGATCGAACAAAAAGGCGTAATAATTGCAAAGGTTATGCTAAATGTTGGACTTGGTACTTTTAGACCTGTTATGGAAAAAGATATTAAAGACCATAAAATGCATACTGAATATTTTGAAATAACTAAAGAAACGGCAGAGATTATAAATAAAGCTAAAAGAGAAAATAGACGTGTAATATGCGTTGGAACAACATCTGTTAGAGTTGTTGAATCAGCCGCAAAAGAGGTGGGCAAAGTTGACGCATTTAAAGGGGATACAAATATATTTATTTATCCAGGATATAAGTTTAAAATAGTTGATGGATTAATAACAAACTTCCACTTGCCAGAATCAACGTTAATTATGTTAGTTTCAGCTTTTTTAACAAGGGAAGAAACCTTAAGAATGTACAACATTGCAGTTGAAGAAAAATATAGATTTTTCTCTTTTGGTGATGCAACGCTTTTAATATAAAGGAATAATATGGAAAATTTTAGATATGAAGTATTACATACATGCAAACAATCCGGAGCAAGAGTCGGAAGACTTTATACTCCTCATGGAGTTATAGATACTCCAGTATTTATGCCAGTTGGTACAAATGCCACCATAAAATCTTTAACACCAAAAGTTATAGAAGAGGATTGTAAGGCATCAATTTTACTTGCAAATACTTATCACTTATATTTAAGACCAGGCGAGGATTTAATAGCAAAAGCTGGTGGTCTTCATAAATTTATGAATTGGCATAAACCAATTTTAACAGACTCAGGTGGTTTCCAAGTTTTCTCTTTAGATAAAATGAATAAAATATCTGATGATGGAGTTCAATTTTCATCATATATAGATGGTAAAAAATTATTTATGACTCCAGAGGTTGCAATTGATGTTCAACAAAAACTTGGAGCAGATATAATAATGGCCTTTGATCAATGCACAGAAGGACATGCTGATTATAATACATCTAAAGATGCATTAAGAAGAACAAAGCTTTGGCTTGAAAGATGCGTAAAATATAAAACAAGAGATGACCAAATGCTATTTCCAATAGTTCAAGGAAATATGTATGAAGATTTAAGAAAAGAAAGTCTAGAGCATGTATTAAAATATGCAAAGTGTGGTTTCTCTATAGGTGGATTATCTGTAGGAGAGCCAAAAGAAGTAATGTATAAAATGCTAGATTGTCTAAAACCTTTATATCCTAGCGATCAACCAAGATACTTAATGGGAGTAGGATCTCCAGATTGCTTAGTTGAGGGTGTAATGCGTGGCATAGATATGTTTGATTGTGTTTTATCTACTCGTATTGCAAGAAATGGTACAGCATTAACTAGAGAGGGCAATTTAACAGTTAGAAATGGTGCATATAAAGAAGACTTTACACCAGTAGATAGCACATGTGATTGTTATTGCTGTAAAAACTTTACAAGAGCATATATTAGACATTTAATAAATGCAGATGAAATTTTAGGCGGAGAACTTTTATCTATCCATAACATAAGATTCTTAACTAAACTTATGGAAGATATAAGACAAGCTATTTGGGAAGATAGATTCCAAGATTTTTATGATGATTTTACTAAAAAATATACTTGGGGTCATGGTGGAAGTAAACAAGAATATAACCAACCAAATAAAATTAAGTAATATCTTTAGGTAAAATTTAGAAAGAAATTATATGATAGTAAAAATGTTAATTCAACATTTTGCTTGAAAAATGTATATTTTTACTATAATATAGAAAAAGTAAGATAAATAAGGAGAACATAATATGAATAGTTTAGTAATGTTAAGCGCCATAAGCAGTAATGTAACAATGCTTATTGTTTTAGCTGTATTAATGGTTGTAATGTTAGTTATGTCCATTGTTCCACAAAGAAAGAGACAAAAAGAAACTCAAAAAATGATGGAATCTTTAAAAGTTGGTACAAAGATTAAGACAATTGGTGGATTTATTGGAGAAATCGTTTCTATGGATTCTACAACAAATACATTAGTTATTGATTTAAGTGATAAAGGTGATAGATCTTTATGTGCAACAATTGATAGAAGTGCAGTTTATACAGTTATGTCTGTTAATGCTCAAGGTCAAACGGTTGAACCACAAAAAGAAACAGCTTTAGACGATGTTAAACCAGCAGCTGATAAGAAAGTTGAAGAGACAAAAGAAGATGCTAAGGTTGAAGAAAACAAAGAAGAAGCTAAAGAAACTGTAGAAACAACTGAAAATAAAGATTAATTTAAACAAAATAAAAACTGGCTTTTTAGGGTCAGTTTTTTATTTTGCAAATAATTGCTTGAATATAATTTAAAATTATAATAATATATTAAATAGAAAAAAGAAAAATCGGAGGCGTCAAAATGACACATATTAATACAATCGTAAAAAACGGAATGAAGAAAAGTGGAAATATTGGCTGTGGTGAATGCCAATCATCATGTCAATCAGCTTGTAAGACATCTTGCACAGTAGGAAATCAATCTTGCCAACATCAAGATGAAAAGATTAACAACCAAGTTAAGAAGCCTCTATTATAATATAGTTTAAAGAGAATAATATGACTCATTGTTTTAGTTTTAACTACCACAATAGAGCTTATTATTTCATGTGGGATTCTGAAAGTGGCAGTTTACATAATGTAGATAAAGCCACTTTTTTAATTGCAAAAAATAGATTTGAAAAAGATTTAAATGAAGAGCAATTAAAAGAGTTAAATTCCATTGAAAAAAATGAGCTTAATGAAATTAATGGTGAATTAGACACACTTGTAAAAGAGGGTGTTTTAGATTCTCCTTGTACAGTTTTCCAAAAGGAAAAAAGAATTGGCGAAATAAAGGCACTATGCCTTCATATTTGTCATGATTGTAATTTAAAGTGTAGATATTGTTTTGCAGATGAGGGAACTTATCACACAAGATCTCGTGCCCATATGTCATTTGAAGTTGGTAAAAATGCAATTGATTTTTTAGTACAACATTCAGGACATAGACACAACTTGGAGGTTGACTTCTTTGGCGGTGAACCTTTAATGAATTTTGATGTTGTAAAGCAAATTGTTGAATACGCAAGATCTATTGAAGAAAGCGTAGGAAAGAAATTTTCTTTCACAATGACAACAAACTGTGTTTTACTTTCTCAAGATAAAATTGATTGGCTAAATAAAGAAATGCACAATGTTGTTTTATCTCTTGATGGAAGACAAGAAATAAACGACGATGTAAGAAGAACAGTATCTGGTAAAAGTGCATTTAATGCTATCTTAAATAACGCACTTAATATGAAAAAAGCAAGAGGGGATAAACAATATTATGTTCGTGGAACATATACCGCTAAAAATCTTGATTTTTCAAAGGATGTTATGTTCTTAAATGATGTTGGATTTGACCAAATATCTATGGAACCAGTTGTAACAGATATTGAGGATTTAAAAATCACAAAAGAAATGTTACCAACTATTTTAAAAGAATATGAAAAATTAGCTGAAGAGTACATAGATAGAAGAAAAGATCCTAAGAAATGGTTTAATTTCTTCCACTTTATGATAGATATCGAGTCTGGCCCATGTGTTGTAAAAAGATTAACAGGATGTGGAGCTGGATGTGAATATTTAGCAGTAACTCCAACTGGCGATATTTTCCCATGTCACCAATTTGCTGAGAATAAAGATTACTATATGGGTAATGTCTTTGATAAAGACCTAGATATGTCGATTTCAAAGAAATTTGCTCAAAATATAGTTACACAAAAACCAAAGTGTGATAAATGTCCTGCAAAATATTATTGTTCAGGTGGTTGTACAGCAAATAATATTAACTTTGCTGGTGCAATGAATACTCCATACGAAATAACTTGTGAACTAGAGAAAAAGAGAATGGATTTATCCTTAGCAATAAAAGCAATAGAGGATGCAGGTGAATAGAATTTAAGAGGGTTTTAACAAACTCTCTTTTTTATTTAAAAAGATAAAATTTCCCATATAGCCGAATTTTCCTTGATATTAAATTATAAAATATTATCTTGTTGACATTAAAAATATCGCTATATATAATTATATTATTATATTATATAAATATTTACGTAAATAGGAGGCACATAAAAGATGAAAAAGTACAAATCAATAGTGATTTTGTCTATCTTATGTGTATTAATAGTTTTAGGAACTGTATTTGCTTGCGTATCATTAGATGGTGGCCAATTTGGCACATATGATTATGTAGCTTATCCAAAAGCTATTAGTTTAGGACTTGATTTAAGTGGTGGTGTATACGCAGTATATGATATTGATAATACAACAGATTCTTATCAAGAGATGAAAGAAGCAGGCACTTTAGATTCTGCTATTGAAGGAACAAGAGCTGCTATGGAATCTATGTTGTTTAACAAAGGTTATACAGAAGCTGTTGTTACAGTTAGTAATGAAACCATTCGTGTGGAAATTCCAGATGTTGATGATCCAGAAAAGATTTTCGAGTTAATTGGTGATCCAGCTGATCTTGAATTTAGAGAATACAAAGATGGTACTGCAGAAAACGATTTATCTTTAGATGATGAATCAGGCTCTGTTAAATTGTCTGGTTATAAAGATGCATATGGTAATTCGGATAACAAGATTACTGGTACAGATGTATCTTCAGCCGGAGTCCAATATGATCAAAGTTCAGGTTATTATGTAGTTGCTATTCAATTTACATCAACTGGTGCAAAGAAGTTTGCAGCAGCAACAGAAGCATTAAATGGAAAGCAATTAGCAATTTATATTAATGGTTCTTGCTTAATTGCTCCAACTGTTAATGAAACAATTTCAACAGGTTCATGTTCTATATCAGGAAATTATTCATATGATGATGCTTATGATTTAGCAGTTAAGATTACTGCTGGTTCATTCCCATTAACATTAAAGATGTCACAATGTAGTACAATTTCAGCAACACTTGGTGTTGATACAATCAAGGCTGGTATTATCTCAGGTATCGTTGGTGTCATCTTAATTATGATTTACTTAATTGTTCTATATAGATTACTAGGAGTTGCAGCTTCAATTACACTTTGGTGGTATACATTAACATTATTGTTCTTCTTAGCTGTATTCCCATGGGTACAATTAACATTATCAGGTATTGCCGGTGTTCTATTGTCTATAGGTATGGCAGTAGATGCTAACGTAATTATCTTTGAACGTATAAAAGAAGAATATGCTTCAGGAAAGAAAGTAATTACTGCAGTTTCAACAGGATTTAAGAGATCTTATGGAGCTATTATAGATGGTAACATTACAACTATAATCGGTGCTGTAGTATTAATTATATTTGGTACATCAACATTAAAATCATTTGGTATTACATTGTTGATTGGTATCTTATTATCTTTAGTTTCTTCATTATTTGTAACAAGACTAGTACTTCATTGTATTATGGCATTTACAAAGGAAGAGGATGCTCACTTATACAACTTAAAGAGAGATGAAAATGTTGTAGAAGATACAGAAAATAAAAATAACGAGGACGGCCCAGTTGTTGAGGGTGAAGTTGTAAAGGAGGTTGAATAATATGTTTAGTATTGAAAAGAATTTTAATTTAAAAATCGCTAAAAATATTAAATATTGGATTATTGCTCCTTTAGTTATTATCTTATTAGCTGGAATTATGTTTGGTATATTTGCTGGAGTTTATAAAGATGTAAACAAAGGTATGAATATAGGTATCGACTTTGCTGGTGGTTCTTTAGTTACAGTAACACTTGGCGATACTGTATTAAAAGATGATGCTGCATATAATAATTATGAAAGTATCATAAAAGAAGCTATTCAAAAGTCTGAAATTGGTGAAAAGGTATCAGCTTATGCTGCTTCTGAAGAATATAAGGAATCATATGGTACAAACCTAGATTTACCTGCTGCAATTTGCCAAGCACACGTAACATATTCACAATCTTCAGGTTCAGCAGAAGAGTATGCAATTGTATTTAAGTATGATAACGTTTCTAAGTCATACGATAAAGATAATACTTTATCTACATATAGAAATGAACAAATTAAGTCATATATTGCAAATGCTTTAAGTGCTCAAGCCGATTTTAAAGATGTAGATTTTGATGAAATTGAAGACATGGTAACATATGAAAACATTGGTGCAACAGCATCTGCTGACTTAATTAAAACTGTTTTAATTTGTTTAGCAATATCTCTTGCATTAATCCTTGTATATATTATTATAAGATTCGAAATTTGGTCTGGTATTTCAGCAGTAGTTGCCTTAATGCACGATGTACTTATGTTAGTTGCATTAACAATTATATTCCATATCCAAGTTAATAGTGCATTTATCGCTGCTATTATTACTATCGTATCTTACTCAATTAACAACACAATCGTTATTTTCGATAGATTAAGAGAAAATACAAAGAATGCAAAGAAAGTTTCTCAAAAGTTAGATAGAGCAGCTCTTATCGATGTATCAATTAAAGAGACATTATTAAGATCTATCAATACAACAGTTACAACAATGATTACAATTGTATTATTTGCAATTTTAGGTTCATCATCTGTTAGAGAATTTGCATTACCAGTTATATTCGGTTTAATTGCTGGTTTCTATTCATCAATGTTCTTAGCACCTTCTTTATACTATGTATTAACAAATGCATGGGATAAACATAAGGAAATTAAAAAGCAAAAAGAGAAAGATGCAGCAAGCAAGCCAAAATATATTGGAGCTAAGCAATAATAAAAATTATAGGGCTGCAATATAGCAGCCCTTGTTTATTTAAATATGCCAGATTTTAGTGAAGAATTATTAGAAAAATTTACAAAAGAATTAGACATTGAAAAAATAACAGCAAAATGTTTAATAAATTGTGGTTTAAAAACTATAGAGGAATGTAAAGAATTTTTACATCCTTCTTTTGATTCTTTAACTAAGGTTGATTTGTATCCAGGATTTAGTGAAGTTAAAGAAAGATTAAATAGAGCTATAGAAAATAATGAATCTATTATGATTTATGGCGATTATGATGTTGATGGTATTTGTTCAACAGCACTTATGTATTTATTCTTAAAATCTAAAGGTGTTGAAAATGTAAATTATTTTATTCCAGATAGAAGAGAAAATGGCTATGGAATGAATAGTGAATCACTTGAAGAACTTCAAGAAGAGTTTAATCCTGATTTATATATAACAGTAGACTGCGGTATTGGAAGTGTTGAGGAAATTGACTATATTATTGAAGGTTTTGGTAGCGATGTAATTGTAACTGATCACCATCAAATTCCAGCTTCAGTTCCTTCTTGTCCAATATTTAATCCTCATTTATGTAAAGATGAAACATTTGCTGATTTATGTGGAGCGGGCGTTGTTTTAAGATTGATTGAGGGAATGACATCATTTGAAGAAAGTAAACAATATTATGATATAGCTGCTCTTGCTACAATTGCAGATATGATGCCACTTGTTAAAGATAACAGAATAATAGTCAAGTATGGTATTGAACTTTTAAATAAACACAAAAGAAAAGGCTTATATAAGCTTATAAGCACATTTACTAAAGAGGAAATTAATTCAACAGATATTGGCTTTAAATTAGCACCAAAACTAAATGCTGTTGGTAGATTGAAAAACACAAATCAATTAATAGATTTATTTACAGAAGATGACGATTTTCTTTTAGATACACTTGTTGAAGATATAAATGAAACAAATCAAAAAAGACAAGTTATGTCTAAGAAATTACTTGAAGAAGTTGAAGAGGCAATCTCAGGATATGATTTTGAAAAATATCCAATTATAGTATTAAAGGGCGCTAAATGGGATGAAGGAATATTAGGAATTTGTGCATCTTCCATTCAAAATGAATTTAATCATCCAGTTCTTTTATTTACAAAAACAAGTGAAGGATTAAAAGGATCGGGTCGTTCAATTCCAAATATAAATATATACGAGTGCGTATCAAGTCAAAGTGAGCTTTTATCTAGATTTGGTGGTCATCCACAAGCATGTGGATTAAGTTTAGATGAAAGTAATTTTGAAGCATTTAAAGAAGGAATAAATGAGTATTGTAAGAGCCACTTTGATGATTCTATTTATTTAGAAAATCATAATGATTATTTTGATTTCCATGAAATTAAAGATTTAAAGAAAGTTGCAAAAGAACTTATGATGCTTGAGCCTTATGGTGAAAAGAACAAAAAGCCATTATTTGGTTGTGAAATTCAAAATTTAAAGTTTAAACGTATAAAGATGGGCTCTAATCATATAGTATATAAAAATAGAGGATTTCAAATGGTTGGATTTAATATGGCAGATAAATTGCCAGTACTAAATAACCAACTAAGAAAAATTATTACCTTTAATATTCAATTAAATATCTATAACAATGTTGAAAGTGTACAAGCTATTTTAAAATCTACGCATTGCATAGAGTTTAATGATGGATTTATAGACAATTATATAAAAACAGCACTATATGAAGATAAAAGTATTTTCCATCCAAAGGCGATAGAGCCCCAAGAAGCCTTAAAACTTATTGAAGGGAATAAATACTCGACAGCTTTTATTTGCTACTCAAAATCGACGTTTGATGCGTTTAAAGAAAAATGTGGAGAAAAATTACTTGTAAATGCATTTTATATGGATTTTGCAGCACCAAATAATGCTTTGTTCTTTAATTTAGACAAGAGTGAAAGTTTAGATAAATATAAAAATGTTGTATTTTTAGATAGACCTATATCTTTAGGATATATTGATGAATTAAAGTTAAATAAAGACTGTGTGGTTTACTATGTTGAAAATAATGAACCAATGAAGAATTTAAAAAATTATTTAAGTAGTTATGAAGAGTTAGGATTAATGTTTAAAGAAATAGATAAACTTACAAAATTTAATTCTTATATGGACATTTGGTCTTTATATATGGATATTGAAAAAAGTTTAAATGTAAACTATAATAATTTAGTAGTTGCTATGCATATTTTTGCCGATCTTGGAATTTTAATTCAAGAAGATGGAGTATACAAGATAGATAAAAAGGTTAAAAACCCAATATCTAATAGCAAACTATATAAAAAGATAATAGGAGCATAGAAAACTTGGATATTGATATCGAGAGTTCTTTTTTAGCAAAGATTAATAATAATTACACAGAAAGTAATGCTGCGAAAATAGATAAAGCATATTACTTTGCTAAAGCTGCGCATCGTGGACAAAAAAGACAATCAGGTGAAGATTATATAATTCACCCACTTTCTGTTGCAGACATTCTTGTTGACCTTGGAATGGATTCAGACACAATATCTGCGGCTCTTTTGCATGATGTAATCGAGGATACTCAAGTAAGTGAAACTGAAATTGCGGATAATTTTGGTGAAACAGTTTTAATGCTAGTTCAAGGTGTTACTAAACTTTCTAAATTAAACTTTAAAACAAGAGAAGAAGAACAAGCTGAGAATTTAAGAAGAATGTTCCTTGCAATGTCTAATGATATAAGAGTTATTATCATTAAACTTGCAGATAGATTGAATAATATGAGAACTTTAGCCTTTAAGGATGAGGAAGGCCAAAAAAGAATTGCAAAGGAAACTTTGGAAATTTATGCGCCAATTGCATCAAGACTTGGAATTGCTCCAATTAAAGGTGAGCTTGAAGATTTATGTCTAAGATATTTATATCCTGAGGATTATTTCTATATTGCAGATAAAGTTGCTCAAACTAAAGCTGAAAGACAAAAATTCGTTGAAGATATAGAAAAAGAATTGCAAGTTCTTTTAGATGAACTTGGAATTAAAGGTGAAATAAATGGTAGACCTAAACATTTCTATAGTATTTATAGAAAATTAAAGAAAGGTAAAAGTTTTGAGGAAATATACGATTTAATAGCGGTAAGAATAATTGTAGATACAGTTAAAGATTGTTATTCCGTACTTGGTGCTGTACATACTAAGTGGAAACCGCTTCCTGGCCGTTTTAAAGACTATATTTCCGTTCCTAAAGGAAATTTATATCAATCACTACATACAACGGTTATTGCGCCTTATGGAACGCCATTTGAAATTCAAATAAGAACTCATGAAATGCATGAGATAGCAGAATATGGTATCGCTGCGCATTGGAAATATAAGATGGGAAACACAACATCTAAGCAAACTCTTGATGATCAAAAACTTGCTTGGATTAGAAACGTTATGGAACTTCAAAATGATTTCCATGATTCATCTGAATATTTAAATAACGTAAAGATGGACTTATATTCAGATCAAGTTTTCGTATTTACACCAAAGGGCGATGTATTTAATTTACCAAACGGAGCTACGGGTATTGATTTTGCTTATACAATTCATACTCAAGTTGGACATCACTGTGTTGGAATAAAGATTAATGGAAAAATGGTTCCAATTTCAACAAAACTTAGAAATGGTGATGTTGTTGAAGTTATTACTTCAAATTCGTCAAAAGGTCCATCAAGAGATTGGTTAAATATAGCAATTAATCCAAATGTTAAATCAAAGATAAAAGCATTCTTTAAAAAGCAAAATCGTGAAGAAAATCTAAAGATTGGTCATGATACGCTTGAGCGTGTTGCAAGACAAAAAGGTTTTGATATGAATGAACTTTTGAATCTTCCATCATGGAAAAGCTGTATAAAGACTGCATATAATGCAAATGATAACGACGATATCTTTGTAAATATTGGATGCGGCGAATTATCTGCATATCAGGTAATGACAAAACTTCTTGATTGTAAGAATAAAGATGTAGATAATGGCGAGATTTCAGCTGAACAAGTAATTGCAAAATTACCACCAATTAGAAAGAAATCGTCTGATAGTGGTATCTTAATTAATGGTATGGCTGGAATGAAAGTTAAATTCTCTCAATGTTGTACAGCGCTTCCAGGTGACGATATTGTTGGTTATATATCTAGAACTCGTGGTGTTATTATTCATAGAAAAGATTGTCCAAATGTATCTCAACTTGAACAAGAAAGATTGGTATCTGCTGAGTGGACTGATGTAATTACAGGAAAATATGAAGTCTTTGTTGAAATTTATGCTGATGAAAGGGCCGGTCTTGTTGCGGATATATCTACGCTTATAGCGCAATTGAAGGTTCCTATGGTAACCCTTGATGCGAGAAAAGTAGATAAAAATGTAGCAACAGTAAAACTTTCTGTTGAGGTTTCATCAACTGGAGAAATTAAGGAATTAATGACAAAACTTGCTGGAATTAAAGGCGTTCGTGAAGTAAAACGTGCAAATGGTAAAGGTTAAAAATGAAAGCTGTAATACAAAGAATTAACTACGCAAGATTAACAGTTGAAGATAAGCTTATATCTTCATGTGGCCCTGGATACTTGGTTTTACTTGGATTTACTCATAATGATGATAAGAAAATTGTAGATTATGTTGTAGATAGAGTTTGTTTTATGAGACTTTTTAGAGATGAAAATGGAAAAACTAATAAAACGCTTCAAGATATTAATGGCGAGGTTATGGTTGTTTCTAATTTTACCTTATACGCAAATACAGCCACTAATAGACGACCAGATTTTTCAAAGGCGGCAAAAAGGGATGTTGCGCTTCCACTATATGAGTATGCGCTTGATGTTTTTAAACAAAAATTAAATGTAGATAATTTAGCAACAGGAGTGTTTGGTGAACATATGCATATTGAAATGTCAGCTGATGGTCCTGTTATGATTATTGTTGAAAAGAACAATGAAAGTTGAAAGATTAACTGGTGGCAAATTAGCCAATAACGCATATTTTTTAGTAAATGAAATAACAAGGAATTGTATTCTAATTGACACATTTGAACAAACTGAGCCAATTTTGAACTATTTAGAAAATAATTGTCTTAAATTAGAGGCTATTTTATTAACTCATGGTCATTTTGATCATATATCTGGTGTAAAAAAGATAAAAGATAAAACCAACTGCAAAGTTTATCTGCATAAAGACGATGTTTGGAAAATAACAGCATTTGATCAAATGGCAAGGATGTGTAATATACAAGTTGAGCCGTTTGATGTTGACTATGAAATTCAAGGGGATGAAGAAAACCTTGAAATTATAGGATATAAAATTAAAGCCATTCATACACCTGGTCATACAAAGGGTGGGGTATGCTATATGATTGATGAAATGATTTTTGTTGGAGATACAATTTTTAAAGACTCATATGGTAGAACAGATTTTGAAGATAGTGATTTTCAGACTCTCAAATCGTCCATATTTAAAATCTTTAATTTAGAGGGTGATTACCTATACCTTCCAGGGCATGGTGATGTAACAACTTCAAAGTATGAAAAATTGTATAATCCAATAAGTAGGGACTAAGATATATGGAAAATATAGAACTTAAATTTTTAACAAATGAAACCCAATTTGATAATGACTATAAGGATATGGTTAGAGCATTTTATCCTTATGTTGTGTTAAATGAAACTTCTGAAAATTTTATAAAACTTGACCTTGAGGAGATTGAGGATAAAAAATATAAAGTCAATATTTGTCTAGACATAAAATGCTTAAAAATAGAGAGATATTATGAAAATGTATTTAATTTAGAAAAATTTACTTCCCTATTAGAAATAAAATCTCTAAAAAAGAGAATTTCTAAGATAAAACTCTACGAAGTGTTATCTGAACTTACAGGCGTAAATCTACCTTATGGATCCTTAACAGGTATTCGTCCAACGAAGCTTTTTAGAGAAACTTTAGAAAAAGGAATTGACGCAAAAAAGTATTTTGAAGATGAGCTTCATGTATCTAAGGGAAAGGTTGATTTAATTTCAAGAATTGTAAAAAATCAGGATAGAGTTTATACAAAGGATGAAAAGTATGTTGACGTTTTTGTTAACATTCCAATATGTACTACAAGGTGCTCATATTGTTCTTTTTTAGCAGCAGAGCTTAGTAGAGTAAAAAACCTAATTTGTCCATATACACAAGAAGTTGTTGAAGAAATTGAAATGACAAAAAAGATAATTAATGAAAAGGGCTTTATTGTTAAATCTGTTTATATTGGGGGCGGAACTCCAACATCAATTGATGATGAATCTTTTGAAAAAATTGTTTCAGCAGCAAACTTTAATTGTAGTGAATATACTGTTGAGGCAGGAAGGCCAGATACAATAACTCGTGAAAAATTAGATATTATGTCAAAATGTGGTGTTACAAGAATTTCAATAAATCCACAAAGTTTTTGTCAAAAAACTCTTGATATAATTGGTAGAAAACATACAATTCAAGACATTTTTGATGTATATAAGATGGCAAGAGAGTACTCATTTGATATTAATATGGATTTAATTGCTATGCTGCCAGGTGAAACTTTTGAAGATTTTAAGTATTCAGTTGATACAGCAATCTCACTAAATCCAGATAATATTACTGTTCATACACTTGCTTTAAAAAAAGGCTCTAAGTTAATGGAAAATAACTATTCAAATGTATCTGAAGATTTACCATCAAAGATGGTAGATTATGCAATGAATGCAATACTAAACGCTGGATATGAGCCATACTACATGTATAGACAAAAACATATGTCAGGAAACCTTGAAAATGTTGGATATTGCAAAAAGAATAAAGAATGCATCTATAACATTGATATTATGGAAGAAACAACGTCAATTATAGCAAATGGCGCAGGAGCCATTTCTAAAAAGTTAGATATTAGCAAAAATCAGATAACTAGACTTCCAGAAGCAAAAGGTCTTGATGTATATTTGCAAAGAAAAGATTCGATTATTGAAGATAAATATAATTTCTTTATTAATTAATAATATTTTAGTTGCGACAAAAAAAATATTTTGTTATGATATTAGCCGGTACCAGTGCTAGGTTTAACAAAAACTCCGATGTTTTACGTAGTGCTTGGCGAATTAATTTTCCAAAGAAGGAGGATATAAACAATGGAAAAGATCAACAAGAAAGAAATTATTGCACAATTCGGAAAGAATGAAAACGACACAGGTTCAGCTGAAGTTCAAATTGCTTTATTAACAGCAAGAATTAAACATTTAACTGAGCACTTAAAAGTTAACAAACAAGATTCTCATTCAAGAAAGGGTTTACAACAAATGGTTGGTTCTAGAAGAAGCTTACTTAAGTATCTAAAAGAAACAGATATTGTTCGTTATCGTGCAATCGTTGACAAGCTAGATTTAAGAAGTTCTAACTAATAAAACTTAGGGGTATTACTACAAGTAATGCCCCTTTTTAAATCTAATTTTTAAAAAAGTAATCAAAAAAAGGAAATTTATAGATTAAATACTAATATTGGAGGATTAGTGATGGAAAAGAAAATTTTTAAGACTGTAATTGGCGGTAGAGAAGTTTCTGTTGAAACTGGCGCTTATTGTGGTCAAGCTAACGGTAGTTGTATCGTTAGATGTGGAGACACTGCTGTCATGGTAAATGCATGTATGGCAAAAGAAGCTAGAGAAGGTGTAGATTTCTTCCCATTATCTTGTGATTTTGAAGAGAAAATGTACGCTGTTGGTAAGATTCCAGGGGGATTCAAAAAGAGAGAAGGTAGAGCATCAGATAAGGCTATTTTAACATCAAGATTAATTGATAGACCTTTAAGACCTCTATTCCCAAAATTTTTCTATAACGATGTTACAGTTATAGCTACATGTTTATCTGTAGATACTAACATACCACCAGAAGTTTATGCTATGTTAGGTTCTTCTATTGCATTAACAATTTCAGATATACCATTTGCAGGACCTACAGGTTCAGTTGTAGTTGGTTATGTTGATGGACAATATGTTATTAACCCAGATGCTGAACAAAGAGCAAAGAGTAAGCTTAGCTTAAATCTTTCTGGTACAAAGGATGCTATCTTAATGGTAGAAGCTGGATGTAACGAATTAACAGAAGAAGAAATGGTTCAAGCTATTTTATTTGGACATGAAGAAATTAAGAAAATTGTTGCATGGATTGAAGGCATTCAAGCAGAGATTGGTAAAGAAAAGATTATTCCTAATATTTATCACCCAGCTGAAGATGTAAAGGCTGATGTTGAAGCTTACTGTGATACAAAGATGGATGAAGTTTTAACTCACTTTGATAGACATGAAAGAGAAGTTGCTGAAGAAGCTTTAGATCAAGATGTTTATGCACATTTTGCTGAAAAATATCCAGATTCAAAGAGAGATATTTATGAAACAATGTATGCAATGAAGAAAGCAAAAGTTAGAAAGAAGATTCTTGAAGATGGTGTAAGACCAGATGGTAGAACTTTAACAGAAATTAGACCAATTTGGTGTGAAACAGGTATTCTTCCAAGAGTTCATGGTTCTGCTGTATTTACAAGAGGACAAACTCAAGCTTTAACAACATGTACTTTAGGTTCAATTTCTGAAGTTCAAAAGTTAGAAGGTTTAGATGACGATTCATGCAAGAGATATATGCATCAATATAACATGCCAGGATACACAACAGGTGAAGCAAAACCTCTAAAGAGCCCAGGTAGAAGAGAAATCGGACACGGAGCATTAGCTGAAAGAGCATTAGAGCCAGTTATTCCACCAGTTGAAGAGTTCCCATATGCAATTAGAATGGTTTCAGATATCTTATCTTCAAATGGTTCTACATCAATGGCTTCAACATGTGGTTCAACATTAGCATTAATGGATGCTGGTGTACCTATTAGAAAACCGGTTGCTGGTGTAGCTATGGGATTAATCTCTAATGAAGATAAATCTAAGGTTGCTGTTATGACAGATATCCAAGGATTAGAGGACTTCTTAGGCGATATGGATTTTAAGGTTACAGGTACTGTTGATGGTATTACTGCTATTCAAATGGATATTAAGATTAAAGGTATTAATGAAAAGATTTTAAGACAAGCTTTAGCTCAAGCAAGAGAGGGTAGATTATTCATCTTAAATAAAATGTTAGAAACAATCCCAGAACCAAGAAAAGAGTTATCTAAGTTTGCTCCAAAGATCGTATCATTCCAAATCAATCCAGATAAGATTAAAGATGTTATCGGATCAGGTGGTAAGACAATCAATAAGATTATTGAAGATACAGGCGTTAAGATTGATATTAATGACTTTGGTGATGTATTTGTTTCATCAATTGATACAGATATGATTGAAAAAGCTAAAAAGACAATTCAATTAATTTGTTCAGATCCAGAAGTTGGTGAAGAATTAACAGGAACTGTTGTAAGAATTATGAACTTTGGTGCATTTGTAGAAATTGCTCCAGGAAAAGATGCTATGATCCATATTTCTAAATTAAAGAAAGAAAGAGTTGAAAAGGTTGAAGATGTATTAAAACTTGGTGACAAGGTTAAAGTACAAGTAATCGATATCAACGAAAAAGGAATTGGATTAAAACTTCTAGAAGTTCTATAATCTAAAGAAAAATATTGAGTTTAGGGTGCATCGAAATAAATCGGTGCACTTTTTTTTGTAGATTAAATTATTAGTTTAGTATTTTAGTTTAGATAAAAAACTTAGAAGAATAATGTTAAATTTTGAACCGGTGGTTCATTTTTTTTTAATTAATTAATTTGTATAATGATAACAAGAATGAAGAGGAATTATGAATAAAGGTTGTTTTTCAAAAGAATATATAGCGAGAAATATAAAAAAAATAAGAAATGACAATGATTTCAGTATATCAGAATTTGCATGTCAACTTGGGGTTTCAAAAAATACCATTTTGTCATGGGAAATGGGTAAATATGTTCCATGTTTAGAAAATATTGTTAAAATATGCAACATATTTAATGTG
>CAYZGK010000013.1:0-49296 GCA_964478025.1 uncultured Christensenella sp.
AATACTATTCAAGAATGGCTTATGAGTGCTGAATACATAATGTCAGAAGGAAACGAGAATGTAATACTTTGTGAAAGAGGAATAAGAACATTTGAGCCTTACACTAGAAATACTCTAGATTTATCTGCAATCCCTGTTTTAAGAGATTTAACTCATTTGCCAGTAATTGTCGATCCATCACACGCATCAGGTATTGCAAAATTAGTTCAACCGATGTCTCTTGCTGCAGTTGGAGCGGGAGCGGATGGCCTTATGATAGAAGTTCACAATGATCCAGCTCATGCACTTTGTGATGGCGCACAAAGTTTAAAACCAGAACAATTTAGCGAGGTTGTTAAAAAGGTAGATGTAATATTACCACTTGTAGGTAGGGAGAGAAAATAGTATGAATATTGGAGTTATAGGGCTTGGACTAATAGGTGGTTCTATTTGTAGAACATTAGTAAAGAAAACAAATCATAAAGTTTATGCTTATACAAGAAGTGCTTCAACCATGGCGAAAGCCAAGCTTGTTGAGGCATATCATGAAGAATTAACTTTAGAAAATGCTAAAGAATTAGATATTCTTATAATTTCCCTATATCCTAAAAAGATAATTGAATATATGGAGCTATATGCTCCACATATGAAAGATGGTGCTATCATTATGGATTGTGGTGGAAATAAAAGAGGAATATGTAGCGCCATGGAAGAGTTGTCTACAAAGTATCCAAACTTATATTTTGTTGGAGGCCACCCTATGGCTGGTAGAGAATACTCTGGATTTTCGCATTCTACTACAACTATGTTTGATAACGCTACCTTTTTAATGGTTCCAATTAATAACACTCCAATTGAAATAAGAGTTATAATAAAAAAGTTATGTATAGAGATGGGTTTTGCAGGCGTTGTTGTTACAACGGCAAAAGAACATGATAAAATGATATCGTACACATCACAACTTGCTCACATTGTGTCTTCAGCTTATATAAAAAATCCAATAGCGACAGAGCATTTTGGATTTTCTGCAGGCTCTTTTAGAGATATGACAAGAGTAGCAAGATTGAATCCTGAAATGTGGACAGAACTAATGTTAAATAATTCAGATTTTTTAGTAGATCAAATAAATGTTTTAATAAAGAATCTTGAAGAATATAAAGTAGCACTTGAAAATAAAGATGAAAGTTACTTAACTAAATTATTGCAAGATGGTACTGACCAAAAATTAAAAGTTGAGGAAATGAGAAATAAAGCTCTTGCTAAAAAGGTGGAAAAATAAAAATGAAAACCATTACAGTTCATGCATCAAAAACTTATGACATAGAAATTGAAAAAGATTTGTTATATACAATAGGGGAGGAAATAAAGAAGGTAAAAGGCCTATGTAAGGTATGTGTAGTATCAGACGATATAGTTCATGACCTATATGGCAGTATTGTTTTAGATAGCCTTAAACTAAATGGATATAACGTTTATGAGTATACTTTTACCCATGGCGAGAAAAGCAAAAATCTTAACACATATAGTGAAATATTAAATTTTTTAGCAACAAGTGCCTTTACTCGTTCTGACCTTATAATAGCACTAGGTGGTGGCGTAGTTGGGGATATGGCAGGCTTTGTTGCTGCAAGTTATATGAGAGGAATCGACTTTGTTCAAGTACCTACAACGCTTCTTGCCATGATAGACTCCTCAGTTGGTGGAAAGACAGCAGTAAATCTTCCATCAGGTAAAAACTTAGTTGGTGCTTTTTATCAACCAATAATGGTAATTGTAGACCCATCCACTTTAAATACACTTCCATGTACTGAATATAAAAACGGTATGGGAGAGGGAATAAAGTATGCTTTGCTTGAAGGTGGGGAACTTCTAAAGCTTGTTCAAAAAGGTATTAGATGTTCGTGCGCTAATGAAATTTCTAAGTTTATAGAACTATGCATTGAATCTAAGAAAAATATAGTTGAAAAAGATGAAAAAGAAAATAATATAAGAAGACTTTTAAATCTAGGACATACCTTTGCTCATTCAATAGAAAAGTTAAGTAATTATACAATTCCACATGGAATATGTGTAGCTCAAGGCTTAAGATATATTGCAGATATCTCAAGTAAACAAAATAAAATGAGTAGCGATACATTAAAAGAGCTTTTAGATTTATTAGAAAAATATGAAATGCCTATAATAGGTAGCTATAAAATGTCAGAGTTAATTGATGTAATGAAATTAGATAAGAAAGTAGAGAATGGGAATATAAATTTTGTTATGCCGTACAATTTTGGCGATTGTAGAATAGAATCTATTCCACTAAATAAAGTTAAGGATTTAATATAAATGGATATAAAAATTACTCCAAGTAAAATGTGTGGACAAATCAATGCTATAGCATCAAAATCTTATGCTCATAGGATTTTAATGTGTGCACTTTTATCTAAAGATAATGGAGTAATAAAAAATGCAATTAATAGTAAGGATATTTGCGCTACTATTAATTGTCTAAACGCTCTTGGCGTAAATGTAGAGATAAAAAATAATAATTTTTACTTAACGAAAGGAAAAATGCAGGAAAATGTAGTTTTAGACTGCATTGAGTCAGGCTCAACTTTAAGATTTATCTTATCTATAGTACTTGCTCTTAGCGTTCCTTGCACTATTATAGGGAGGGAAGGTTTAGCAAAAAGACCCCTTGGCGAGCTTATAAATGTTCTTAAAGAACATGGAGCTAATATAGATAGTGATTCGCTTCCGCTTTCTGTAAGTGGAAAATTAACGCCCGGTGCATATACAATTGATGGCTCTATATCTTCTCAATATATAACTGGCCTTTTAATGGCACTGCCAATTTTGTATGGAGATAGTGAAATTATAGTTAAAGGAAACTTAGTTTCTTCAAACTATATAGATATAACCATCGAGGTTATGAAACTATTTAATGTGTTTGTTGAAAAAAAAGAAAATAACTTTAAAATAAAAGGCAATCAGCAGTATATATTTCCTAAAGATATATCTATTCAAGGTGATTGGTCTAATGCTGCATTTTGGTTATCACTTGGCGCTATAAACAATGGAATTAAAGTAAGTGGACTTGAATTAAATTCAAGTCAAGGGGACAAGGAAATTTTAAATATCATTGAAAAAATGGGTGGTAAAATATCTTATGAAAACAAAGATATAATAGTAGAAAAATCTAAACTTCATGGAATAGATATTGATGCTAATAATATACCAGATTTATGTCCTATAATCTCTATCTTATCAGCATGTGCAACAGGTGTTACTAAAATTAAAAATGTAGATAGACTAAAGATAAAGGAAACAGATAGACTTTCAGCTATAATTGAAACGTTAGATAAAATGGGTGTTAAATGTGAATATAAAGATAATGTTTTAACTATATATGGGGGTAGAATTAAAGCATTTAATGGAAAATCATATAACGACCATAGAATGGTAATGATGCAAGCTATTGCAGCATCTGTTGCAGATGGTGAATGTTCTATACAAAACATAGAGGCAATAGATAAATCATATCCAACATTTTTTGAAGACTATAAAACTTTAGGAGGAATATATAATGTTTAGTGCATTAGAAAATTTAAAGATAAGAATTGAAGGTGGTTCTCATAGCAAGAGGATTTCCTTATTTGTTGATGGACTTCCTAAGGGCGCAAAGATAGATAAGAAAAAACTTCAAGAATATGTAGATAGAAGAAAAGCTCAAAAAGCTGCATACTCAACATCAAGAATAGAGGGCGATATAGTAAATTTTGCATCAGGGATAAATGAAAATGGAGAATTAACAGGAGATACACTTGAAGCTTACGTTTTAAATACATCACAGCGTTCAAATGATTATAGTAATTTAAAAAATACTCCAAGACCAGGGCACGCAGACTTTGTTGCTAGTGTAAAATATGGTGGCAAATTAGACATGAATGGTGGTGGACCATTCTCGGGTAGAATGACACTTGCTATTTGCATATTAGGTGGCATTGCAAAGCAAATATTACTTAAGAATAATATAGAGGTTGAAGGTTATATCTCATCAATTGCAGGGATAACATCTAAATCTTATAAGGACTCTGCAGTTTCTCTTGATGAGATAAAAAATGCAGATCCTCTATTTAGAGTTTTAGATGAAAACAAAGCTAAGCTTATGAAAGAGAAAATAAGTGAGGCTAAAGAAAACTTAGACTCAGTTGGTGGAATGGTAGATTGCATTGCATATAATGTGCCAGTAGGAATAGGAGGACCTTTGTTTGAAGGGTTTGAAGGAAAGGTTTCATATGCCATGTTTGCAATTCCTGCTGTTAAGGGTGTTGAGTTTGGCGCTGGCTTTGATATATCTAATATGAAAGGCTCTACAGCCAATGATTGTTTTTATTATGATGAGAATAAAAAAGTCAAAACATATACAAATAATAATGGTGGAATTAATGGTGGAATAACAAATGGAATGCCAATAACTATGCGTGTAGCTTTTAAGCCTGTTCCATCGATAGCAAGACCACAAAAGACAATAAATATAGAAACAAAAGAAAATACTATTATTGAAATTAAAGGAAGGCACGATGCATGTATAGTTCCAAGAGCTGTAGTTTGTGTTGAATCTATGCTTTTAATTTGTCTTTTAGATAGTTTGATTTAAGGAGAGTATTATGCTTGATGAATATAGAAATAAAATAGATGAGTTAGATAGTAAAATATCCGCTCTTTTAAATGAAAGATTAACAGTGTGTAAACAAATTGGCATAGAAAAGGCCAAGATGGACAATAACGTTTTAGATAAAAATAGAGAACTTGTTGTTTTAAATAAAGTTACACAAAATGCTGATGAAAATCATAAGGTGTATATTAAGCAAATTTATGAAACAATTTTTGAAACATCAAAAGCTTATCAAAGACAATTTATTCATAAAGATTCTCTAGTTTCAACAAAAATAAGAAACGCAATAGAAAGCGGTGTTAAAAAATTCCCGGTATCTGCCACGGTTGCTTGTCAAGGAGTTGAGGGTGCATACTCGTCAATTGCTGCTACAAAGATGTTTGAGATTCCAAATATTCTTTATTTTAAATCATGGGAAGGCGTATTTGATGCCGTAGAAAAGGGACTATGCGATTATGGCGTTTTACCTATTGAAAATTCAACTGCAGGTTCTGTTAGTAAAGTATATGATTTAATGAAACATCATAATTTTTATATAGTAAGAGCAATAAAGCTTAAAGTTCAACATTGTTTGCTTGCAAATAGTGGAACAAAGATTTCTGATATAAAGGAAGTGGTTTCACATCAACAAGCTCTTGATCAATGTTCAGATATTCTTGCAAAGTTAAATGTTAAAATTACGCCTTGTGAAAACACAGCAATGGCTGCACAAATAGTAAAGGAATCTAAAAGAGGAGATATAGCTTGTATCTCATCAAGAGAGTGTGCGTCTTTATATAATTTATCTATACTTGAGCAAAACATTCAAAATAGTAGTAGTAATTATACAAGATTTATTTGTATTTCAAAAAATTTAGAAATTTTTGAAAACTCTAATAAGATTTCAATTATGGCATCACTTCCACATGAAAAGGGAAGCTTAAATAGAATATTAAATAAATTTGCAGCAGTTGGTCTTAATTTAACTAAGCTTGAATCTCGTCCAATGGCAAATACGGATTTTGAGTTTAATTTCTATTTTGATTTTGAAGCATCAATAGAAAACAAGGAAGTAATAAGTTTAATTGCAGATTTAGAAAATGGAACTGAACAATTTACTTTCTTAGGTGGATATACGGAGATTAAATAAAATGGCAGATTATTGTCTTATAGGTGAAAAGTTAGGTCATAGTTTTTCAAAGATAATTCATGAAAAAATGGGCTATGAGTATGATTTAGTTGAAGTTCCTAGAGATAAACTTCAAGATTTTGTAAATGAGAAAAAATATAAGGCATACAATGTAACTATTCCATATAAGCAAGTTATTATGCCAATGCTTGATGTTATAGATGAGTCAGCAAAATTAATAGGTTCTGTAAATACAGTTGTAAATAGAGATGGAAAACTATATGGATATAATACGGATATCTATGGCATGGAGTATGCATTTAAAAGAGCAGGAATTGAAATTAAGGATAAAAAAGTTTTAATACTAGGCTCTGGTGGAACATACGCAACCGCATACGCACTTTCTAAAATGAAAGGAGCAAGAGAAATTGTTAAAGTTTCAAGAAATGGAGAGATAAATTATAACAATATATCCCTTGAGTATGATAGTGAAGTTATAATTAATACAACTCCTGTTGGAATGTATCCACACAATGAAGATCAATTAATATCTATAAAGAATTTTGAAAAACTAACAGGTGTTTTTGATGCAATATATAACCCAATAAAAACAAAAATATTAATAGAGGCCGATGAAAGATGGGGAAATAAATACCATTCAAATGGCCTTGCAATGCTTGTTGCTCAAGCAAAATTTGCAAGAGATCTATTCTTTGGCAATAAGATAGATGATTCTATTATTGAAAAAATAATTAAAGAAATCGAGGATAGTAAATTAAATATTGTTTTAATTGGAATGCCAGGATGTGGAAAAACCACAATAGGCAAAGAACTATCTAAGATATTAAATAAAGAGTTTGTAGATATAGATGAAGAGATAGTAAAAAAAGAGGGTAAAACCATTCCTGAGATTTTCAAAGAAAATGGAGAAAAATATTTTAGAGATTTAGAAGCTCAAGTAATTTTAGATTTTTCTAAAAAACAAGGATTAGTTTTAGCAACAGGCGGTGGTGCTATTTTAAGAGAAGAAAATATAATAGCACTAAAGAGTAATGGAACTATCGTATTTTTAGATAGAGATGTAAATAAACTTGCCTCTATTGGAAGACCACTTTCTTCATCAAAAGATGCAATTTTAAATCTTTATAAAAATAGAATTTTCTTGTATAATAAATATGCAGACTTTATTGTAGATGATAATGGTACTATTAAAGAGGTTGTAAGCGATATAGTTTGTAAAATAAAATAAACCTTTAAGGAAGGGGGATGTTTATGCAACTAATACCAAAACCACAAAAGTATTCACAAACAAGTTCATTATGTAAAATTACTTCATTTTCAACTTATCATATTGATAAGGAACTTTGTGCATGTAGTGATTTAATTTTATCTATTCTTCAAAAAGGACTAAAAAAAGAACTTAAAAATAAAAAAGGTGAGATAGATATCTTATTTGATAAATTTATCAAAAAAGAAGGTTATATGCTTTCTGCAAAAGAAAACAATATAACAATAACTGCATCAGATTTTGTAGGTGTTTTATATGCTGTAGAATCACTAAGAATTTTAGCTGAGTTTGATGTAGAGTTAAAAGATTTTCCATGCTGTGAAATTGATGATTATCCAAAGTTTGAATGGAGAGGATTAATTATTGATGAATCACGTCATTTCTTTGGAAAAGAATTCATTAAAAATTTACTTGATGTAATGGCATTGCATAAATTAAATGTAATGCATTGGCATTTAACGGATGATGTAGGCTGGAGAATTGAAATTAAAAAGTATCCTAAACTTGTAGAGGTTGGAAGTAAAAGAGAACAATCTCAAATAAATGGCTGGAAATCTGGCATGGGAGATGGTATCCCATATGAAGGCTCGTACACTCAAGAGGAAATAAAAGAAATAATTAATTATGCCTCATCACGTGGCATTATGATAGTTCCTGAGATAGATATGCCAGGGCATTTCTTGGCTGCAATTGCTGCTTATCCAGAGCTTGCGTGTAGAAATCTAGATAGACCGGTTCCATGGTTTTTAGGAGATAAATATCCATCAACTCATGGTATGCCAGATTGGAATAGACCACTATGCGTTTCAAATGAAAATACAATGAATGTAGTTCATGATATATTAGACGAAGTATTTGCACTATTCCCAGCACCTTATTTCCATATAGGTGGAGATGAGGTAGATATGCGTGAGTGGAAGACTTGTCCAAAATGCCAAGCAAGAATGCAAGAAAAGGGATATAAGGATGTAAAACAACTTCAATGTGAGTTTATTAATGGAATACAAAAATATGCAAAAGAAAGAGGTAAAAGATTAGTAGGTTGGAATGAATGTCTAAAAGGTGATGCATTAGACTCTTCCGTTCTTGTTCAATACTGGACACCTCAAACAGATAATAAAGTTAATGAGCATATAATAAAGGGTGGAGAGGTTATTATATCTAAACATCAATTCTTCTATTTTGATATGACTTATGCTCAATATCCACTTAAAAATACTTATGACTTTAGCCTTGCAAAATGTAATATTCCAAGAGGCCTTGAGGATAATGTAAAAGGTGTTGAAGGTGCTTTATGGGCAGAGTGGATTCCAAATAAAGAAAAGTTTGAATTACAAGCATTCCCAAGAATTGAAGCATTATCTGAAGTTTCATGGAATCAATCAGAAAAAAATTATGAGGATTTCTTAGGAAGATTAGATTCATTTAATAAAATATTAAAAGCATTAAATATTAATTATGCAGAAAGTGCTATACACTCTCCAAAGAGATTATTTAAGAAACTTTATATTATGAAAAAATGGTTCAAAGGAAATACTGATTTAGAGTTAAATGAAAATAAAGAATTAAAGAATAATGAATAACCATATATTAAAATACTCATATTTAATAGAAGATTCTCATAAAGGATGGGAAGAAGAAGCGTTGCCAATTGGCAATGGATGTCTTGGCGCAAAGATTTTTGGTGGAGTTGAAAAAGAGAGAATTCAACTTAATGAAAAAACTTTATGGAAAGGTGGCCCAAGTGTAAGTAGGCCTGATTATAAAGGCGGCAATGATGGAACTCCAGAGACATTAAAGAAAATTCAAAAAGCACTTGAAAACAAAGATAATAAAACAGTAAATATTTTAAAGAAAAAACTTATAGGAATTAAAGATGGGTATGGATGCTTTTTAGATTTTGCTAATTTGTATTTAGAATTTTCTAATAAAGAATATAAAAATTATTTAAGACAGCTTAATATAGATAATGGAATTTTGAATGTTTCATATGAACAAAATGGAAGTAAGATAGATAGAGAGTATTTTGCATCATATAAAGATAATGTAATAGTTGTTAGTTTAAATTCTACAAACAAAGATTTATCTTTTAAATTAGATCTAGAATTATCTCAAGAAGGCAATGTTGAATATAAAGGTAGCGAAATTGTAGCTACAGGAAAAGTTTTAGATAACGATATGCAATTTGCATTGAAAATCCTTATAAGAACAGATGGAGATATAAAAGAAAATTATATAGAAAATGCCACCTTTGCAAAGTTATATATTTTTATGGCTACAAACTATAAGGATAGCTATCCTACATATAGAGGAGAAGACGCTTTAGTTAAACTTAATAAAATAGTTGATGTATTTTGTAAGAATGAGGATAAAGTAAAACAAAGACATTTAGAAGATTTTAATAATATTATATGTAGAGAAAAATTATCTTTAACAAATAAAGAAATAGAAAAAGATACAAATGTTTTACTCGATGGCTATAGAAATAACTCATTAAGTTTAGATGAAAAAGCTCAAGTTGAAGAACTTTTATATGTTTATGGTAAGTATTTAATTTTATCTTCATCAAGACAAGGTTCACTTCCTGCTAACCTTCAAGGTGTATGGAATGATTCAAATAACCCTGCTTGGGGATCAGATTACCATTTTAATATTAATCTTCAAATGTGTTATTGGCATGTAATGCAAACAAATATGAAAGAGGCTTTTATTCCTCTTATAGATTACATCTATAATTTAATGGAGCCAGGAAAGGTTACAGCAAAGATTTATCATGATATAGATGATGGATGGGTTGCACATAATCAAAATACTCCTTTTGGTTGGACGTGCCCTGGATGGGATTTTGATTGGGGGTGGTCTCCTGCTTCATCGTCTTGGATTTTATCTAATTTATATGAATATTTTGAATATACACAAGATTTAGAAATGTTAAAAGAAAAAATATATCCAGCAATGCTTGGAAATGTTAAATTCTGGCAAAAAAATTTGTTGTATCTAAAGGAGCAAGATAGATTTGTTTCCTCTCCTAGTTATTCGCCTGAGCATGGACCAGTTACTGTTGGTAATACTTTTGAACAAGAAATTATTTATAACTTATTTAAAAAGACAATTACAGCAGCAAAACTTTTAAATGAAGATGATAACCTAATTAATGAACTTATTTATATAAAGGATAGATTAAAACCATTATCTATTGGAAAATGGGGTCAAATTAAAGAATGGACAGAAGAGGATGATTGGTACAAAATTGCTTTGTTTAGAAAGTTAAAGTATGCAATGCATAAAGTTCAAAAGAACCATAGACATGCATCGCACTTGCTTGGTGTATATCCTTTCTATGACATAAATGAACAAACTCCAAACTTGTTTAAAGCTGCAAAAGTATCACTTTTGGATAGAGGTAAAGACGGCAATAATAATCCTGGGTGGAGTAAAGCAAATAAAGCTTGTATTTATGCAAGATTAAAGGAAAAAGAAAACGCTTCTGAAATTGTAGAAAAATTAATAAAGTTTAATATATACAATAACCTTTGGGATTTTCATCCACCATATCAAATGGATGGTAATTGTGGATATGTTGCAGCTGTTAACGAAATGTTAGTTTATGATGATGGAAATATGGTTGAACTTTTGCCAGCTTGTAAGTGGAGAAGTGGAGATATAAACGGAATGTCACTAAAGGGTAATATGACTATAAACTTTACTTGGGAGAACTTTAAAGTTAAAAAAGTTTTAATTAACTCTAATGTAGATAAAAACATTAATATAAAAGTTAATGGTAAAAACATAAATATTCAAACTAATAAAGAAATTAATTTATAAAACCTAAATATTGTTTTGACATAGTTCCAAAAGTATTAATAAAAGCATTTATAATTAATGGGGATTTTATTAGCAAAATACGTGGGTTTAAAAGATTGTCCCCCAAAATGTCCCCCAAAATGTCCCTCAAAAAAATAACAATGTCCCTAAAAATTAAATAAATATAAAAAAGGTGTTTATAGAATGTAGCCAAAACCAAAAACAACGCACACACAAACTATAGCAACTATAGTAAGATTAACTTTAAAGTATGAAAGAATAAGTGCTACTCCTGTTCCAATAAGTGCTGTCCATATGCTTCCTGTAGAATAGAAAATAGCAGGGAAAGTTAGAGCAGTTATAACAGCATAAGGAATATAGAAAAGGATAGATTTTATATACTTATTTGTTATTTGTTTTTTCATGAAAACAAGAGGTATCATTCTAGGAAGATACGTAACTAGAGCCATTATTAATATAGCGATAATCTTATAAGTTGTTTCGCTCATTTACTTCCTCCTGTTTTGTGTCATCCTTTTCGTTTTCGTCTTTTATAGGGAATATAAAAGCACATATAATTGAAGCTACAATTCCTACAATTATTACTCTAAAGCCTGTTGAAATTTTATTTAATCCTGGACAGTAATAGAACAAGCATGAAAGAGCTGTGGATATAACTACGCAAACTAGAATTGCCTTGTTAGATCTAGCGGGTGGAATAACAAGTGCTATAAACATACAATATATAGCAATACCTAAAGCAACTTGAATTTTTTCAGGTAAAATATTATTAACTAAAGCTCCTAAAAATGTTCCCAAAGACCAAAGAATATATGGCACTGTTGCTGTTCCTAAGAAATATTTGCCAGTTACTTTTTTGCCGTTAAGCGCACAAAGTGCAAAAACCTCATCAGTTATAAAGAAACTATAAATTAGTCTTTTCCATGTAGGAAGAGATGATTCAAATTGTTGAGATAAAGAAAGCGACATTACTGCATATCTTAAATTAATAATTAAAACAGTTGTTGCAATTTCAAATAAAGGAGCAGATATTGCTATTAAACCAATTCCAGCAACCTCTCCTGTTGATGTAAAGTTGGATAAAGAAATACAAAGTGCCATCCAAGCTGACAAGTTGTTTTGTACCGCATAGATGCCTACTGTAAAGGAAACAGCAAGATATGCAATTCCTATTGGAAGTCCGTCTTTGACTCCTTGTATATATGTAAATTTCTTTTCCATAGCACATATTATAGTATTTAATAATTTAATTTGCTATAAAAACTTTATAGTGTATAATAGATTTACTTTTTTAAGGATAAAAATGAAGGAAATATTAGATGTTTTATTAGATGCACTTATTGATACGGCAAAACTATTGCCAGTGCTTTTAGTTGTCTATTATTTAATAGAATATTTAGAATATAAGAAAATTTTAAAGACCAATAATTCTAAACTTTTAAATGGAAAATATTCACCAGTATTTGGTTCTTTAATAGGTTGTATACCTCAATGTGGATTCTCTGTAGTATCTACAGATATGTTTTCAAATGGTCAATTGTCTATAGGAGCATTAATTGCAGTATATATAGCAACATCAGATGAAGCACTTCCTATGATGATTGCAAATCCATCAACTATGCTTGATTTAGTTTTACTTCTTGCAGTTAAAATTGTTTGGGGAATAATTGTTGGTTATAGTGCCATGCTACTATATTCAAAAATTTTTAAGAAAAAAGAATCTATAAGTAATAATGTAGAAGAATCTCCAAAATATATTGAGGTAAATGGTGAACTTATAAATGTTGAAGGTTTAGAGGTAGATATGTCCCATGCTTGTACTTGCGAGTATTGTTCAAGCGGTAAAAAGTTTAAATGGTATGGACCAATATTAAAATCTTTAAAGATAGCTTTATATATTCTTGTTATAAATATAATTTTAGGTTTAATTGTATATTGGATAGGGGAAGATAATATTTCTAAATTTTTATCTTCAAGCTATCACTTCCAACCAATATTTGCAATTATAGTTGGTTTAATTCCAAATTGTGCTTCATCGATTTTATTAACACAATTATACATAAACGGAAGCATTAGTTTTGGATCAATAGTTGCAGGTTTATCTGTAAATGCTGGTCTTGGTATAGTTGTCTTAATTAAACAAAATAAAAATATTAAGGAAAATATATTTATTTTAGGAGTTCTTATAGTTTCTGCTTTAATTATTGGTTATGCATTACATTATATTCCAATAAATATTTAATTAAGTTATAATTTTTATAAGTAAAAATAATAAATTTCAGTATTTTATACGAGGTACTAATGTATTACGATAATCAAGAAATAAAACCATTTATAGGTATAGGAGATATTAAAATAGGTGAGACTTATGAAAATATAGTTTCTATATTAAAATCGCATAAAATAATATACAGTATGGGGATAGATCCAAACAAAGGATGCACTCCACAGGTTGAATGGAAAACAATATATATAAAAAATTATATGAATTTAGTATTTGCTGAAGATGTTTTATTTCAAATCAATTTTGATATAGATTTTAAAGGGAGCTTAAACAATGGAATTAAAATCAATACAAAAATGACAGAAGCTCTAAAAATAGATAAAACTCTTGAATATGATGATTGGAATGAATTATGGCAATCAGAAGAAGGATATTGGTTGTTAGATACCGTAGAATCGGGTAAAGTTTATATGTTTTCTATAGGGATTAAAGAAATGTTTAATGATGACGAGTTTTACTCATATGAATGGTTAAAAAAATATAAAAAATGACAAATAAGATAAAAACTGCTCAGTCAAAAGGCAAAATATTGCTCAGTTTAAATGGGAAAAACTGCTCAGTCAAAAGGCAAAATATTGCTCACTTTAGTTTGAATGTTTCTAAAAATAGTTAATAAATTAACAATGTATATTAAAAAAAGTCTTGATTTTTAGGGACTTTTAAGTGTGTATTACTTAGTAATAATAAAAGAAAATTTAATACAAGTGAAAAAAAGAATAAAGGGGAAATATGAAGTGTTTAAATTGTGGAAAAGAAAAGATTTTTAAGATTGAGAATCATACACAAGGTTGGTTTTGCTTAAGTTGTGATGATGCCATAGAAACCTCATATTTTAAAGATATTGAAATCGATGCTAATGAGTATAGTGTTTACTTGTTAGTTAATAATAATGTTGAAATAGAAAAAAACAAAATTGCTTTAAAAGTTTCAAATTTTGGTTATGTAAAATCAAATGAATTATTAAAAAGTCGAGGTTTTATATTTTCTAGGTTAACAAGAGAAATATATGAGAAAATTGATATTTTAAGAAAAGCAAATTAAAGTTTTATACTATCCCAAACTTTAATTATTAAATTTTACAAAGAACATAAGATAATTGTTTGACTAGATATGTTTTTTCAAGATAAAATATAGACAATATAAATACATAAATAAATTGCCAATATAAGTTTTAGGAAAATGGGCTAAAGCGTTTCTACCTCGACACCTTATCGAGACTATTGGGAAATATAGAAGAAGTCTAACTAGTGGCTTTTATTATTGGCAATTCAGGAAAATTTAAATCCTGAATTTTTTATTTATAAAGGAAGCGTTGGTTTGAAGGCACTAGAAGAAAAAATCAAGAAAGATGGTATTGTTATTGGAACTGATATACTAAAAGTTGACAGTTTTTTAAATCACAAAATTGATGTAGCACTTGCTCAAGAAATGGGTAAAGCCTTTTATGAAAAATTCAAAAATAAAGGAATTAATAAAATCTTAACAGTTGAAAGTTCAGGAATTGGTCTTTCATGTATTGCTGCTCAATACTTTAATAATGCAGAAGTAGTTTTTGCTAAAAAAAATAAAGCAAAAACTCAAGATGATTCAGTTTATGAAGCTGAAGTGTATTCTTATACTCGTGGCGTTGTAAATCAAATTAGAATAGCAAAGAAATATTTAGATTCAAATGATACAGTTTTAATATTAGATGATTTTATGGCTAAAGGTGGAGCTGCAAATGGTCTTATCTCTATCGCTGAACAAGCAGGAGCTAAGGTTGCCGGTATTGCTATTTGTATAGAAAAAGGTTTCCAAGGCGGCGGAGATAAGTTAAGAGCTCAAGGTTATGATCTTTGTTCTCTTGCTATAGTTGATTCAATGGACGAAAAAACAGGTATTGTTTTTAGAAAACAAAATTAGCAAAAAAAATAACCCTTATATATAGGGAAATGGAGGATTTACATATGAAAAATTTAAAGAAAATTTTAGCTATCGTTGTAGTTGTAGCTATTGTTGCTTCTTTAACTGCAGCTTTTGTTGGCTGCTCAGAGGAGAAAAAGACTAATAGTATTACAATTGGTCTTATCACATTACATGATAGTTCATCAACATACGATAAAAACTTTATCGATGCTATGGATGTAGCTAAGAAAAACTTAGAGACTGCTGGCTATTCTGTAAAAGTAATCACTAAAACTGGTATTGGTGAAAATGATGATTGTTACGCTGCCGCTGCTGATTTAGTAGAACAAGGCTGTGATATGATTATGGCTGATTCTTTTGGTCATGAAGATTATATAATCAAGGCTGCAAAAGAGTTCACAAATGTTACATTCTGTCATGCTACAGGAACAAAAGCTCATACAGAAAAATTATCTAACTATCATAATGCATTTGCATCTATCTATGAGGGAAGATATTTGGCTGGTGTAGCTGCAGGTTTAAAATTACTTGCAATGTATGATACAGATAATGATGGAGCTATTACAGATGAAGAAGCTACAGTAGGATATGTTGGAGCTTATACTTATGCTGAAGTTATTTCTGGTTATACTGCTTGGTATTTAGGTGTTAAATCAGTTGTTCCAAATGTATCAATGAAAGTTCAATTCACTGGTTCTTGGTATAGTGTTACTGACGAAAAAGAAGCTGCTAACACATTAATTACAAAAGGTTGTAAGTTAATTTCACAACATGCTGACTCTATGGGAGCCCCAACTGCTTGTAAAGAAGCAAATATTCCTAATGTTACATACAATGTAGCTACAGAAAGTGATTGTGCAGGTTCTTATATTATTGCTTCAAGAATTAACTGGGCTCCATATTATGAATATGTTGCTAAGGCTATTTTAAAGGGCGAAACAATTGCAACAGATTGGGTAGGAACGATTTCTACAGGTTCTGTTGAAATTCTTGAAATTGGTTCCGCAGCAGCTGCTGGAACAAGTGATAAGTTAGAAGAAGTTAAAGCTAAATTAATAAGTGGAGAATTAAAAGTATTTGATACAAATAACTTCACAGTAAAAGGAGCTAAAGTTACAACTTATATGGCTGATGTAGATACAGATGATGCTTATACACCAGACCATGAAGCTTGTGTAAATGGTGAAATCAAGGAATCTTCATTTAGAAGTGCACCATACTTTGCTTTACAAATTGATGGAATTACTTTATTAAATTCTAAAGGTTAATACAATTTAAAACTTATATAGCGGGGAATTTTCCCCGCTATATTTATAAAAGGATTTGTTATGGAAAATAATATTAATGCCGAAGTTTATGCTTTGGAATTAAAAGAAATTACTAAAAAATTTGGCAAGGTTATTGCTAATAATAATGTTTCTCTTGATTTAAAAAAGGGAGAAATTCTTGCTCTTTTAGGTGAAAATGGTTCAGGCAAGACTACATTAATGAATATGATTTCTGGTATTTACTATCCAGATAAGGGTAAAATATTTGTAAATGGTGAAAGGGTAGAAATTAAATCACCTAAAAATGCTATTGATTTAAAGATAGGTATGGTTCACCAACACTTTAAATTAGTAGATGTATTTACCGCAAAAGAAAATATAACACTTGGGGATAAAAATCCTAAAGCGGATAAAAATGATATAAAGAAAACGATCAAGGACAGATTTAAACATCGTTATGTCTCTTTAGATAAGTTTGATGGAATAACTGAACTTGCGAATAAATATGGTTTTAATATTGACTTCAATAAGAAAATTTATGAAATGTCGGTATCTGAAAAACAAAATGTTGAAATTTTTAAAACAATTTACCATGGAGCTAATATCCTTATATTAGATGAGCCAACTGCTGTTTTAACTCCACAAGAAATAGAAAAGTTATTTAACATATTAAGAAATATGAGAGAAGATGGTAAATCTATCATTATTATCACTCATAAATTAAATGAAGTTATGGCAATTTCAGATAGAGTTGCGATTTTAAGAAAAGGTGAATATGTAACTACTGTTAACACAAGTGAAACAAACGAAAAAGAACTTGCAGATTTAATGGTAGGTGAAAAAATTAATCTAAATATTCAAAGAGATGTTCCTAAAGATACAAAAGATAGATTAGAAATAAAAGGTTTAACTGTTAAAAATAGAGAAGGAATAAATGTAGTAAACAATGTAAGTTTTACTGCTTATTCTGGAGAAATTTTAGGTATTGCAGGAATTGCCGGTTCTGGTCAAAAGGAACTATTAGAGGCTGTTGCTGGTCTTCAAAAAATTAATAGCGGTAACATTATATATTATGATCCAGCAAAAAACGATGAGCCTGTGGATTTAAGATCTAAAACCCCTGTTGAGATACGAGAAATGGGAGTAAGATTATCCTTTGTTCCTGAAGATAGATTAGGCATGGGATTAGTTGGAAATATGGACCTAGTAGACAATGTTATGCTAAGGTCATATAGATTAGGTAAAGGTGCTTTTTTGGATAGAAAGGCTCCAGGAAAATTAACTAATGAAATTGTCGAAGGACTACAAGTAGTAACACCAGGCGTGCATACCCAAGTTAGAAAATTATCTGGTGGTAATGTTCAAAAAATTTTGGTAGGAAGAGAAATTGCTGCTGCTCCAAAAGTATTAATGACAGCATACCCTGTAAGAGGATTAGATATAAACTCATCATATACAATTTATAACCTTTTAAATGAACAAAAAGATAAAGGTGTCGCTGTAATTTATGTAGGCGAAGACTTGGATGTAATATTACAATTATGTGATAGAGTTTTAGTTCTTTGTGCTGGTCAAGTTTCAGGTATTGTAGATGCTAGAAATATAACCAAGGAAGAAGTAGGTTTACTTATGACTAAAATTGGTGGCGAAAATAAAAATGTAGAAAAAATGGAGGTAGAAAATGCAAAAGAATAATGCAAAAACTATAGTACATGTTTCTAAAAGAGCAGATATTGAAGTTTGGAAAAAAGTGGTAATACAAGTTGCTGCAGGCGTTATTGCCTTGCTTCTTTGCGGAATAATATCTCAAATAGTTGGGGGAAATATAGGTTCATATTTTAAAGAGTTATTTAAAGGTTGTTTTGGTAGCCAAAGAAGAATATTAAATTTATTTGAATCTATGGCACTACTTCTTTTAGTATCTTTGGCGGTAACTCCAGCTTTTAAAATGAAGTTCTGGAATATTGGCGCTGAAGGTCAAGTTTTAATGGGAGCTTTGTTTAGTATATTTACTATAAGAATGATAGGTGGAAAGGTTCCTGAAGTTGTTTTAATATTATTTATGCTAATAATGTCAATCTTAGGTGGTGCTTTATGGGCAGCTTTACCAGCACTATTTAAAGCATTCTTTAATACTAATGAAACATTATTTACATTAATGATGAATTATATAGCAATGGGACTAATATCTTATCTAATTACTATTTGGATTACATCAGGCTCTGGTGTTTATGGAACTATAAGCAATGGTATGATGTTTTCTAGTGTTTCAGGAAAAATTGGAACTATTACAAAACAAACTTTATTTTCATACTTAATTATTATAGTTGTTGCAGTTATGATGGCTGCTGCAATGTTTGTTTATTTGAAATATCATAAACATGGATATGAATTAACAGTAGTAGGAGAAAGTGTTGAAACAGCAAAATATATTGGTATAAATGTTAAGAAAGTAATTATAAGAACCATGATATTCTCTGGTGCTATTTGTGGATTAACAGGATTTTTATTAGTATCAGGTGCTTCTCACACAATTAATACATCGCTTGCTGGTGGTCGTGGATTTACAGCAATTTTGGTTTCATGGCTTTCTAACTTTAATCCACTTGTAATGCTTATTATGGCATTTTTAGTAACATTTATTGATCAAGGTTCAACAAATGCTGCAGTAGGATTTAATTTTAAAGATTCATTTGCAGATATTATGACAGCTGTATTTTTCTTTGTACTTATAGCCTCAACCTTCTTTGTTAATTACAAAGTTGAGATAGATGAAGAATTTAAGAATAAAGTCTTAAGTAAGTTCTCAAAGAAAAAAGAAAATTTAGAAATAGAAATGGAGGATAAATAATTATGTTTATAACTTTCCTTCACAATGCAATAAGATTTAGTACAATATTTATTTTTGGTTCAACAGGTGAGACTTTAACAGAAAAGTCAGGACATTTGAACTTAGGTATACCAGGTGTTATGTGCTTTGGAGCCGTTGGTGGCTGCTTGGGCGAATCTTGGTATTTATCTACACTTGAAAGTGCTGCTGATATAAATGCATTTTTAGCAATATTTATACCTATTATAGTTGCTCTTATATTTGGAGCCTTTTTAGGAGTTGTTTATAGTTTCTTTACAGTAACTCTTCATTGTAATCAAAATGTTACAGGTTTAACTATTACAACATTTGGTGTAGGTTTTAATAGCTTTTATATGTCAGAGATTAAACTTGATGGAATAGTTGCTGCCGCCTCATACTTTAATAAAGGCCCTATGGCATTAGGAAAAAATGTTTTTGGTGATTTATTCTTATCTTATGGTACTTTAGTTTATCTTGCTATATTTGTTTCAATATATGTAGCTATATTTATTAAACATACTAGAACAGGTTTAAATTTAAGAGCAGTTGGTGAAAATCCAGCAACAGCAGATGCAGTTGGAATAAATGTTACAAAGTATAGATATCTAGCTACAATGTTTGGCTCAGCCATCGCTGCACTTGGTGGAGTATTCTTTATTATGGATTACTTAGGTGGTTCTATTGAATATGATATTGAATCATTTGGCTGGATGGCAGTTGCACTTGTTATATTTACTGTTTGGAAATCAGATTTAGGTATTATTGGTTCAATAGTATTTGGCGCTTTATACATTGCTCCAAGTTATTTAGGTTTAAGCTTTAGTGGTACACAATTATTTAAGTTAGTTCCATATGTTGCAACACTTATAATATTAATCATTACGAGTTTAATAAATAGTAAGGAAACACAACCACCAAAGAGTTTAGGACTAAATTACTTTAGAGAAGAAAGATAAAATAAATGTCTATATTCAAGGGCCATTATAGAAAAATATAACGGCTCTTTTTATGTTAATCTTTATTTAATGGCTTTAATATATTAAAATAGTAGTGCGATTTATTTTATAAAAATTGTTGGAGAAAATTATATATGAGTTTAAAAACAAAAATTGTAGGATTTATAACAAGAGTAGTATCAAAGATGATGGGTTCTAGTGTTTCTCAAGTTGAAAATGGAGCCGTTGTTGGCGGTAAAGTTGCTGAAGGGATGCCAGAAATTTTAAGGGAAGCCGCAAGAGAAGGTGCAGTTCTTTTAAAGAATGATAACAATATGCTTCCTATTTCAAAAGATAGATGCATATCCGTATTTGGTAGAGTTCAATATAACTATTTTGCAACAGGTTATGGCTCAGGTGGCGATGTTAGAAAACCATATGTTGTATCACTTATTGATGGACTTGAAAATTGTGAAGATTTAACTGTAAATAGAGAACTAGCAAAAATATATAAAGATTGGTCTGACGCACACGAAATAGATCATGGATATTGGGCTAATTGGCCAAGAAGTTATCCTGAGATGCACTTAAACTTAGATATAGTAAAAAAAGCTCATGAAATTTCTAAAGATGCTCTTATTGTAATTGGAAGATCATCAGGTGAGGATAGAGAAAATACATTAGATAGAGGCAGTTATTATCTAACTAAAGATGAAGAAAATATGATAGAAACTATATCAAGTGTATTTGAAAATGTTTGTATTATATTAAATATAGGTTCAGTTATAGATTTATCTTGGATAGAAAAATATCCGCAAATAAAATCTATTTTACTTGTATGGCAAGGTGGAATGGAAAGTGGTAACGCTATTGCTGATTTAATTAGTGGCAAGTATTCTCCATCTGGAAAATTAACAGATACATTTGCTAAAAAATATGAAGATTTTCCTAATGCAAACTACTTTGGTGCAAAGAAATTTAATAATTATATAGAAGATATTTATGTAGGTTATAGATATTTTGAAACATTTAATAAAGATGCTGTTTTGTTTCCATTTGGCTATGGACTAACATACACAAAATTTAAGCAAGAATTAGTTAATTTTGCCGAGGATGAAAAAGAATACACTCTAGAGATAAAAGTGTCTAATATTGGCTCTTACAAGGCTAAAGATGTAATTGAAGTATATTTGCAAAAGCCAATTGAACCAATAGATAATCCATATAGAGTGTTAGTCGGATTTTCAAAGACTAAAGAATTAGAAAAAGGTGAGAGTGAAATTAAAACCATTAAGGTTTTAAAGAAGCAGTTTTCTTGTTATGACTCTTTAGGTATAACTGGTTTTAAATCTTCTTATGTTATAGAAAAAGGTGATTATATATTCTCTATAGGAGAGGATGTAAAAAGTGCGGTCGATGTTAAAACTATTACCATAAAAGAAAATAAGATAGTAGAAAAGTTAACAGAAGTTTTAGCTCCAAAAGATGAATTCTCAATAATGAAAAATAATGATGGAAAATTATCTTTTGAAAAAGTTCCACTAAAGACAATAAATTTAAAAAAACTTATTTTAGATAATATTCCAAAAGATATTCCATTAACTAACGATAAAGGATATAAGTTAAAAGATGTAAAAGAAAATAAAGTATCTATGGACGAGTTTGTAGCTCAATTATCTTTAGATGAATTAGAGGCTATCTCGCGTGGAGATAATACGATGGATTCTCCGCTTGGAGCTTCGGGAAACGCAGGAGTACTTGGAGGCGTAATAGAATCTTTAAGAGAAAAGGGAATTCCTCCAATTACAACAACAGATGGACCATCAGGAATTAGACTTTATACAAGTTGTTCTTTAATTCCTATTGGAACGCTACTTGCATGTACATATAACGAGGATTTAGTACAAAAAGTACATGAAAAATTATCTCAAGAGATGGTAGATAGAGGTTCAGATGTATTATTAGCCCCTGGTATGAATATACATAGAAGCCCACTTTGTGGTAGAAACTTTGAATATTATTCTGAGGACCCATTTGTAACAGGAAAGATAGCTGCAGCTGCAGTTAGAGGAATACAAAAGGAAGGAGTTTCTGCTTGTCCTAAACATTTTGCTTGTAATTCACAAGAAACAAAAAGAACAACTAACGATTCAAGAGTTTCTGAAAGAGCATTAAGAGAAATATATTTAAAAGGATTTGAAATTTGTATAAAGGAAGCAAATCCTAATACTATAATGACATCATACAATAAGATTAATGGTGTTTGGAATCATTATAACTATGAACTTGCAAAGACTATTTTAAGAGATGAATGGAAATGGGATGGTTTAGTTATGACAGATTGGTGGATGCAATATACATCTTCTCCAGAGTTCCCATTTATAAAGGATCAAGGCTACAGAGTAAGGTCAAGAGTTAACGTATTTATGCCTGGAAGTAAAAGAATGGGCAAACGAGGAAGCGACGGAACGCTACTTGCAAGTTATGGAAAAGAAAATGGTATAACATTAGGCGAAATGCAACAAAATGCCAAAGATGTATTGCAGTTTTTAATAAAAACCAATAAGGTATAAAATTAACTTATTCTATAAATTTAATAAGCATCTGTTTAGGGTGCTTATTTTTATGTCAAATTGTATTGTGCTTATTTAAAAATAAGATAATGTCCATTATAATTTACAAAATATAAATAAATTGTAATAATAGTGGTAATTAAACGAAAAAGAGGTTTATATGGAACAAAGAAAAGCAATAGTATTACCCAAAACCAAGAAAATATTAAAGCAAATGGGAGAGCAAATTAAATTGGCTAGACTAAGAAGAGACTTATCTATGAAAGTTGTATCAGAAAGAGCAGCAATCTCTAGAGCAACCCTTTCTAAAATAGAAAACGGAGATCCTTCAGTTGCTATAGGATTTTATGCTGTCGTTTTGCATGCAATAAATGGGATGGATGAAGATTTATTGCATGTAGCTAAAGATGATGTTTATGGTCATACAATGCAAGATTTAAAGTTAATTACAAGGAAAAGAGCTTCAAAGAAATAATAATTTGTAGGATTTTTAATTAATTTAAAATTTTTAATAAAAACCTATTGACAATCAATAATACTTTGTTTAGAATAGTGTTAGAAATAAGCGAACAAGAAAACAAATACAAAGGAGCAAACAAGAAAAATGGATAACCAAAAAAGGATGGAGGTAACTTTTGGCAGTTTTATAAGAGAAAAAAGACTGCAAAAAGGAAAAAATTTAAGAACGCTTGCAAAAGAAATAGGCATAGCACCGGCGTATATGTGTGATATTGAAAATGATCATCGTTATCCACCGGAAATAGATAAACTTGAAAAAATTGCATCGCTTCTTTCTCTTAGTGAAGAGGAAAAAAATGAAATGTTCGATTTAGCTGGTAATGGTAAAAAATATTCTGTTTCACCTGATTTATCTCAGTATGTTATGGAAAATCAAAATGTAAGAATAGCATTAAGATTAGCTAGAGATAATGATATGGGGGAAGAAGAGTGGAAAAAAATAATAAAAATATTAGAAGAAGAAAAAAAATAGGAGAATGATTTGGCTTGGCTAGTTGATGAAAAATTATGTCAAAATTGGGCGGATAGTTTGATAAGAAGGCATAATATAAAGAGAATTGAAGAACCATATAGGGTAGATCCTTATGATTTGATAGATATTATTGGTGCTAGATTATCTATTGATTACTTAACTCCAACTAGAGAATATTTAGGAGCGACAATTTTTCAAGACTCTTATCTATGGATTTGGCCAGATGTTCCATATTTTACAGGAATGATGCCGACTAAAAAGTTTTATCGAAAAAACACAATTATTATAGATAGAGAGTTGGCAGAGAGTGATAGTGACATAGATAAAAGAATAACAAATTACACGTTTGCTCATGAAGCAATGCATTTTGAGAATCATGGAAGCAAAATAACTGAAGGGTATCATACATGTCAAAGTAGGCAAATGGACAAAAATTTGATAGAACAAGAAGCGGATTATGGTGCAGCGTTATTTTGGATGCCAAAGAATGCAGTTTTAAATGTGTTTAAAGAGGAATTTAAAATTAAAGAAATACTGCCATTTCCTTTGCCTTTTAACTATAATAGTAAACCGAAAATTCAAAAAATGGCAAAGATATTTGATGTAAATTATTCCCCGATGGTGTATAGGCTGCAAGAGTTGGAATTAATTGCAAAGAATTGGTGTACAACTTGGTAAAGAATAATAGGGAAAGATAAATTCCTTTTATTTTTGCAAAAAATGTTAGAAATAAGCGAACAAATAAACACGGGATAAGGAGATGAATAATGCAAATATATAGATGTACTAGAAATTGTCCTATAAATAAACATTGTTTTGTTATTAAGACAAAAGAAAAGTTAAAAGAAGAAGTAGTAGTTTTTATGAAATGTGTTGAAAAGAAAGGTGAAGATATTGAAATAAAAATAGGAGAGAAACCGCCATAATTTAAGAAGTTAGATCAAGCTTGCAAATAAGTCGCAGGGACGTGCTATATTGCAGAAATTTAGAAATATAGATACTAGTTTTCTGCGCACGATTTTCTATTAATGTTGTGCAGAACTCAAAAAAATTGAAATTTAAAGGAGAACATGTATAATGTTAATAAAGAAAAAATTAATTAATAGAAAAGATGTATTTCACTCGTTTTTAGTAAAAAATGCAAATTATGCGGGACATGAAGAAATTCCATGTGTAAAAACAAGTGAATTGTTGCCTAAAAAAGTTATACCTTTTTCAAAAGCTATAACATCTAAAGAATATGACTCGTGGATTCATTTCTACGAACACGATTATGTGTTTGAAAAACTGTGGAATAATCCGCAAAAATATTTGCCCATTATAAAAAGATTTAAAGGGGTAATATCTCCAGATTTTAGTCTTTACTACGATATGCCGCTTGTAATGCAACAGTGGAATACCTATAGAAATAGGGCTATAGCATGTTGGTTAAAAGATAACGGCGTTGAGGTTATTCCTAATGTAAGATGGGGCGATGAAAGAACTTTTAAACTTTCAACTCTTGGAGTTGAGAAAAACAAAACAATAGCTGTAGGGACACATGGATGTATAAAAACTATTGAAGGCAGAAAAATGTTTATTGATGGTTTTGATTATGTTTTAAAAGTGTTAAAACCTAAAAATATAGTTGTTTATGGAAGAATGCCTGATAAAATATTTTGTCATGCAAAAGTGTATGGAATAAATCTAATACATTTTGAAAGCGAATTTAGCTTATCTCATAAAAAGGAGGTAAACTAATATGGGAACAGGTTATCATGGTGGATTTGGAAACTCAAAAGGGAAAAAACGGCATGAAGTTAACCCCTTAAAAAGCTATGGAAGAATAGAAGATAATGTAAAAGTTATGCTTTCTAGATTTCCTATAAAAAATGGTAAGTTCGGAGAAAAAAGTAAAAATTGTCAAGTTATATATTGTAAAAATCAATATAAAACGGCTTTAAGATTTTATAAGTTAATTTCAAGAGGCGGTATAGAAAAAGACTTGCCAAATAAAAAGGGGAAAATTGTTTTATTGTCAGATAAAACAGTAATTGTTTATAGAAAATATACATCCACAAAAGATAGTCCAGCCGTGGAAATTACAATTAAACATCCAAGTGATGTTAAAGGACAAAAAATTCACTTTGAAAAGGAGAAAAAAGATGATTAAAGCAAAATTTAACAATTTAATGTTGGAAAAAATAAAAAAAATAAAAGGGAGTAAATTGCTTTGCTACTTAACTGATGATATGTACGATGGAAATGTAAGTTATGGCAAAGTTGGTTTAGAAACAAATAATGGGTGTTTAGATGTGTATAATGAAGAAACATCTATTGATTGGTTCGATATAGATGGTGAAAAAACAAAGGAAGACATTTCTATGTTTTCTTGTAAAGAAAGAAAAGAAGGAGAAGAGTTCGTTCCATATATAAATAAAACCAATGTTATAAGACATGAAGTGGATGAATATATTAATTCAATAAAAATAGTGACAGATTTTGTAAAAATCAATAATGAAGAATATTCTATTGACTATGATATTGCAATTATTATAAAAACAGATTCTCATAAATACACAATTTCGCGAGGATGGCTTTTTAGTGAAGAAATCTATATATCTATAGACGATGAGGGTAATAATATTTATTCTATTGCAGATGAAATAAATGATTGGAATAATGATGGAGATTATAGTGTTGAAGTGAAAAGAACAATTAAGGAGATTTAATATTTGTTAATGGTGGGAAAGATTTATATTTTGAGGGAACTTTTAATTTATCCCATAAAGAAGGAAGGTGAATAAATATGGGTGCTGGAAATAGTGGACTTTTTAAAGAAACCCATGGAACAAAGAGAAATATAGTTGAAAATAATAAGAAAATATTAAAAACTAATCAAGTTTATAATTTAAACAATTCAAAGAGTGTTAAACATGTAGATAAGGTGGTTGCTTCAAATAATCAGCATGATATTCCGAAACACTTGTTTCCTAACTCTGTTTATATATGTAGTATAAATGGAATGCTCAAAACTGAAAGATATTTTGATGAAAAAGGAGAACCATATTTAGATATTGATTATACCAATCATGGAAACGCAAAATTGCATCCTGTTGTTCCTCATGAACATTCTATTAGGGTTGAAAATGGTAAATTTGAAAGAGATAAAAAATGGAGGGAAATTCAAAAATGAAAAAAGAAGAATTAAGACAACTTATTGAAGAAGGACATGAAATAGAGTTTGAGTATAAAAAGAAAAAATATTCTATTACCTATGGTGAAATAAATGGTGAAGATGTTATTTCGTTTTGTGAATTCTACAAAGAATCAGTAGAAGTGAAAACGACTGATGAATTGTTAGCAATCCATTATAATGACTTTGTTTTAGGAAATATTATAGAAAGTTTAACTGAAGATAAAGTCTGGATTTATTAATCAAAAATTTCAGGGGTAATGTTGTGTCCTAGGACTATTTAAAAGTGATTACTAAACAAATACAATGATCATTCGAGAGTTGGTAGTAAAGAAGTAAAAATAAAATATAATGTTAGTTTGCCTATGGGTGTGGCAGGTAGAACTAGGAAAAATAATCCTTATATAGTAGAAATAGGGTCATTAGCTATGATAAATAAATCGGAGTTAGCAAACGCAATAGCGCACGAATTAAATCATGTGCGTTCTTATGCAAAAGGATTTGATGCCCCGGAAAGTACAGCATATTCGTCGGGGGATAACTTATCAAAGTATATTAGGTGTGAAAATTAATGTGGAATAATGAAAAAGATAATTTATTTGAAATTTTAGAGTTATTAAACAAACAGGGAGTAACCTTTCCTGTCAACTGCCCATCTTGTCATGAGAATAGTTGTCATATTTATATGCATGACAATGGTGAATCAGTTGGTAGCTTATGGATATGGTGTTTTTGCTGTCAAGAATATACATGCATCTTATATAATTCCAAAATGGTGGAAAAATTGTCCAAATATTAACTTAGAAGATTTACAAGCAGAACCTAATTGTTTAGAAAATAATAAAGATATTATTGATGAATGGGTTAATAATTTGCTTAAAAAAAGAGAATGATTTTAAAACGATTTTTAGACTACCAGTTAATATAGGTGTTTATTAACTATTAAGTTCTATGAAATACTCTGTTAATAATTCTGGGGTCTCTGTATAGTTGTTATCTACCCAATATTCTAAAGTTATAATAAATGATTCAACAAGGCTTCTGTATCTTAAATTTTCAGGGATAGATTTTTCTTTAACATAATGATTATTAACCATTGCTTGAGAAAACTCTTTTAATTCTTGTCTCATTTCATTTAAGAATATATCTTTTGATTCACTTTTAAAAATAGCATTTATTATGTCCTTATTATCATGAATATGATAAAAAATATGAGTGATTAGATGTTTATAATCAAATATAGAAGATTTTGAAAAGTCATGACTTTTTTCTTCTTCAAGTGAATGGGAAAAAACATGATGGAATATAGAAGAGCATAAAGATTTTAATACTTCTTCTTTAGTTTTAAAGTGAGCATAAAAAGTGCTTCTAGATATATTTGCAACATCTAAAATGTCTTGAATTGTAATATCAGCATATTGTTTGTTATTTAATGTTGTCTTAAATGCGTTATAAATTGTTGCTTTTGTTTTTTCTATTCTTTTATCCATAATGTCCTCTTTTTACAATAATAAAATACAAAATGTATGATTGTCAATGCAATATCGAACAAAATGTTTGTAAATGAAAAATAAATTTTTAAATATCAAACAAAATCGCTCAAAATGTCTTGTATATAAGGCTTTACTTATATATAATTATAAACGCTATGAGTGAAGAGTTAATTAAAGCATATAAGAAGTCTCAAAATAAAAGTAGATTAATATTATTAGGATTATTAATAATAGATATATTTTTATTTGTTTTGTGTTTATGCATAGGCTCTAGCAATATGACCCCACTTCAAACCCTTCAAGGAATTTTTAAAACTGGAGAGGAAAAGTATTCTTTAATAATTTGGAATATAAGAATGCCACGAGTTTTAGCTGCTATTTTAGCAGGAGGTGGGCTTGCTATCTCTGGTCTTATAATGCAAAGTATTTTAAAAAATCCAATGGCATCACCATCAACTTTAGGTGTTTCAAATGCTGCCGTATTTGGCGCAAATTTTGCAATTATTGTTCTTGGCTTTGGAGTTTTAAATTCATCAAGTTCTCAAGATGTATCAATATCTAATCCTTATATTGTTTCATTGTCTGCATTAATATTTTCTATAATTAGTGTTGCAATTATATTGATTTTATCAAGACTAAAAAAATTCTCATCAGAATCTATAGTTTTATCAGGTCTTGCTGTTGGTGCTATATTTTCAGCAGCTACAACTATAATTCAATATTTTTCAGATTCTAATCAATTATCTACAGCTATATATTGGTCATTTGGTAATTTGTCTAGAGCTACATATTTAGAAAATCTAATTATGTTTGTAGTTATTATAGGATCATTTATTTATTTCTTTTTAAATAGATTAAATTATGATGCGTTAACAAGCGGTTTTGATACTGCTAAAACTATGGGTGTAAATATAGGGGTTATATCTATAGTTAGTTTGTTTTTAGCATCATTGATTACGGCTGTCTGTGTGTCGTTTTTAGGGATAATAGGATTTATTGGTTTAATGGCTCCACATATTATGAAAAGATTAGTAGGAGATAATCATAAGTTTTTATTGCCAGGAAGTTTTCTATCAGGTGTAGCAATTTTGCTTATAGCTGATACTATATCAAGGGTTATTGTATCTGGAATATCTTTGCCAGTTGGGGCCATAACATCTCTATTTGGTGGACCAATGTTTATATATTTGTTAATAAGAGGTAAAAAGTAATGCTAGTTGTAGAAAATTTATCCTTTTCATATAATTCTAAGAAAAAAGTTTTAGACAATGTATCATTCCATGTGCATGATGGAATATTTACAGCATTACTTGGTCCAAATGGAACAGGAAAATCAACCTTAATTAAGACTATCTTACAAATTCTTAAATATAAAGAAGGGAAGATTACATCAGATGGTGTGGACATTTCAAAACTATCTATAATAGATAGAGCTAAGCTTTTTGCTTATGTTCCTCAAAATATAGAGCTTGGCTCAATGACTGTTTTTGATGCGGTACTTCTTGGTAGAAAAAGCTACACTACATGGGCCTTTACTCAAGAAGATTATAAGAAAACTAGTGAAGTTATAGAAAAGCTTGAGCTTAACGATTTAATACTTAGAAATGTTGATGAATTATCTGGTGGAGAAAAACAAAAGGTTGCAATAGCAAGAGCTATAAATCAAGAAACAAGATATATATTTTTAGATGAACCTATAAGCAATCTAGATATAAAAAATCAAATGGAATGTTTAAACTTATTAAAAAATATAAATAAAAACTTTAATTTAACAATTTTAGTTTCTATGCATGATTTAAATATGGCATTAAGATATTTTGAGCACTTTGTTTTAATGAAAGATAATACAATTTATAAAAATTCAACAATAGATAATCTAACAAAAGAAGATATCAAACAATGTTTTGGCATAGATTCTGAAATTATACAAAAAGATGGTGTTAGATTACTTTTGCCTATAGAGGAGAAAAATGAAAAATAAAAAAGGTTTAGTTATAGTAACGATAATTGTTCTAATGCTTTATATAATGCTTTTTGGCTGCAGCAGCGAAAGTGAAAAACAAAATACAAAAACCATTACTGATTTACTTGGAAGAGAAGTAGAAGTTCCAAGCAATCCACAAAGAATTGTTTGTATTGGAGCAGGAGCATTAAGATTATATTCATACATCGGAGATATGAATAAACTATGTGGTGTTGAGAATGTAGAAAAAACAGACTCAATATATGGAAAAAATCTATCTTTAAGAGCTTATAAGGAATTAAACCAAGATTTAATAGATTCACTTCCTGATTGTGGAAAGGGGGGACCTGCAAATCAATCAGCAGAGGCTGAGGCAATACTTGCATGTAATCCAGACTTAATAATATCTCTATATACATCAGATGCATCTGCTATGAATGAGCTTCAAACTCAAACAAACACTCCAGTTGTTGTATTGTCTTATGGTAAGACAACTGCTTTTGATAAAAACGTAGAAGATTCTTTAACTCTATTAGGTGAAATATTAAATAAGCAAGATAGGGCTACAGAACTTGTAAATTATATAAAAGAACTACAAAATGATTTAAGTACAAGAACAAGCAGCATAGAAGAATCAACAAAAAAAAGTGTTTATTTAGGTTGTAATAGTTTTTATGGTAAACATGGATTTTTAAGTACAAGTGGAAATAATTCAATTTTTAATTTAATAAATATTAAAAATGCAGCTGTTAGTATTACAACAGAATCAAGCTATACAATGGATTTAGAAAAACTAGTAAGTATAGACCCAGATATTGTGGTTTTAGATGCTGGCGGACTTGCCATAATGAAAACAGAATATAGTGAAAGTAGTACAGCTAAAGTTTATAATTCATTAACTGCACTTAAAAATGGAGAAGTTTATTTAATAATGCCTTATAATGCATACTTTACAAATATTGAGGTTGCTTATATAAATGCTTATTATATTGCTCAAGTTGTATATAGTGATAATTTTAAAGACATAAACTTTAAAGAAAAATCTGATGAAATTTTCAATAAATTTTTAGGTTCAAACTTTTATGAAAAGGTAGCAAATAGTTTTTATGGTGGATGTCAAAAAGTAAATATGGGAGAAATGTTTGAAAATTATTCAAAATAAATTATGGAAAATATAAAAGAATTTTTTAATGAAAAAGCAGAAAATTGGAATAAAAACGAAAAGGCAACAAAAGAAGAGCTTAGAGAGTGTTTATCTATTATTCCTATAAATAAGGGAGATAAGGTTCTTGATTTAGCATGTGGAACAGGAATAATAAGTGAACTATTGTTTGAAAGAACTAAGTGCACAGTAAGAGCAATTGATCTATCTGATAAAATGATTGAAATCGCAAAGAAAACTCACGATGTAAATAATATAAAATTTGAATGTATAAATTTTTATGATTATATTGGAGATGAGTTTGATGCAATTGTTTGTTTTAATGCATTTCCTCATTTTTTAGATGTAGAAAAATTTGTTGAAAAAGCACAAAAGCTAATAAAAAAAGATGGAATTTTAGTAATAATGCATAATATGGGAAGAGAAAGCTTGGATAAACATCATGACGCATTTGCTAAAAATGTATCAAGACACTTAAAATCTCCAAAGGAAGAATATGTAGCGTTTTCTAATAGTTTTTATTTAGAAGATTCTTTAGATTCAAAAGACAAATATTATATGATTTTAAGAAAGAAATAATTGATATTTTAATAATGATTTTTTAACTAAAAACGTTTAGAGGAAATTGTTTATATGAAAACGCCGGGAAATACTGGCGTTTTTAGATTTTAAATACTAAAATAAAAAAAATGAAAATTGAAATTTTTGACATATTTGGCATTTTAAAAATTGAAATTTTTGACATATTTGGCGTTTTAAAAATTGAAATTTTTGACATAGTATGTTATAATTCTTACAAAATTAGGAGGCATAGAGATGTCAGAAAGAGTTTTTGAACGTAAGATATATCAAAAAATGTTGAATTGGAAAAATGATTCAAATGGCAAAACTGCACTTTTAATAAAAGGCGCAAGACGAGTTGGTAAATCAACTATAGTTAAAGAGTTTGCGCAAAGAGAGTATACAAGTTATATTTTGATAGATTTTTCTATTGCGCCAAAAGAAGTTCATACTCTATTTAGTGATTTATCCGATTTGAATTATTTATTTCTACGCCTTCAATTAATTTATCATGTAAATTTAGAGAATAGAAAATCTGTTATAATTTTTGATGAAGTTCAAAAGGAACCATATGCAAGACAAGCTATAAAACATCTTGTAGAAGATGGAAGATATGATTATATTGAAACTGGCTCCTTGTTATCTATAAAAAAGAATGTTGAAAATATAGTTATTCCTAGTGAAGAGACTCAAATTGAAATGGTTCCTATGGACTATGAAGAATTTCGTTGGGCACTAGGTGATAAAGTTACAATACCTATGCTTAAAAAAGCCTTTGATAAAAAAATATCCATTGGCGATGATTTAAACCGCAGAATGATGAGAGATTTTAGGTTATATATGTTGGTTGGTGGAATGCCACAAGTTGTAAATGAATATATAGAAACAAATAATTTTAGTAAAGTAGATCAAGTAAAACGAAATATTTTGGGACTTTATATAGAAGATTTTGTAAAAATAGATCCTACAGGCAAGGCATCATTAATATTTTCTGCAATACCATCTGAACTTGCTAAAAATGCCTCAAGATATCAATTATCTAGCGTAATACCAAATGGAAGACAAGATAGAACTTTAGAAGTCATAGCAAATATGAAAGATTCTTTAACTATAAATATTGCATATCATGCAAATGATCCAAGTGTCGGAATGTCACTTCATGAAGATATTACTAAATATAAGATGTTTCTTGCTGATACAGGTTTATTTACAACACTTGCTTTTATGGATAAAGATTTTACTGAAAATGTTATCTATGAGAAACTTCTAAGCGATAAATTAGACGTAGATTTAGGGTATTTATATGAGAATATGGTAGCACAAATATTGTACTCAAATGGAAATAAGTTGTTTTATTATACATTTCCTAAAGAAAACTCAAGTCATAATTATGAAATTGATTTTTTAATTGTAAATAAAAATAAAATTTGTCCTATTGAAGTAAAGTCTTCAGGATATAAAACTCATTCATCTATTGACGCTTTTATAAGTAAATTTTCAAGTAAAATTGGACAAAAATATCTAGTGTACACAAAAGATTTAAGAAAAGATGGTGAATTGCTTTGTATTCCTATTTATATGGCAATGTTTTTGTAAACTCAATAAAGATAATGGTTATAAAAAAGAGTCATATTTAAGATAAATACATAAAAATGTTTATTAAAGAATTAGATAAAATTACTCGGTTTTATCTAATTCTCTTTCTTTTTTCCAAAACTCTTTAAACTTAACTGTGAATTCTTTAAATCCTTTTCTGTCACTAAGTGCCATAATTAATGCAAGAGCAACTGTTGCTATTGCAGGAATAATTACATAGCCAGGAGTTCCGGCTCCAAAGAAATTAAAGAATAAATAATCACCATATTTTGGAATTACTCCAACTAAATATAAAATCCAAGTTACAAACGTGCAATTTATAACAACAACTATCATACCAAGCCAACCAAGCCAGTAGTTTCTAAACTTAACTTTATATTCACCAACTAATATATCAGCACTTGCAATTAAGATAATATTCCAATGTTGAAGTAAACTCTTTATTGCGCCAATAGTTATATAAGGTTCTACAAATACAGATGATGGATACAACATCATTAAACAAGCTCCAACTATTGCAAATACATAGAACATATGTTTCATAACTTTACTATCAGTTAAACAAGCAATAGGAAGCATTATAGCTGTAAAATTACATGCGTATGCTGGGTACCAATGGTAATCTTGATTAATAAAATCAGGAGCTGATGTAAGGAATAGTACTCTCCAGCCAATTTCAAATAAGACCATCCAAACGGCAAATGTTTTTATTCCGATTTTATAAGCTTTTCTAGATTTTTTTGCTAAAAAATAAAAAGCAACTAAAAATGCAGCAAGAGCTAAAATTACTATAATAAGTGAAATTATATGTGTTTTTCCATATAGATAATAATTGTCAGAATAATGAATAGGGTATCCATTTTCGTCAAGATGGGCAATCCCCCATATATCATAAGCTAAAATATAATTCATAAAACAAACCTTCTAATAAAATAACCTTTTGATTATTTTACTATATAAAGTGTGCGTCTACAACTTAATTATTTTTGAGAATCGTCGATTTGAGTGTTTTCAGTAGCTGTTTGTTTAGATTTAGATTCTTTTCTTTGTTGGAAAAATAGTGTAATCATAGAAATGCCAATTATAAGAGTTAATATTAATTCTCTAACTGCTCCAAAATATCCACCTACTACAAAGTAGTAAACACCATTTGCTGCCTCATTAAATACAGCTCCAGTTTTTAGTATATAATAATTTTTTTGAACAGCAGTTAATGTACACACTGTTAAAGCAATACAAGGGATATATGTAAACCAACTATCAAAAAATGGAATATTACAACACCAGGTTATAATAAGGATGACAACTGCAATCCAAGTAGGTACTTCTTTGTTCCATTTTTTAGCGTAATACAACATAAATAGGTTACGAATAACACCAGATGTGGTTCCAATAATATTTGCCCAGGTATTTGTTCCATCCATTGCCATGATAACAATGGATTCAGCTATGAAACATATATATGCAAAAATACATGTAATTATGTATCCGTATTTCTTTTGGAAATAAGCTACACCTATAATAATAAAACCTATTAAGTCAATTATTTGTGCCCATAGATTCATGTCGGTTCCAAATAAAAAAATATGCATATAAATGCTCCTTACAAAAATTTGTACATAGTATGGTACATTGACGAAAATATTTCAACTAATTTTAGAATTTATTTTAAATTTTCATGAAAAATTCATAAAAAATGTCAAATTTTCGATTAATTTAGGCAACATATGTCGAGTTTGCATGCTCTTAACCTTGCATTTAATTAAATAAATATATATAATATTGATACATGCTCGAGGCAATATGGAAAAAATTAAAATTATAGAAGTTAAACAAAGTATATTTGAAGATAACAACAAACAAGCAGATAAACTTAGAGAAGAATTAAGAGGAAAGGGCACTTTCTTACTTAATTTAATGTCTTCTCCAGGTTCAGGAAAAACTACAACTTTAACAAAAACTATTAATGCATTAAAAAATGAAATGAATATCGCAGTTATGGAAGCAGATATTGATGGAGAATGTGATGCACATACTATTAAAGATAAAACTGGTGTTAAAGTAATTCAAGTTCATACAGGTGGAATGTGCCACTTGGATGCTGATATGACAAAGCAAGGAATAGAAGAGTTAGATGTTAATGGAGTAGATTTTGCTATTCTTGAAAATATTGGGAATCTTGTTTGCCCAGCAGAGTTTGATACTGGTGCAAGTAAAAATGCAATGATACTATCTGTTCCAGAAGGTGACGATAAGCCTATAAAATATCCTTTAATGTTTTCTATATGTTCAGCAGTTATCATAAACAAGATAGACACATTAAGTGTATTTGATTTTGATATAGAAAAAGCTAAAGAGAGAATTCATAAATTAAATCCAAATACAGAAATATTCCCAATTAGTGCTAAAACCGGTGAGGGTATGGATGCTTGGATTGATTGGTGTAGACGCCAAGTAAAAGATTGGAAAAATAAATAAAACTATTATATAAACTATTAATTACGGAGGAGACTATGGGGATTGATTACAACGAGTTTGGAAAGAAAGCACCACATTATGGTGATAAAAATCCAAATAAAAAAATCCAAAAACTAGGTAGAAAAATAACTGATGTGTTTGCACATAAATTATCTATGCCAACAGACGCTCCAGAATATTGGGGACTTGCTTCAGTTATTACTGATGAAATGGCTGATGTAGCACTTAAAATGAAATTAAGACATCATTATCTTTTCGATGAATTATGCAAAATGAATAAGGCTGATACAGACGAAAAGAAAGAAAAGCTTCAAAAACTTTTAGATGAGATGGCTTATATTGGTTTACTTGAATATGATTATGGTGATCACTATACTCATGACCACAAGGGAGCAAATGATCCTGAATACGATCATCCACTTGAAAATGCTAAACCAGATCCAAAACAAAGAAGATATTGTTTACCTCTATTCGTTCCAGGTTCGGCTGAACTTTTAAATATGAACGCAGATAGAGTAAAAGAACATCCAGAACTAGCTTCATTCTTTGAAAGAATGACATATAATCCACTTGCCGGAATTACAAATATGGTACCTCCTGGTGGTTCTGGTATTGGTATGCACGTAATTCCAGTAGAGGAAGCTATCTCTATGGAAAATGAAGCTTTAAATATTGAAAAAATTTCATATTGGTTGAAAAAATATGAAGGCCATATTGGTGTAGGTATTTGTTCATGTCGTCATATTCGTCAAGTTTTAGGCGAAGGTTGTGGTGATGATATGGAAAGTTGGTGTATTGGTCTTGGTGACTTTGCAGACTATTGTAGAGAAACAGGAAAAGGCCATGATATCACTTATGATGAAGCAATGGAAATTGTTAAAAAAGCTGAAAAATTAGGATATGTACATCAAATTACAAATATCGATGGTGAAAATAAGATTTTTGGTTTATGTAACTGTAACGTTAAAGTTTGTAACGCATTAAGAACATCATTATTATTTAATACTCCAAACTTATCTAAATCAGCATACTCAGCAAAGGTTGATCCTGAAAAGTGTGTTGCTTGTGGAAAGTGCGTTGAATACTGCCCAGCAGGTGCTGTTAAGTTAGGACAAAAATTATGTAAGGCTGATGGAACAAAGGTTACTTATCCAAAACAAGAATTACCAGATCCTCGTCCATTTAAGTGGGGTGAAGATAAGTGGAATCATAATTATAGAGATGATGATAGAAAGAATTGTTATGATACAGGTACGGCTCCTTGTAAGACAGCTTGTCCTGCACATATTGCAATTCAAGGTTATTTAAAGAAAGCAAATCAAGGTTTATATGACGAAGCTTTAAAACTTATTAAGAAAGATAATCCATTCCCAGCAGTATGTGGAAGAATTTGTAACAAGAGATGTGAATCTGCTTGTACAAGAAACTTAATTGATGGTGCAGTAAATATTGATGAAGTAAAGAAATTTATTGCTGAGCAAGATTTAAATGCAAAGACAAGATATGTTCCAGAAATTGAAATGCCTGTATCACCAGCAAGAGAAGTTAAGAAAGATCATTTTGATGAAAAGATAGCAATTATTGGTGGTGGTCCAGCAGGATTATCTTGTGCATACTATTTAGCAATCAAAGGTTATAAGCCAACTGTATTTGATAAGAATGCAAAGATGGGCGGTATGATGACTTATGGTATTCCAGCATTTAAGCTAGATAAGAAAGTAGTTGCTGCAGAAATTGATATCCTAAAGGAATTAGGTGTTGAATTTAAGAACAATGTTAATGTAGGAAAGGATGTAACAATTCCTGAACTTAGAAAACAAGGCTATAAAGCATTCTATATCGCAATTGGTTGCCAAGGTGGAAGACTTCCTGGTATTGAAAACGAAAATGCAAAGAATACTTATATCGCTGTAGATTTCTTAAAGAAAGCTATAGAGAACAACAACCAAAAGATGGAAGGAGATGTAGTAGTAGTTGGTGGTGGTAACGTTGCTATTGACTGCGCTAGAACAGCTCATAGATTTGGTGCAAAGAATGTTTCTATGGTATGTCTTGAAAGTAGAGAGACAATGCCTGCTGCTGTTAATGAAATAAAAGAAGCAGAAGAAGAAGGCGTTGTAATGAATCCAGGTTGGGGACCAAAAGAAATTAAGGTTAACGACAAGGGAGAAGTTACAGAAATCGTATTTAAGAAGTGTACATCTACAATCGATCCTGAGACAAAAAGATTCAATCCAAAATATGATGAAACAGTAACAATGTCTATTAAGACAGATCATATTGTATTTGCTATAGGTCAAGCAATTGACTGGTGCGGTATGCTTGAGGGCACAAAGGTTGAGTTCTGGCACGGAAATTATCCAGTAGCAGATAAGTTAACTCACCAAACAGCTGAACCAGACATCTTCGTTGGCGGTGATGTATTTACTGGTCCTAAGTTTGTTATCGATGCTATTGCTCAAGGTCATATGGATGCAGATTCATTACATAGATTTGTTCAACCAGGAACATCTATGACAATAGGAAAAGACAAGAGAGAATTTATTGAACTTAATAAGGAAGATATTAACCTATCTAACTACGATAAAGCTCCAAGACAAGAACCAGGCGTAAATCCAAACATTGATGCTAAGATGTCATTTGAAGATAATAGAGAATGCTTAACTGAAGAACAAGTTAAGTTCGAAACATCTAGATGTTTATCTTGTGGTGCATCAGTTGTTGATCAAAATAGATGTGTTGGTTGTGGTCAATGTACAACTAAGTGTGAATTTGGTGCTATTAAGTTATATAGAGATCATCCAGAAAACGCTAAACTTGTACCAACAGAAGATAAGTTTAAATATATTCTTCCATATTCTTTAGGCGCCGTATTTAAGAGAAAAAAGAAGGGCGAGGAATAATAAATGCATGAATTAGGTGTTGTCTTCCATGTTATTAATAAAGTGGAAGACATAGCCAAAGCCAATAATGCAGATAGAATAGATTTGGTAACATTACAACTTGGAGAAGTAAGTACAGTAATACCTTATCTACTTGAAGATTGTTGGAATTGGGCTGTAAAAAAATCTGAAATACTAAAAGGGTGTAAATTAAAAATAGAAACCATTCCAGCTATTACTTATTGTGAGAACTGTGGTGGCGAATATGAAACTGTAAAGTATGCAAAAATATGCCCTTACTGTAAAAGCGATAGAACATACCTAAAACAAGGAAATGAATTTATTATAAAAGATGTTCAAGTCATAGAAGATTAAATAATGTAGGCAAGTAAATCTTGCCTATTTTATTTGCATTATTGTCAACCAATTTATATAATATGGTTAACAATAAGTTTGAGAGTTATATTAATGAATAAAGAAAAAACTAAACTAGCAGCAATAGATTTGGCAGAGATAGCAATATTTGTTGGATTAATGATAGTAGGGGCGTTTGTTAAAATTCCTTTTCCAATGGTGCCGCTTACTTTTCAAACAGTGTTTTGTAGTCTATCTGGCCTTTTAATTGGCTGGAAAAAGGGAAGTATAGCCATGATTATATATATGATTATGGGACTTGTTGGGATTCCTATTTTTACAGCAGGTGGTGGTATTGCTTATGTAGTAAAGCCTTCGTTTGGATATATTGTTGGTTTTATTTTCGGTGCGCTATTATCTGGCTTAATTATAGGGAAAGATAAGAAGGTTTCTTTAGTAAGATATATAGTAGCTTCTCTTTCAGCTTTAGTCATTGATTATTTAATTGGTATATTATATTTTATTGTTTTATGGGAAACAAATAATTACCCAAATTTATGGTCATCAATAGTAACATATAACTTGTTATATATACCAAAGGATTTAGTTTTATGTATCCTTGCAGGATTGGTTGCATGGAAAGTTGCTCCAATGATAGAAAAAATTGGTTCAAATAAAGAAGTTGAAAATAAAAAAGAAATTTTAGAAAAAGTAGAATTAAAAGACGAAAAAAGCGAATAAGTTTTGTTTTTTTTATTATTTTTATATTTTCTATAAATTAGTTGACTTATAAAAATTCTTTTAGTAAAATGCACTTAAATAAGATATATATGGTCATCGGAGGATAGGGCGCCGTAGCGCCAAGATTGAAAAATCTTCTATCGAAAAGATGTCGAGTGAGCTCGGTTAGAAATTCTAATTGAGCTATTTTTTTAGGAGGAGTATGAACATTATTACAATTAGTCGTGAATTTGGAAGTGGTGGTAGAGAACTTGCAAAGAGACTTGCTGAGTTTTTAGGCTATAAATATTATGATAAAGAAATAATAAGAGAAATGATAAAACTTAGTAATTTTAACGAAGCTTATATAGAAAAAACTCTTAATAATATTAAGGAAGATTTTCCATATACAACTTGTAGAAACTTTTCGTTTTATTCTATGCAACAAAAACAAACAACACAAATGCTTGTTTTAGAAAGAAAAATAATTTTAGAACTTGCTAAAAAGGAAAATTGTGTGTTTGTAGGTAGATGTGCAGATATTATTTTAAAGGAATATAAGCCCCTTGATATATTTGTTTATGCAAGCTTAGAGCATAGATTAAATAGATGCAAAACAAAAGGTCCTAAAGATGAGGGGTTAACAGATAAAGAACTTTTAAAGAAAATTAAAAATATAGATAAATCAAGAAAAAGACAAAGTTTGCTTTTAGGCTCAGATTCATGGGGGATAAAAGAAAATTACAATTTATGTATTAATACTACCGATTTTGAAATAAAAGATTTAGTTCCTTTTGTTAAAGACTTTGCAAAGGTATATTTTAAGGAGAATTAAAAATGGCTCAGGTTTTAGGTGAACATTTTACATATAAAAAATTATTTAAAGCAGTAGTTCCATCTATTCTTATGATGATATTTACTTCTATTTACAGTGTAGTAGATGGCGTATTCGTTTCTAATTTCGTTGGAGCATCACCTTTTGCTGGTCTTAATTTAATAATGCCGGTTATTATGATTTTAGGATCTATAGGATTTATGATGGGTACTGGTGGAAGTGCTTTAGTTGCAAAAACCTTAGGAGAGGGAGATGAAGAAAAAGCAAATAAAATATTTTCAATGGTAATATACTTTTCCGCTATCGCCGGAATTATAATTTCCGCAATATGTTTTATATTTATTGAAGATATAGCTAATGCTTTAGGTGGTAATAATGCTACACAAGAGACAATTAAAAATAGTATTACATATGGAAGAATTTTAATAGCAGCAAACTTCATGTTTATATTACAAAACACATTCCAGGCAATGTTTATTGCTGCAGAAAAGCCAATGCTTGGATTTATTGTAACTGTTGTTGCAGGTATTACAAATATGATACTTGATGCCGTATTTATTTTAGTTTTTAAATGGGGATTAGTAGGTGCTGCTGTAGCAACTGTAATGAGCTACGTTGTTGGTGGTATTGTTCCAATATTTTATTTTATAAGCAAGAAAAATAATAGCCTTTTAAAACTTGTGAAAACCAAAATAGATTTTAAGGCAATATGGCAATCTTGTTTTAATGGTTCTTCAGAACTTTTATCTAATATATCCTCATCTATTGTTAGTATGTTATTTAATATGCAATTACTAAAGGTTGCAGGAGATAATGGAGTAGCAGCTTATGGAATAATTATGTATTTAAGTTTTGTTTTCCAAGCAATATTTGTAGGATATGCAATTGGTGTTGCTCCTATAACGTCGTATAACTACGGGGCAGAGAATTATTTAGAAGTTAGAAATGTTCTTAAAAAAAGTTTAATAGTTGTCTCTATTTCAGGTGTAGTTATGACTATTTTAACAATAGGATTTGCAACTCCTCTCTCAAGTTTGTTTACTCATGGAGATAAGGGACTTTTAGATTTAACATCCTCTGGCATGAGACTTTATGGAATATCCTTCCTTCTTGCAGGTTTAAATATTTATGCTTCTTCATTCTTTACCTCTTTAAACGATGGTTTAGTCTCTGCTGTTATTTCATTTGCAAGAACTTTAGTATTCCAGGTTATTGCTATACTAGTAATGCCAATATTATTTGGTACAACCGGTATTTGGCTATCTATTGTTGTTGCTGAGGTTTTAGCAATAATCGTAAGTATAGTTTGCTTAATTGTTAAAAAGAAAAAATATAGATATTAAAAATGAATAAAAAGTTCAAATAAAAATGGTGTTAGCTTTCTTGCTAGCACCATTTTTATTTGAACTAAAAAATTGGTTTATTTGTTAAAGATTTAGTGAAGACAAATTTAATGTAACTTTTGTTTCTATTGCTGTTGTTTTTGTTAAAAACATTGTCATATAAATAGGTAAATAAAGTTTTTTATTTATTCTTTCTATATTACCATTACATAAAATAAAAGCTTGTGGTATATTGTAGTTTTTATTGCTAAGAAGATTGTCTAAAGCAGAGTGTATTGTATAATCTTTTCCAGATTTAACTTCGATAGGTAATACATCACCCTTGTATTCAATTAAAAAGTCGACTTCGCCTTGTTTTTTACTATTAAAATAATAAAGATTTTCATACCCATGAGCAGATAATTCTTGTGCAACTGCGTTTTCAAATATTGCGCCATAGTTGATGTCTTTTTCTTTAGATAACAATTTTAATTGAATATCAGTATCCATTAAAAGATTTGATAAAATGCCAATATCTGAATGAAATAATTTTACGAGGCGGTTATTAGCAGATAGCTCAAGTGGAGACTGAGGTTCGGATACGTTAAAAGTTGGCAATGCAACACCAGCTTTTCTAAGCCACATAAAATCATCTTGTATATCCTTTATTTCATATCCTCTTCCTATTTCCCCAAGAGAGAATCTCTTGTTTTTGCTGTTTAATTCTTGAGGTATAATTTGATATATGGTATCTAGATGTACTTTTTGTTGCAAAGGAGCATATTGCTCAATATCTTTTTTATAATATTGATTAATTTTGTTTTGTACTTCGTTTACCTTTTTTAAATCATTGGTTAGTATAAATGTTTGTACAGCCTCTGGCATTCCTCCGATTAAAAGATATTTATAGAAAGCATCAATTAATTTTTCATGAATAATTGCGTCGATCGGTGTTTCATGTATAAAGCAATCATTTAAATAGGTAATAATTTCTTGTTTTAAACCTACTGACCACAAAAATTCCTCAAAGTCTAATGGAAACATTCTTAACTCTTTCATGTATCCTACAGGCCAAGAAGCAATATTGTTAAGTTCAACACCTAACATTGAGCCAGAGAATATATAACGATATTTACCATCTTCCACTAAAAACTTTGATAGAGTAATTAAATCACAATTTTTTGCATATTGAATTTCATCAAAGAAAATAAGTGTTTCATTAGGAATCATCTCGTTAGAAGATAATGCAGAAATCCTAAATAATAAATCCGTAGCATTTTTTGATTGTTCAAGAATAGGAATAAACTCTTGGTGTTCATATAGATTAATTTCAATAAAATGCTTAAAGTTTGTTTTTCCAAACTCTCGTATAAGGTAGGATTTTCCGACCTGTCTAGCACCAGTAATTAAAAGGGCATCATTACTATTTTTCCAATCGTTTAATAAATTTTCAGCTTTTCTTTTTAACATTTTTTTACTTCCTTGACTATATTATATACAATGATTAAACATTTTCCAACATAAATAATGCGTAAAATTAAACATTTTCCAACATAAAAAATATGCAAAATTAAACATTTTCCAATATTCATTAAAAAGTGGTCAAGTCAAAAAACCTTGTATTTAACATTAATTCATAAAAAAATTAACCAAAACAGGTTGACAATGCGTCTTGTGAGTAATATAATTATATTAACCAAAAATGGTTAAGGAGACTATCGGTGAGAACAAGTATAGGGAATTTTTTAAGGGAATTAAGAATAAAAAAAGGAGAAACTTTAAAGGATATGGCTGAGAAACTTGGGGTTTCGTCTGCTTTTTTATCTGCAGTTGAGAATGGAAAAAAGAAAATACCAGAATCATGGAGTAATAGATTAAAGGCTATTTATTCGTTAGATACAAATCAAGTTAGTTTACTTAAGACAGCAATTATTGAATCGAGTGACTTGATTGAACTAAATGTTGCAAATGTTTCAACTAATAATCGACGACTTGCGGTGACATTTGCACGATATTTTGAAACATTGGATGAAAGCACTGCAAATAAAATATTTGAAGTACTTAAAAATAATTCGGAGAAATAGAAATGATTAGTTACTATGTCGAAGCTAAATCGAGAAGGGATTTGAGAGAGATTGCTCAGTCAATAAAAAGAATTCTAGGAATTGAAAATATGTTTAAGATTCCTATAGTTCAATTGTTGGATATATTTTGTGATGTGTTTGATAATTTTAGCTATGAAATTGTTGAAGATGTATATATGGAAAAGGGGAAGCATGCAGAAACTGATGTGGTAACTGGTCATATAAAAATAAAAGAAAGTATATATATAGGTGCTTGTAATGGAATAGGTCGAGATAGAATGACAATCGCTCATGAAATTGGACACTTTATAACACTTTGTGTATATGGATTTAAATTGAGTCGTTATTTTGGAAAAAATATAAAAATGTATAACGATCCCGAATGGCAAGCCATGTGTTTTGCGGGAGAATTTATGATTGATTATGATTTAACAAAAAATATGACACCAAAAGAAGTTGCTAAAATCTGTGGAGTATCACTTGAAGCTGCCAAATATCAGGCAATTCACAGGGATGGAAAAGAATAAAGAAAATAGCATTTATAATAAAGGAAAAACACTTAAAATTGCTACCAACAAATTTAAGTGTTTTAAAATAAATGTATTACTACATTTCTAGTACAATTAGTATAACATTTATTGTCCGATATGTTAAATGGAATTTTGACGATACCCAAAGTGGTAAATTTAATTTAGGAGGACAAAATATGTTGTCTAGTCAAGCAAGGTCAAAACAGACCTTTTTACGCAATGAGTTTGATGCGTTCGGAAAATGGAATATTCCTATTATCCGTAAAAACGAACTTGAGTTAAATAACATTGAATTAATTAGTTACTCAGATATTAAAACTAATGATTGTGATGTTAATAAATCAAAAGGAGTCCATTTTTATATAGACGACTATCGAATGGAAGGTTTGTATTATAACCCAACAAAATCCTTACATAGGATAGCTCAGTATAAATTTTTGATAACTCCAGACTATAGCCTTTATAAAGATATGCCCAAAGCAATTCAATTGTTCAATGTGTTTAGAAGTAGGTGGTGCGGTGCATATTGGCAAAGTAAAGGATTATTGGTTGTTCCAAATGTTAGTTGGAGCGATTCCAGTACTTTTGATTTTTGTTTTGATGGCATAGAAAAGGGTTCTATTGTTTCGGTAGGAATGATTGGTTGTAAACATAATAAAACAGCATTCATGCGTGGGTATAATGAAATGTTATTAAGAATAAAACCTACAGCAATATTGTGTTTTGGGAAACCTTTTTTGGATATGCAAGGTAATCTTATTTATATTGATTATAATAATTCAAGGAGGGTGAATAGAGATGGGAGGTAGAGGAACATATTCCGTTGGAAATAATGTAGCATTTACTTATGAAACTATAGGAGAAATTGAGGGTATTAAAGTACTGCAAGGTCTAGGCAATAAACACAATTTACCAGAAGAATCTCATACAAGTAAAGCATACATAAAAATTGATAGCCAAGGCAATTTTATAAGATATAGAGAGTTTAATGATGATAAAACTACAAAATTTGATATTGATTATCATATTGAACAAAAGATAACTGGTAATAGAGTAGATGAAGTATTTCACATACATTTTTATGATATAAATGGTAAAAGAGATCCAGTCGGAAGAATATTAACAGATGAAGAATATAACAAGTATAAAAAATATTTCAAGGGGAGAGTGTAATTATGGAAATTATAGATTCATTATTTGAAGCGGTTTACTATGGTACGGATTTAGAATTTAAATATAATGGGTTTTACTACTTCATAAATTCTGGCGTTGAAAAAAACAATGGTAAAGAAATTCATTCAATAGATGTTTATAAATCAGATTATTCCTTTTATGGTGGTGTGGTTAAAGGCGAAAGTCATGAAATTTTTAATTCAAAAAATGAGGACTTAAATATAAATACAAAAATGCTTTTTGAAAAGAAAATTTTTGATGGGAAAACATTATATGAAATAGTTAAAGATATAACAGAAATTAATTATTAAAAAATAATATCAAAAATAAGAGAAATAATTATTGGAGAATTAAGGGAAGGTGGACAAGTAAGTGATTTTTTAGAGGCTTTTACATATCAATCAATAGAAGTGCTTTTTAAAAATGAAAGATATTTTTCAGATGGAATTACGTTTCAACTGGATGGGAAATTTATGTTTTTCATAATTAAAGTGAATGAAAATGGGGAATATTTATCAGATGTTTTTGAGTACACAGGAATATCTATATCAGATTGTTTAGAGGCATTTGAAAATGCTCAAATATGGGATGGGAAAACCTTGTATATGGTTGAACATGAGATAAAAAGGATAGACTGGTGTTAATAGTGAAATAAAGTATTGATCTTTATAATTTGTAAATTACTGCTAAAAATAGTAATTAAACTACTTTACGATAAAATAAAACAGGCTATTAAAACTTATTAATAGCCTGTTTTTTCTTTTGCAATGGAGCTGATGATCGGACTTGAACCGACGACCTATGCCTTACCAAGGCATTGCGCTACCTGCTGTGCCACATCAGCATTTTTATTACTAATATATTATGCCATATTAGTTTACTTTCTCAAATCATTTCCTATTATATATCCAATAGAGATGGTGTTTTCTTTATTAGACAATCTTGATGCGATTCTAGTGTCATATTTTGATTCGATTTCTTCCATATTTAGGTTTGAGCAAATAATTGTTTTCTTATTATTGTTTGTTCTGCTATCTATTACATTGAACAAATATTCTTTTCCAATAGTATTGCTAACTTCAACACCTAAATCATCTATTATTAATAAATCAGAAGCAATTGCATCGTCATATAATGATTCATCAGAAAGCTTATTAAATTTTTTATCTACAAATATATTATTTATATCGAAAGCTGTAGCATAAAAAACACTATATTCCTGTTCTAAAAGTTCATTTGCGATAGAGATTGCAAGGGTTGTTTTTCCTATGCCTACTTGTCCTAATATACAAATTAAAGATTTTTTTGTTTTGCTAAAATTATTAACCCAATTTTGACATAATAAGTATAGAGAAGAAAGGGTATTTTTTTGTATAACATTCATTTTATCTATTTTGTTAGATTTAAAAGTTATATTTGTAGCTAAAACTGGTAATCTTGAATTTTCTCTTAAAAGTTTTATTCTTTGAGCTTTTCTACATTCGCACTCATGATTATTTATATAGCCTGTATCTTTACATTTTTGACATGAGTAGTAGATGTTTAGGTTTATATTGTTCTTACTAATATAGTTTAATAAATCCTTAGAAACTGCTTGTATTTCTTGACTGTTTTTAGCTCCATAGGCTTGATCTGTTATTAACTTAGCTCTTTTGGTATAAAGAGTAGAGAAGGTAGGATCTTGCATTGCTTTATTAAATCTATCGTTATAATTAAGTTTAGCGAGGTCTAATTTTTCTTTATATAAACTATTTATCTTTTCTTCTATTTCAAATTTATTCATAAATTAAACCTCAATATTTTTAATTTCGTCTGGAGTTAGTGTAGTTTGAGAGTAACTATCTAAAGACATCTTTTTATTCTCTTTCTTATTACTTGTACTATTAGTTTTGGATAAGAAGGTCTCTATAGAATTAATGTCTACAATATTGTTTTCTTTCAAAACAGAAAGTTTCTTAGCAATATCTGGCATTCCTTTTCCAAAAGATAGGGAAGCAACCTTCTTTATATATTCTAAAGAAAAGCCCCATGTCTTAGTCCAAATATTAAATGCATCTCTATCTTGCATTCGAACTTCTCTTGATGTTCCTAACATTTCAAGTATTGATTTAATATCTAAATCTTCCTTTTGGATATTTTCATAATAGGCTTTTATACTTGATGTTAAAATAATGCCTTCTTTATATAAATTATTAATTATGTTATCCATTTGTTTAAATTCTTTAAGAGAATTTTTAAAACAATAATTAGATATAATCTTTAAACCATCTATATCATAACCTTTGTTTATCCATGGAGTTATATATTCTTCAACAATAGGATTAGCATTAGCATAATATTGACCTAATTGTTTACATAAGTCAAAGGCATATTTTGTGTATTTACTCTTATTTTTCAAGTATTCTTCAACTTCAAGAGGCGATGTAGCATTGTTTCTAAAACATTCGTCAAGTACATTATCTAATTGAGTCATATTTTTCATGCTCTTTTTGCAAGCACAAATAATAGCTTCTTTGGTAAATCCCCAAGTATTTGTCCATTTTGTATAAAAATCTCTATCTTCTTCAGTGATTGAACTCGTTTTACCAATTGCGCCGGCTATTTCTCTAACGGAAGAGAAATCTTTGCTTTGTTGATCTATTCTAGATATAACTTCTTCCCTAGTTCTAACGCCATCTTTAATCCAAGATGAAGCAACGGTTAGTATATAACTTTGCGATACATTTTTATCCTTTATATTGACACAATATCCTGCAATAGCCGCAATAACCATAGGGTCAACGTGGTTGAATTCTATAAAGTCATAGTATTTGTGATACATAGACATATTTGAAGCTTTTTCTGGAAATAGTTTATTTATTTCATAATTAAAATCTTCATATTTTTCTTTATCATATAATTTGCTAGAAGAAGCATTTTTTGCTGACTTGTATTGAATTTGAAGTGGATCATAACTTGAAATTTCTACAAGATTATTGCTTTCCCAATAAGCAAAAGCTTCTTTAATTTGATCCTCTGTAAGATTAAGAGCATACATCATATGAGATAAAGAATTATCCTGAGATAAAGGTTTAGAACAAAGATATAATCCAAATAAATATACCTTTAATTGATCTCCGGTGCATTCTGAAATATACAAATTTAAGAAGTCAGTATCTACAGTGATATAACCTCTTTCTTGATTATCATTTGAATAATAACAAAATTGCATATTGGCTCCTTAAAAAGATGTATATCAATAATAGCACAACGTACATAAAAGCAAAATAGAAAAATTGTAAAATGTTAGTTATCAAAC
>CAYZGK010000014.1:0-42612 GCA_964478025.1 uncultured Christensenella sp.
TTTAAGTACCAGGAGGACGCTATGAAATTTGAGGAAAAAGTTAAAGAATTGATGAAAAATGCGGGAATGAATCAAAAAGAATTATCAAAGAAGTCGGGTGTTTCAGAAGCTTCACTTTGTAGATATTTATCTGGAAGTTTAAAACCAAGAATAGATATTATTTCAAATATTGCGCGTGTGTTTGGCTTAAGTGCTGCAGAATTAATTGAAAGTGATGAAAACTTAAAAAACGATTTTAACATTTATGATGAGACAATTAGTGTAGTTACTAGAAATAGAAAAAATTAACTAATGAACAAAAAGCTGAAATTGTTAAAGCATTGTTTGGAGGAGATAATGGATGATGTAGAACTTAAATATTATAAAATTGTTGATGATAAAGCTTTGCAAATAAGAATTGACTACAATATATTTGAAAAGAATTTTTAGTTGAAGCTGTTAGATATGTAGTAGATCATTTGTGCAATTTGAAACAAATTATAGTATATGATGTGTCAAATAATAATTCTAAGGTACTTGAATTATTTGCTTATGCTATAAGTAAAGGAATAGAGATAATAATACCTAATAATTTGCTTAAGCGTAGGAATCTAGTTATTGGAGGTAAATCCAATGGGTAGATATAATAATTCTGGTATAGGAAAAGGTATTGGAACATCTCCTCAATTAACTTTTGAAAATCAAGAATATGAAAATAAAGTTAATGAGATTGAAAATAACCAAAGGGAGAAAGATGATTATTGTTTTATTGACGAATCAAATTTTCCTTTTGAGGATAGTGTTAATAAATACGAAAAATATTTATTAAATTTAAATCATAATAGGGGTGGGCCAAAAGCTAAATTTTTAAAAGATGTACTAGGATATAAATTGGGCGATGGCAAAAAATTACATAAAGCTATATTAGAATGCATAAAGGATAAAAAACCTAATAATGTTGAAAATACTGACCATGGCACTAAATATACTTTTAATACTTCTATTAAAGGAGTGAATGAAAAATACAGTCAAGCAAACATTGTAATTGTAGTGCAAAGGGATAATGGAAAGATTACATGGAGAATTGTTACAATATTTCCAGGAAAGAAGGAGAAATAAATGGAAGAGTTAGATAATGTTGTTTTAACAAAAGATTTTAAGGATTTAAAGGCAGGTACTATTGGTACAATAGTATTAAAATATAGCGAGCAAGATTATGAAGTTGAATTTTTTGACAACAAATTAAATACAATTGGAGTTTATACAATTAATATTTCATATTTAAAGATAGATAACAATTAATTTTGCCTATTTATTAATATTGAAATTAAGTTGTATGATGGTTTCTAAATTGTATTGAAAAATTATTAGATGACATAAGATGTAGATACTCACGGACATAAGATAAAAAATTAGGCAACTTAAGCATTTAAGTCAAATCCACATTAAAGAAAAAAATAGAAAAATTGTAAAATACTATTAGTTAGAGTAAAATATAAATATAATAAAAGGGCAAGTAAAAAAGTGGAAGATACTGTTGATGTAGAAATAAAAAATAGTCCAATAATTGAGTTTAGAAATGTAACAAAAATTTACAATTCTTCTTTACTTCAAAAATTAAAGAAAGGGTCTAAAGAAATAAAGGCGATAGAGGATGTTTCTTTTGTTGTAAGAGAAGGAGATATTTATGGACTACTTGGAGCTAATGGCTCTGGAAAAACAACAATAATTAAACTTATTTGTGGCCTTATAAAGAAAGATTGTGGTGAAATTAAAGTATTTGGAAAAAATATAGAGACAAACTTAACGGAAGTTTTAAAAGATATTGGGGCATTAGTAGAATCTCCAACTATGTTTAAAGAAATGACTGGTCTTGAAAATCTTCAATATTTTGCAATGCTTCATGGAAATATCTCACAACAAAGAATTTTAGATATTATTGAATTAGTTGGTTTAACAGATAGAAAGGATTCAAAATTTTCAACATATTCTCTTGGAATGAAACAAAGACTTGGAATAGCACAAGCAATTATGTCAAATCCTAAACTTCTTATACTAGATGAGCCGGTTAATGGTCTAGACCCTGGTGGAATTATTCAGATGAGAGATTTATTTAAGAAAATAAGAGATAATTATGGAACAACAATTCTTATTTCTTCACACATTCTATCTGAAATGCAAGCACTTTGTGATAAGGTTGCTATATTAAATAAAGGCCATATAGTAGTTGAAAAAACATTAGATGAAATAGAAAACCAAGAAAATGGATATACAATAGCTAAAATTGAATGTTCCGACCCAACACTTGCGGCAAGTGTTATTGAACAAATGGGAGATGTTGAAGTTAAAATAGTAGATAATTTTGTATATATTAAATTTAAAGGCGACAGAATGGCTGAAATAAATAAAGAACTAGTTTTAAAAGATATTTCAGTTACTTCTCTTTCTATTAGAAAAAGAACACTAGAGGATGTATACAAGGAGCTTATGAAAGATGAAAAATAGTGGATTTATTAATGCTTTCAAAGGCGAAATGTATAAACTTTTAAATAAAAAATTTATAAAATTTTTAATAGCTTTAATTGTTGTATTCATTGTTTTTACTGCTGGATATAAAATTTTATATAATACATTTAGTTCCTACGATGGAGCAGTTGATTCTTATATGGATCCATCAACATATCCAGAATATGTTGATTCGCTAAAAGTGATGTTACAGGAATATGAAAAAACTGAAACTTCTCCTCTTTTAAAATTAGTAGATACTTCAACATATAGCCTAAAAGCCAATATCGCTTTATATCAATATGCGATAGATAACAATATTGATTTAGCAAGTTATAATCTTTTTGGAAATGTTATAAGTATATCTAGTGCATCTTCCGTTATTTTTAATGGCAATGCTTTTGTTATTATATCGCTAGAAATAATGGCGTTTATGATAATTATTTTTTCTATCGTTCATGTGTGTAAAGTAATGGTAGGGGAAGTTCAAAATGGAACAATGAAAATGCAGCTTTTAAGACCAATTTCAAGAGATGCAATTTTATCTGCAAAATATATAACAATATGGGCATTTGGAATTGTAATGCTTATGCTTTCTTTTATTCTTGCACTTCTTATAGGTCTTGTAATTTTTAAATTTGATTCTACGCCTTACTTAATGGTTATTAATGCTACTAAAGTTGTAAAAATATCTGCTATAGGTGTTTTGTTTATATATCTACTATCCTATATTACGATTCTTATTTTGTTTACCTCTGTAGCTATGGGAATATCTAATATTGTAAAAACACAATCGGGTGCTATTTCATTAACACTTGTTATCTATTTAATAGGTGGAAGCATAGAAAAATTAGCAGCTTATATATACGTTGGATTTATTGGAATTGCTATAAATTCAAATTGGATAAACGCTTTAACAACAACTGGCCCAACTTTAAATTATATGAATACATATTCAATGATTTTAATATCTATCTTGTGGATAGTATTATCACTTGTAGCTGCACATTTGTTGTTTAAAAGAAGAGATATTCAATAAAATTAGTCTTCATTGCAATCTTCAATTCTAAACTTTTCATAATTTAAAGATTGAACAAAGTCGTCCTCTTTAAATAGTGTGTTATGAAAGTAAACGAAGTTTTTGTAATGATATGGAATAACAACTGGATTTGGTATATCTAAAAGATTACAAATATCTTGAAGCCATTTTTGATAGTTTTCATATGACATTTCAAGATTACTTTCGTAAATTAAATCCTTTGCGATATCGTTTTTTATGTATAATTTTGCCCATATTTTCATAGTAGTAAAATTATATCATAAAGCACTTATATATGAAAGAATTTCAAAGCATTATATGGACTAAAAAAGCAGGTTAACTTAAAAATAATGCATATAAAAGTTCGTTGACAAATCTTATTTATTTATATAAAATTATTATGCGCGAGTAGAGCGCAATTTTTTTACTCATAAGTTGGAGGATAAGAATATGGCAGATGAAGTAATCAAATTAACTAAACGTGGTTATGAAGAGAAAAAGGAAGAATTATATCATCGTGAAAATGAATTAGCTAATGAAATTAGTGATCAATTAAAGTATGCAAAGTCTTTAGGAGACTTCTCAGAAAACGCAGAATTAGATGCAGCAAGAGAAGCAGCTGAAAAGAATAACTCTAGAATTGCAGAACTTCATAGAATTTTAGATGGTAATATTCAAATCATAAAAGCTACAATATACAAAGTTTTAGATTTGTCAGATAACGAAGAATATACATATGAACTTGTAGGTGAAACAGAATCATCTATTCTTGAAAATAGAATCAGTATGGATTCTCCATTTGGAAAAGCAGTTGCAGGTCATAAGGTTGGAGATACTTGTAAGGTTGAATTAAGTACAACTGATTTCTACAAGGTTAAAATCCTAGAAATCACAAAGGAATAAGATGGAAGAAAATATTAATGACATTGTAAAGGTTCGTCAAGAAAAGTTAGCTGCTTTAGTTGAAGCAGGTAAGAATCCTTTTGAAATTGTAAAATATCCAAAGGATGCATATGCTCAAACAATCAAGGATGAATTTGAAAAGTATGATCAAAAGCATGTTAGTATTGCAGGAAGATTAATCTCAAAGAGAGTTATGGGTAAGGCAAGCTTTGCTCATTTAATGGATTGTACCGGAACTATTCAAATTTACGCTTCAAGAGATGGAATGGGCGAAGAAAACTATGCTGAATTTAAAAAATATGATATAGGCGATATAGTAGGAATTGAAGGTTATGTTTTCAAAACACAAACAGGTGAAGTTTCTGTTCATGCAGAAAAAATGACACTTCTTTCAAAATCACTACTTCCATTGCCAGAAAAGTTCCATGGTTTAACAAATGTTGATTTAAGATATCGTCAAAGATATGTTGATTTAATTGCAAATCCAGAAGTTAAACAAACATTTATTACAAGATCTAAAATTATTAGTGCAATTAGAGCATTCTTAGATGGAGAAGGATTCGTTGAAGTTGAAACTCCAGTTTTAAATACAATACCAGGTGGAGCTACAGCAAGACCATTTGTTACTCACCATAATACTTTAGATATTGATATGTACATGAGAATCGCTCCAGAGTTATATCTAAAAAGATTAATTGTTGGTGGATTTGAAAAAGTTTATGAAATGGGAAGATTGTTTAGAAACGAAGGTATGGATACAAAACATAATCCAGAGTTTACAACAGTTGAACTATATCAAGCATATACAGATTATTATGGAATGATGGATTTAACAGAAAGATTATTCTCACATATTGCTGATGTTGTTTGTAATGGTAATAAAAAGATTACTTATCAAGGCACTGAACTAGATTTGACAGCTCCTTGGAAGAAAATGACAATGATTGAAGCTGTAAAGGAATATGTTGGAATAGATTTTGCTTCTTCAGATAATGTTGAAGACTTTAAGGATGCTGCAAAGAAAGCTGGCGTTGAATTTAAGGATGATACAACATGGGGAAGACTATTATATGAAGTATACGATCAAAAGGTTGAGGAACATTTAATTCAACCAACATTTATACTTGATTATCCAGTAGAGGTTTCTCCTCTTGCTAAGAGAAAGCCATCAGATAAGAGATTAACAGAAAGATTTGAGTTCTTTATGTGTGCAAGAGAAATGGGTAATGCATTCTCTGAATTAAATGATCCTATTGATCAAAAGGGAAGATTCATGGCTCAGGTTGCTGAAAGAGAAAAAGGCGACGATGAAGCTCAAATGATGGATGAAGATTATGTTAATGCTCTAATGTATGGACTACCACCTACAGGCGGCCTTGGAATTGGTGTAGATAGACTTGTAATGTTATTTACTGACCAGGCTAGCATAAGAGATGTTTTATTGTTCCCAACAATGAAGCCAATAAAATAAATAAACTTAAAAAGCAGCCTATAAAGACTGCTTTTATTTTTTTTATGAAACCACTATACGATGCAATTTTAAATTATAACGATAATATAAAAGCAAAATTCCATATGCCAGGGCATAGTGGGGTTCCATTTGGCAAGTTTAATGACTTTAAAATGGATTTAACTGAAGTGCCTAAGCTTGATAATTTATTGCAAAGTAGTGGTGTAATTAAAGAAGCAGAAAATTTGCTTGCAAAAGCCTATGGAACAGCGTTTGCTTTAATGGGTACAAGTGGTACTACATGCAGTATGCAAATTACTGTAGCCATGCTAAAGAACTTAGGGTATAAGTTTATTGCATTTGGTAAGATGCATAGTTCATTTTATAACGCTTTAAGGATAAACGGCCTTGATTATTTAGAGGTAAATAGCTTAGAAGAATTAAGTGAAAAACTAGATAAAAATAAAGACTTGTTTGCAGTTTTTATAACATCTCCTAATTATTTTGGAGAAACTTTTGACATTGAAAAAATATATAGTTTAACAAAAAATACAAATAATAAGTTTGTTGTAGATGCAGCTCATGGAGCTCATTTTCCATTTTCTAAATTACTTCCAGATTTCCCAGGAGTTCATTCAGATATTGCATTAACAAGCACTCATAAAACTATTCCTTGTTATGGCGGTTCTAGTTTAATTACTTGTAATAGCGAATCTGATTATGAAATGCTAATGCTTTATAGAAGTTTAATCCACACAACATCTCCAAGTTATTTATCTATGGCAAGTATGGATTTTGCAAGAGAAAACTTTGAGATAAATGGAGATAAATGGTATAAGGAAATAAAAAACAAAATAGATTCATTTAAGGGCTCTATAGGTAATTTTAAAATAGTTAAAAATGATGACTTTTCAAGATTGGTTTTAAAAAAGGAAGGAATTGATGCATATAATGTGCTTGTTGATCTTCAAAATAAAGGCATAGGCGTAGAGATGGCTATTGATGATAAATTAGTATTTATTGTAACTCCATTTAATTACAAAGATCTTGATTTACTAGATGCTACTTTAAAAGAAATAGATACTTTAAAGTTTGAGCAAAAAAATATAGAAGATAGCAAAATAAAAGCTGAAAATATAGATAATTTAAAGCCAGATTTTGTAAGTTTAGATGAGGCTGAGGGTATGATTTCAAATGCTGAAATTGGAATTTATCCACCAGCAAGGGCTGTTATTAAATATAGACAAACCATAACTAAAGAGCAAATACAAATAATTAAAGAAAACAAGGAACATTTATACGGTCTTGTAAATAATAAGGTTCCTGTGTTAAAATAACTTTGTTATTTTTTTAAGAGGATATATGAAAGGTAAGTTTATTACATTTGAAGGATGTGAAGGTGTAGGAAAAAGTACACAAGTAGCATTACTTAAAAATTATTTAGAAGAAACAAACCAAGATTGTTTGTTTTTAAGAGAACCAGGTGGCAATGAAATTTCTGAAAAAATCAGAAATATAATTTTAGACACTAAAAACGAAGGTATGGTTCCAAGATGTGAAGTTTTATTATATTGCGCAGCAAGAGCGCAACTTGTAAATGAGGTTATAAAGCCAGCTTTAGATAGTGGCAAACTTGTAATTTGCGATAGATTTATAGATTCAACTTTTGCTTATCAAGGGGTGGCTGGAAAACTTGGAGCTGAACTAGTTGAAAATTTAAATAATTGTGCATGTGGCGATGTTGTTCCTAATTTAACTATATTTTTAGATTTATCACCAAAAGAGGCTTTTGCAAGAAAGGGTGGAGCTGATTTAAATGATAGAATGGAAATGAAAGGAATGGAATTTCATAATAATGTTTATAAGGGTTATAAGTTAGCTCAAGAAAGACACCCTGAAAGAATAGTTTCTTTTAATGTTCTTGGAACAAAGTATGAAACACAAGAAAAAATAAGAGAATATTTAAAAACTAATGGTTATATTAAATAATGATAGAATACGAGAATCTTTTAAAAAACACTAAAGTATATAAAATATTAGATAATGACATTAAAAATGGTTTTTTAAGTCATTGTAATATGATTATTTCTGAAGATGAGGTTGCTTGTAGAAATCTTTGTTTATTAGTTGCAAGGGATATCCTTTGTAAAAATGATAATTGCGGAAAATGTAAAGATTGCTTAGATGTTGAAAATAATGTTCATGAGGGTCTTATAATTCCAGAGTCATTAAATAGTGAAGGAATAAAAGATCTTATAAATAGAAGCTATGCAATGGTAGATAGCGATTCAAAAGTAGTTTTAATTAATAACTTTAATGATATAGATTTAAGTCTACAAAATAAATTTTTAAAACTAATTGAAGAGCCAAGTGGAAATACTGTTTTTATACTAGGTGTAATAAAGCCTACAAACGTACTAGAGACAATAAAATCTAGGTCGAATAAATTAACCATAGAAGCATTTAATGAAGATGATTTAAAAAATGCGCTTAAGGATAAATATGATCCATACAACCTTTATAAAGCAATATTGTTTTGTGAAGGGTCATTAACGAAGGCTTTAATGATATTATCTGACGATAAAATTATAGGTTGTTATGAGTCAATGAAAATAATATTACTTAATATGAAAAAATCTACTAATGTTGTAGATTATATGAGTCAATTAGATGTTTCAAAAACTAAAGGATATTTAGATGCTCTTGAAATAATAATAAAGCAGGTTATAGAAAGAAAAACAGGACTATCAAAAAATAATGAAGAAGATATAGATTCATTAGCGCAAGAATATGCATTAACAACTCTTGTTAATATTGAAGAATTAGTAATAAATTCTAAGAAGATGTTAGAACAAAATGTGGGAACAGAGGGTGTGCTATTTAAATTGCTAATGAATATTTTGGAGGTAAAATATAAATGCCAAATATAATAGGTGTAAAGTTTAATAATAAAGGGAAGTTATATTACTATGATCCTAAAAACTTTGAATTTGAAGTTGGGGATGGTGTAGTAGTTGAAACTCCAGTTGGTGTAGAATATGCTTTTTGCTGTCAAAAGAACACTGAAATTAAGGAATCCGATTTAAAAGCCCCTTTAAAAGAAATTATTAGAAAAGCTGATGAAAAGGATAAAAGACAATATGAAGATAATATAAAAAGAGCTGAAAGGGCGTTTAGTGTTGCTTTAAGAAAAGTAGAAAAGCATAAACTTCCAATGAAGCTTATTAATGCTGAATATACTTTAGATAAATCAAAAGTTTTAATTAATTATACAGCTGAAAATAGAGTAGATTTTAGAGCTTTGGTTCCTGATTTAGGATCAGAGCTTAGATGTAGAGTAGAGCTTAAACAAGTATATGATAGAGATGATGTAAAGTTAAGAGGAGCAATGGGGCTATGTGGCCAAGAGTGCTGTTGTATTAGATGTCCAAGTATATGTGAAAAATCAACAGTAAAAATGGCTAAAATACAAAACATATCTATAAATCCATCTAAAATTGGTGGAATGTGTGGAAAGTTAATGTGCTGTTTAAAGTTTGAAAATGAATATTACGTAGAACTTCTTAAAAAATTGCCTAAGGTAGGTGCAAATATAAAAACAGAAGATGGAATATCTAAAGTTAAAGATGTTAATGTTCTTAGAGAATATGTTACCGCAATAACTGAGATTGATGGCTCAAGTGTAGAAAAAAGATATGAAATAGGTCAATTTGAATTGATGGGTGATAACAGAAGAAATCAAAAAGATGACGATGAGGATGTAGATCCAGAGATAAAGAAAATGGAGTAAGTCAAGGCTAACTTTATTTAAAAATAAATTTTCAATTTACAACATATTTTTGATGTGATATTATGAACATACAAAAATAAACTATATATTTTAAAAAGGAGAAAACATTATGGCATACGTTATTGGTAATGATTGTATTAAGTGTGGTTCATGTGCAGAACAATGCCCAGTTTCATGTATTACAGAAGGAGATGACAAGTACGTTATCGATGCTGATTCATGCTTATCTTGTGGTTCATGTGCAGCACAATGTCCAGTAGAAGCAATTTCTGAAGAGTAATTAGAATTTGAACAAAAACGGACTGCTAGGAATATAAGCTTAGCGGTCCATTTTTTTTGTTAAAATTATAAGACAAAAGTTTTGACAATATAATAACTGTATAAGGTATTATTAAATATATTAAGAATGATTGATCAAAAGAAAAAAGGAATAATTATATCAATAGGTCTTGTGGTACTAACTATTTTAGTTGTAGGCGGTATCTTTCTTACTATGTATTTAACAGAAAAGAATTCTAGGGAAGATGTTATTTCATATACAAAAATTCAAATAAATGAAGAGGGTAAAACCGATATATATTCATTTATGGTAACAGGCGTTTCTTTTGAAGAAATAGATAATAATTATTCGTATGCAAAAATAAGCTTTAAAATTAAAGCTAAAGATAATGTGTATGTAGAAAACGGAAACTTTGGTATAAGTGGAGCAGAGTTTGTGTCTTCGGAAAATATTCCTACATATATTAGTAGTGGAAACGAACAAAATTTTGTTATAATTTTTAAAGTAAAAAAATATAGTGAATTATATTTAACATATGATGTATATAAAGTTGCACTAGGAAGTGCTTTTTAAGGAGAGTAAATGATACAAGCAATTGATGTAATGATCCAATTTGGTGGAAGAAAGTTATTTGAAGATGTAAATTTAAAATTTACAGAGGGTAACTGTTATGGAATTATAGGAGCTAATGGTGCTGGAAAGTCAACATTTTTAAAAATCTTGTCAGGAGCATTAGAGCCTACAAAAGGAACCGTTGCGATTGGTAAAAATGAAAGATTAAGTGTTTTGAATCAAAATCAAAATGCATTTGATGATTGTACTGTTATGAGAACGGTTTTATTAGGACACAAGAAGCTTGTGGATATCATGGATGAAAAAGATGCACTTTATGCAAAGGAAGATTTTACTGAAGAAGATGGAAACAGAGCTGGAGAACTAGAAAATGAGTTTGCAGAACTTGGTGGCTGGGAAGCTGAGTCTGATGCTGCTTCTTTATTAAATGCTTTAGGATTTGGTGATGAGTATCATGATAGATTAATGGGAGAGTTAGATGGAAAGCAAAAAGTAAAAATTCTTTTAGCTCAAGCTTTATTTGGTAATCCTGATGTTCTAATACTTGATGAGCCAACAAATAACTTGGATGCAAAAACTATAATGTGGTTAGAGAAGTTCTTGATGGAATTTAAAAACACATTAATTATTGTATCCCACAATAGACACTTCTTAAATAAAGTATGTACTCATATTTGTGATGTAGATTACGGCAAAATTAATATGTATGTAGGTAACTACGATTTCTGGTATGAGACAAACCAATTACTTGCAAGACAAGCAAAAGAACAAAATAAGAAAGCAGAGGCAAGGGCAAAAGAACTTCAAGAATTTATTCAAAGATTCTCTGCAAATGCTTCAAAAGCAAAGCAAGCTACTGCAAGAAAGAAAGAATTAGAGAAATTAAAACTAGAAGATATAAAACCTTCTATGAGAAAATATCCTTATATTAACTTTGAATTTGAGCAAGAAGTTGGAAGAGAAATTTTAACTGTAGAGCATTTAACAAAGAAAGGATATTTTGAGGATGTTTCGTTTACTGTACAAAAGGATGAAAAAATAGCATTTGTAGGTAATAAGTCTATAGATATATCTATGTTATTTGAAATTCTAATGGGAAATGAGGAAGCAGACTCTGGAACATATACATGGGGAAAAACAATTACTCAAAGTTATGTGCCACAAGATTTTGATAGTTATTTTGAAGGTTGCGATTTAGATTTAACAAAATGGCTAGATAGATACTCAAAAGATCATACAGAAACTTATTTAAGAGGCTGGCTTGGAAGAATGTTATTCTCTGGAGATGAAGCAAAGAAAAAAGCTTCAGTTCTATCTGGAGGCGAAAAGGTAAGATGCATGATGGCAAGAGCCATGTTAATGGGTGGAAACTTCTTGATTTTAGATGAGCCAACAAACCATCTCGATCTTGAAGCTATTACCTCATTAAATAAAGGAATGATAAACTTTAAAGGTTGTATTTTATTTGCTTCTCATGACCAAGAATTAATGCAAACTGTAGCAAATAGAATAATAGAATTAAATGGAACTAAGACATTCGATAAGCTTACAACTTATGAAGAGTATTTAGACATGCAATAATTTATGTTTATTATAAGGTTAGAAGAAAATTTGCAACAAATCGTTGCAAATTTTTTATTTTTATGTAAAAAATGAGTTGACATGTTGCAGTGTTAAATTTATAATAATCACGAAATTAATTAAATAGCTCATAATTTTCCCCCTTATCATATAATTAGAAGAGGAGTTGCTTAAAGTTTAGCGGCCCCTCTTCTTTTTTAGCAAATTTCGAACGTTTGGCGTGATTTGTGCGTGTGCCAGAAAGGATTAAGAATCAAAAAATAGACAAATTTTATAAAATGTGAAAAATTGCAAACAATTGTTGCATTTTATAGAAAAAGTTTTAAATTTTAAGAAGTTATCGCCTTTTTGTTAAATAATGAGCCCTTTTTGGTTCACTAATATTTTATATGTAGTTTTATATGTTGTTTTATACTTAACTTTAAAATATAATATTTTAGAAAGGAAAACATTTACTTGGAGTTATTATGAATCAGGTCTTACTCGCCATAGCATCTATATTGGCGGCGTTAGGTGTTTATTATTTAAACACTCTTTTAAAAGATAAGAGTTTTTTGTTAAAAGGAAAAGAACTTAAGGGAGACGAAATTGTAAGAAAATCTCTTTCCATTTTACTTTTCTTTGTATATATGCCACATCTATTTACCCTAGAAGCAATAAGCGACCAAATAGGTTTAAATGGGGGGGGGTATTCTCCGGTAGCCTTAGTATTTTTAATGATCTTAAAATGGCTAACATACTTTGGAACTGCGGTTTGTATACTTTTACCATTTTTTAATAATCAAAGAGCAAAAGATTTTGCAACGTTTTTAGTTCCAATTACTATTGTTTTTAACTTTATATTCTTCAAGCAAATAGTAGTAAGCATTTTAGGAAGAGTAGATTATTATCATTGGAAAATAATTATATACGCTATTATTACAGTGCTTGTTGCTGCTATAAGTGGTGAAAGATTAATAGAGTTTTGTGTTGAAAAAGGATTTAACAATAGACAATTATCTAAAAGAATTGGTCAACTTGGTATATATTTTCTTGTTTATATGTTTGCCTTTATGCCAATATATGTGCCACAACTTCTTTTTGGTTATGTAGGCGAAACTCCAGCGGACTTTACCGTTGTACATAGACTTTTGATATATTTCAGCTTTTTGTTTCCCTTTGCTGCTTATTTTGGTTTTAGAAACAAAACATATGAAGAAAAAAGATATTTCTTAATGATGTTAGCCCTAAGCGGCTTTTTACAATATTTCTACTACAATGCACACCGAGCTGGACTTAATAGTTTTCCTTTACACCTTTGTAACACAGCGATTGCGCTTATGTTCTTTGCGTATGCATTTAATTTAAAAGGTGTATTTTATTTTACTTATCTTGTAAATGTTATGGGTGCACTTTGTGCAATAATTTTACCTAATTGTGATAACGAGATTACTAGAATGGGCACTATGGTGTTCTGGTATAACCATGTTTATGCATTTGCTTTGCCAATTTTAGGTGTTTCATTAAAAGTCTTTGAACGCCCAAATATAAAGCTAATGAAAAAAGCGATTATAGCGTTTTCATGCTATGTACTTTTGGCGGCGACGCTTAATGCTTGGCTTAATAATTCGCCAATAAATACAGAGAAAGTTGAGATTGACTATTTCTTTTTATATAGCGATTTCTTTGTAAATAAGTTTGCGTGGGCACTGCCAATAAAATATAACTTTATACTAAAATTCCAGCTCGGCGACACAATGATGACATATTACTATATGTATGACATTGTAATATATGTAATTTTCATAGGATTAATGTTTGCAGCATGGGGATTATATGGCCTTACTTATAGAGTTGGCGATGCACATAGAGAACTTGCCCGTAGAAAGAAACTTATGAGAGTAGATAAATTGAATCTTTTAAAAGAACTTGATGGAAGATCTATAAAGGAGCCAATGGATGAAAAAGGAGTGAATATGATTAAAATTATAAATTTTTCTAAAACTTATTCAGGATCTAATAGAAAAGCTGTAGATGGACTTAATCTTGAAGTATATGCTGGTGAGGTTTTTGGTTTTATTGGCCATAATGGTGCAGGTAAAAGTACCACAATAAAGAGCCTTGTTGGAATACAAACAATTACTGAAGGCAGTATTGAAATAGAGGGTTATGATATTGCTCGTCAACCACTAGAAGCTAAACTTAATATAGGCTATGTTTCAGATAACCATGCTGTTTATGAAAAACTTACAGGAAGGGAATACATAGGCTATGTGGCAGATTTATATATGGTAAGTGAAAAGGATAAAAAAGAACGTATTGAAAAATACGTAAAGATGTTTAATCTTGAAGAAGCTATAGATAGAGAGATAAAGTCGTATTCTCATGGTATGAAGCAAAAAATAATGGTTATATCCGCACTAATACACAACCCTAAAGTTTGGGTATTGGATGAACCTTTAACCGGTCTTGACCCAACAAGCGCATATCAAATTAAAGAGTGTATGCGTCAACATGCAGATGCCGGTAATATTGTATTTTTCAGTAGTCATGTAATTGAAGTTGTAGAAAAAATTTGTGATAGAGTAGCTATTATCAGTGGTGGTAAACTATGCAGAGTTTGTACACCAGAGGATTTAAGAAAAGAAGGTGTTTCGCTAGAACAAATTTATTTGCAATATGCCACACAAAAAAAAGAGGAAAAAGAAAATATAAATAGTGAAGCAACAATCACTCAGGAGTAGTTAAGAAAGAAGTATGGAAAAGATTAACGAAAAAAATGCAATAAAAAATACGCCACTAAGACGAATTAAATATCTTGTGCTTATGCAAATAGGCGAGAATATTCGTCTAATAAAATCGGCTGATAAAAGAAAGTTTGCGTTTAAAACGTTCTTGCTTTGTTGTCTTGCTATAGGTATAACTCTTGGATTGTACTTCTTGCTAAATTTTATACAAAGTTATTTTAGTTATACATTAGATGAAAATATGTTTACATCAATACTTTTAGTAACTCAACTTTTTAGTATTTATAGTTGTACAGGAAATATGATAACTGTGCTTTATGCTAGTAAAGAAAATAGCATATTGCTTGCGTGTCCATGTAAGTATAACGAAATATTTATTAGCAAAATTATTGTATATACATTGAAGGAATTAAAAAAGAGTTGTTTCTTTGTGCTACCATTTTTGATTTCATATGGCTTATTAGCAGGAGGTGGCGCTTATTTTGGACTTCTTATTCCGGTTTGGATTATGCTGTGCTTGATACCAATTTTAATCTCAGCAATTTTGTCTATACCGATGGTGTATTTGAAGAGATTTTTACAGTCAAAGGCTGTTTTGTATGCAATAGTAATAGTAGTTGCTATAGCTGGCTTATTTACGCTAAGTGTTTATGTTTTAAGCAAAGTGCCTACCCCTATAAGAATAGTTGCCATTTATGGGAAGTTCATGAATGCTGTTCAAGTGGCGTTTGTAAAAATTAATAAATTTGCCTTGTATTATAACTTTATTGGCAAAATGATGTTTGGTAATATGGTTTATTTATATTTACCAATTATGCTAGTTATTTTAGTTTCGCTAGTTGCATTATGCTTTTTTGTAGCAATGCCATTCTATTTTAAAGCAGTTAGTCGTGCATCAGAATTTAGTGTAAAGACTAAGCATAAGGAACATTCGCATAAATTTAACGGAATTTATTGGACATTTTTACGTAAGGAATTTACATTGTTTTTCCGTACTTCATCAAGTTTATCTTCTGCGATAATGGTTATACTTTTATTCCCACTTATTTCATATGTCCTTAACTTTATATTGGCTGCAATTAATACTACAAGCTTAGGAGATTATATGACAGTTGCATTTAATGTAATGATAACATTAAGTCTTTTAGGAACGCATAATGCAAATTGTGCACAGGCGATAAGTTCAGAAGGTAGCGAGTTTGCCGTATTAAAGGCATCGCCTTCTAATACAATGGTTATATCTTGGGCAAAACTTACTGTTACATCAATAGTTAATTTGCTTGGTATAATCACGACATTTATTATGCTTACAGCAACAACAAGTCTTGGTGCAATTGATCTTATACTTATGGGTATCCTTATTATGCTTGTTAGCATGGGGCAAATATTTTGGAGCTTTCAATTAGATATAACAAATCCCAAAATAAACGATTATGTTGTAAAGGGCGCAGTTGTAGATAATCCAAATGTTGCCAAAGCAATAACAATAAGTTTTGTAATAGCGACATTAACAGGCGTAATTACCCTTTTATTATTGGTAGACCATTATATTACTGGCTGGATAAGAATTTTTGCAATAGCAATAGGCTTCTTTGCTGCAAGAGTATATCTTTACAATAGTAATTTAAAAGTGTACTTTAACGATATTCAGGCATAGGAGGGAAGAATAGTGAATAAAAAAATTGTTGTTATAGTAGTTATAGTTGAATGTATTCTTGCTATTCTTCTTGTAAGTTTTTTAGGAAAAGCAATAGAAAACGCAACGAAAGATGTTTATTGTAAAGAAATCTATTTTACAAATAAAAATGGAGAAAAACTTAATGCTGATTCAATTATGATAGAACTTACTGATACAAATATGAACTATCAATTATATTGGCAAGTAGAACCAAATAATACGACAAATAAAAATGTTGAGTTTATATCAAGCAAGCCAGATTCGGTAATTGTTGATGCAACAGGATTGGTAACTTTTTTTGAAGTAACTGATGTTACTATTACCATAAGAAGTACAGATGGAAGTAATAAGTCGGATACTATAACTTTAGTTCCGAAACGCAATGTCGGTGGCGATGTTGATATATAAAAATAAAAAAAGGAGAAAACGGAAGAATGAAGAAAAGTAAAGCTTTAAAAGTAATTATCCTAGCGTTTTGTTTAATTATACTTAGCGTGTCGATGGTTGCTTGTGGTGAAAAGTCATTTACAGTCACATTTATGGATGGTGATACTGTCGTGACAACTCTTACGGTTGAGGAAAACAAAGAGTTTACTTTGCCTACAAATCCTGATAAAGAGGGATATAGTTTTGTTGGCTGGTATACTGATGCGGAATTGACCAATCCATATGCGATAGATGCGGTTACAACCAACTTTACCTTATACGCCAAATATAATAAGCAAGAATTATTTATAAGCGTTAATTCAAAAGAAGGAAGTAAAGTAAGCCCACTGAAAGTAAGTTATGGACAAGAGTATTCCTTGGAAGTGCCTACAAGAGAGGGGTATGATTTTGTTGGTTACACTTACGATAATGGTACCGAAGATGTAGAGTTTCCATTAAAAGGAACATACAATTTCAAAAATAGTATAAGAGTTTCTGCAAATTGGAAAATTAAAGAAATCACAGTAAATTTTTATGACGGGGTAACTCTTTCAGGTACAAAAGTTGTTAAATATGGGGAGACAGTTACACCTTTAGTAGTCAGCAAGAAAGGTTATACTTTTGTTAATTGGTATGTAGATGAGGAATTAACAAATGCCTTTGATAAAGAAACAGAAATAAAGGATAGCATTAACCTTTACGCTAAGTTTAATGCAAATTCATATAAAATTGTATTCGATACTGATGGTGGTAATACTATAGATAATGCTTCTATTGTATATAATGCACAATTTTCTTTACCTACACCTACTAAAACGGGTTACGATTTCTTAGGTTGGTACAATGTAATGGACGATAATAAAGTTGAAGATGGCACATATGAATGGTTAACAGATGTTCGTCTTAAAGCAAAATGGGCAATCAAGAAAAATATGGTTACCTTTAAATGCGGAAATGCAACAGAGACTGAAGAAGTGGAATATGGTAAATGTTTTGCAAAAGAATTGTCAGATTTTACTGTAGAGAATGGATATGAAGCTGTTGGGTTCTATACCACTGAGACGTTTGATGGAGAAGCTATAAACGTAGCAAGTTATCAAGTTACAGCTCCTATTGTTCTTTATGTAAAGGTTGCACCTAAGACGTTCCATATTACAGTAACAGGATACGCTAACGATGGATATAATGTAGTATACAATACTACTTATGAACTTGAGGCTGCGCCTACAAGTGAAGGTGAAATTTTCCAAGGTTATTTCCTTAATAATGAAGCTTTTGCGGTAAGTGGAACTTACACTTATACTGATAATATAATAGTAGAAGCAAGATTCCAAGCAGATCCAGAGTATAACAAAGTTCATGTAAAACTTTATGATGAAAACAATAAGTTAATTAAAGACAAAACTATAGATAAAAATACTACTGTAGATTTATCTGATATAGACACGAATAAAACAGGTTATACATTTATAGGATGGTTTAAAGAAGATGGAAATGAATTTGATACGACTACAGCTTTAAGCGAAACAATAAGCTTATACGTTAAATACAAAGCAAATAAGTACACTATAACTATTGACAAAGATAATGGAGAAACTAGTACAACTATTGATGTTGTTTACAATGAAACTTATACGTTACCAGAACTAACAAAAGAAGGTTATACATTTGACTGCTATAGAATTAATGACACTACTGAACAAAAAATAGCTGCAAGTGGTACATATACATTTACTGATAATATCTCAATAAAGGCATACTGGATTATAAAGACATATAAAGTAGAGTTTATCGTAGGTGCTGAAGTTTATGCTGAAAGAACCGTAAATCATGGAAGTCAAGTTGTTTTACCTAATGCACCTTCAAGAGATGGTTATACCTTTACATGTTGGTTGTATAATAATGCACAATTTGATACACAAAAATCTATTGTAGAAGATACTACTTTAAACGCATCATTTACCGCAAATGAATATAGCATAACAGTTGTTTGTTATGATGGTACAAAGAGAGTAGTTAAAGCAACTTATGGAGAAACTTATACAATTCCAGATCCAGAGAATGTAGTTAATCATAAATTTAATGGTTATGTTTTACAAGATGACAATACGAAAGTTATTGCGGCCGAAGGTGAGTATACTTGGACAGAGAATATAACAATTAAAGAGTCTTGGGAAAAAGCAACTTTAGATGATTCTACTGAAACGTTTGTTGATAATGGTAGTTATTTCAAAGAAAGAACAAGCGTTGACGAAGAGTTTACTTATGTATTTGTAACTGGCGGAGAATATAATCTTTCAAAAGAACTTGTCTTAGATGAAGCTGGTAAATCTCTTGTTACACTAAATAGTGAGGGTAAAGGATTTACTGTAGGTAACACAACCGGTGAGTTTACTTTAACAATTAAGGATAGTGATGTAACATATGAAAGACATATAAAAATTGTTAAACAAATAACAGCAATATCATATGGCGATGATTATAATGACTATGTAAACAATACGCATTTGTCTGCATTTGTTAACCAAACCAAGGAAACAATGACTGCTGGTATTGATAATCTTAAAGTTGATATAAAATTTACTGATGAAGATGGCCAAACAATTTCTTATGCTGATGCAAATGCGGTAGTTGCTATAGATACAACAGATACATTTAGTGTTGATGAAAATGGAAGTATTACTTTTAATAAAACAGCATTGGATAAAGACATAACAATTACTATTAAAGCTAAATATGACACAAGAGATAATGCTACAAGTCTATCTTATGTGTATAAATTAAACGAAGGTAAAAATGTTTATACAAGTAGCGAATTATATTATGCATATGGCGATTCATCTATTCATGAAATTAATATTTTACGTAATATTGAAGCATCAATTACTGATTCTTCAGTACAATGTGGAACAGATGGTAAAATAATAAATAAAACAGGCTATGGTATCTATGTTCGTAATACTTTTGCGGCAGATAAGGATACAATGACAATCAATGGTAACTACTTCCTTGTAGATGGTACGAATTTAGATAGAGTAGGTTCAATTGATACCAATGTAGATGATACTGGATACATAGTTGCTTCCGTTCATGCGTCAATGTTTGAATATGGTACATATACTGAATATACAGAAATAAATGGTGATAAGTTCTCAGAAACATATCGTTCACACGATGGTCAATTAACTATTAATAATCTAAGATTACAAAGCAATATGGATTATAATCGTAGAAATGAAACCATATCTTCAGTAACTGATACAAATAAACAGCAACTTGTCATGAGTGATACTTATATTGGTATTTATACAAATGGCGGCACAACTGTTTTGAATAATGTTAGTATAACCAATACACTTATTGCAGTATATTGTGATGGTGGAGTATCAGCTACAGATACGACAAAAACAGCTACTGATTGTACTCTTAATAATTGTAAAATTGATAAAAACTGGGCTAATGGTATGTACTTCTTTAATGTAACTTCAGTAACTCTTAACCATAGCGAAATTGGAGAAAGTTGTGGAGCTGCTATTCACTTTGATGATAAATACCAAACAACAAGTGTAAATAACTCACTTACTATGGACAGTTATAGTGCAACAAATATTCAAAATTGGGTATCAGGAAACGAAGCTTGGTTTGTTGCTTATGGACAAGCAAGTACAGCAACAGCACTAAAAACTCAAGTAGAAAGTGGTGCAAATCAATTTGGTATGACAATTTTAAAGACTGCAACAGATGGAGAAACACAATTGTTAAATTTTGCTATTCTTATAAAGAGTGGTACTGGAGAAACAGGAGATTGGAAGGCCGATCCAAATGGGGGTCCTACACTATTTATAAATGGTACAGAACTTACACAAACATCAAGTCAAAGTACATTATGCACAGTCTCTGATACAACATCAACTGATACATTCATAGGTTTTGGATTTGTTAGTGGAAGCGGTGCTAGCAAAATGTGTGGAGTTATTCCAATGTATTCAAAATCAAGTACTTAAGCATTATTGTAGTTAGATAAAAGGCAAGCCTTATCCAAATTTTGGGTAGGGTTTGTTTTTTTGTTTTTGAACTCTCGAATATTGACACAAGTAAATTATATCTATATAATTAACTTTGTTAAAAACCCAAGGAGGTAAACAATGGGCTGGTTAAGTAGACAATTTAGAAAAGTTATTGAATGGAAAGATCAAGAGGCAGATGTAATTGCCTATAGATATCAATTTGAAAAAGATAGAGACGAGATTATGAAAAAATCTGTCTTAGTTGTAAATCCTGGACAAAAGGCAATATTTGTTCAAGAAGGAAAGGTTGCAGATTGTTTTGGTCCTGGTACATATGAATTATCTGATATAAAAAATATTCCAATTTTAACAAAGTTATATAACTGGAAATATGCTTGGGAGAGCCCATATAAGGGAAATATTTACTTTATATCTACAAAGCAATTTTTAAATAAGAACTGGGGAACAACTAACCCTGTTATGATGAGAGACCAAGACTTTGGAATGGTTAGAGTAAGAGGATTTGGAACATATTCATTCTCAGTAGGCGACCCAACTGAAGCTATGGAAGAATTAATTGGTGCACAAGGCACAATGACAACAAAAACAGTAGATGATTATTTCCGTAAGGTTATTACATCAACTTTATCAACTGTAATTGCTGAATCTGAAATTCCAGCTTTAGATTTATCTATGCATTATGAAGAATTAGCAAATGCAGCAAAGAATAGATTAAAAGATGATTTTGCAAATATTGGTATAAAATTAAATGCTCTATATATTGAGAACTTATCATTACCAGAAGAAGTTGAAAAGATGATGGATAAGAGAACTCAAGTTGGAGTTATGGGTAATGGTGCAATGCAGGGATATGCTCAAATGGAAAGCATTGGAGCAATGAGAGATGCTGCAAAGAACAACTCTAATATGGGTGGCCTTGGCATGAATATTGCTACCGGTATGGCTGCTGCTAGTATGTTTAAACAAGAAATGAATGATGCTAAGAGCGGAAATACATCAATTCCTGGTGGAAATGTTGCTGAAAAGGTTTGTCCAGCATGTGGAGCAAAGGCAAAAGCTAAAGCTAAGTTCTGTCCAGAATGTGGAGCAAAGTTTGAAGCAGTTGAAGCTGAAAAAGTTTGTCCAGCATGTGGCGCAAAAGTAAAGGGTACTGCTAAATTCTGTCCAGAGTGTGGGGCTAAAGTTTAATAATGGCAAGGGAAGTTAATACTGCTGAAGAGATAGTAGACAGCACTTCAAGTGACGCATTAAAAGGAAAAATATATAAATGCGCTAATTGTGGAAGTTTTTTAGCATTTGATCCAACAAGTCAAAAGTTAAAATGTACACATTGTGCTTCTTTATATGATTTAGTAGAAACTCCTATTGCTATGGAACAAAAATATGATGAATTATCATCAGAAACAGGCTATGAGCCTTGGGGAGATGTTAAGACTGTCAAGTGCAGAAGTTGTGGAGCAGCATTTGTTTTAAACGAATTTGAAACGGCTTCAAGTTGTCCGTTTTGTCAAGCAACTAATATCGTATCAATAGATGACGTTCCAGGCCTTAAGCCAAATGGAATATTACCTTTTAAAGTTTCAAGTGAAGAGGCACATAAATCATTTGCTGCTTGGATCAAGAAAAAGAAGATGGCACCTTTTGATTTAAAGAAAAAGGCATCTAAAATGACAATGAAAGGTATTTATGTTCCTATTTTTACATTTGATGCTGAAACAAGTTCTTCATATCATATAAGATATGGTATTAATCATACAAGAATGGTAAGAAGAAATGGAAAGATGGTAACGCAAGTCTATACAACATGGCATACAGCATCAGGACATCATAATGACTTTTTTAATGATGTTCAAGTAGAGGCTTCACAATATATGACAGATAAAAATCTTTCCAAAATTGGTGGGTTTGATACAGATAATTCAGTTAGATACCATAATCAATATATAGCTGGTTTTAATGCTGAAAGATATTCAACAGGATTAGATGATTGTAGAGACATCGCACATGGAAAGATGGATAAGGCTATCTATAATTCAATTACAAGTAAATATAACTATGATATATTAGATTATTGTAATGTAGATACAGATTATAGTGAAGAGACTTATAAATATGTTTTAGCTCCTTTATGGACTATACCATATAAATATAAGAAGAAAGTTTATGGTTGTGTAATAAACGGCCGTAATGGAAATGCAGATGGCAAGGCGCCAATTTCTGCATTAAAGTCAACATTAGTAGGTATTTCTATTGCGATAGCTATCGCAGTTATAGTATACCTAATATATAGATATTTTATGTAAATGGAGGTAATAAAATGGTAGAAATTACTAAGGATATGTTAATTGGTGATGCTATTCAAGCAGGAAATCAAGAAGCTATTGCTCAAACACTTTTAGGAATCGGAATGCATTGTTTTGGTTGTGCTATTGCTAGAGGTGAAACAATTGCTCAAGCTGCAGAAGTTCATGGTGTTGATGTAGATAAATTAGTAGAAGATTTAAATAAAGCAGCTAATAGTTAAAAATAAGGCGATCATAAAGGGTCGCCTATTATTTATGACTGAATTTCAAAAAAGAGTATACGAGTATTTAAGAACCATTCCAAAAGGAAAGGTTGTGACCTATGGCGAGCTTGCTGAAAAAATTGGGTATCCAAAAGCATGTAGGGCTGTAGGCAATGCTCTTCATTTAAATCCGAGTCCTGATGTTTATCCTTGCTTTAGGGTAGTAAATAAAGAAGGCTGTCTTGCCAAGAATTTTGCACTAGGAATAGATGAACAAAAAAGAAGATTAGAAAATGATGGAATAGAGGTTGTAAATTACAAAGTTGACCTTAAAAAGTATAAAAATTGAAAATTTCAACAAATTTTAATAAATTTTACATAAATTTTACAAACTTAATTTGACAGGTTTTTTACCCTATATATATAATAAACGAGCACTGACCGAAAGGGATGAAGCGGGAGGTTACTGCGCTCAGCAGAGAACTTTCGTGGACAAAAGTCCGTAATAATCGGGCGACTAACGAATGACAGACGTGTCATTTTTTAAAAAAGTCAGAGCGAAACACACGGAAGTGTGATAGAAAAAGTTAGGAAAAAAAGGAGAAAACGAAAATGGCAGGAACAAGAGTAAGAATCAAGTTAAGAGCTTATGATCATAATTTAATTGACGTAGCTGCAGAAAAGATTGTTGACACAGTTAAGAGAAGTGGTGGACAAGTATCTGGTCCAATTCCTCTACCAACTGATAAGGAAGTTGTTACAATTTTAAGAGCTGTACATAAGTACAAAGACAGCAGAGAACAATTTGAGTTAAGAACACATAAGAGATTAATAGATATCTATAATCCATCTAAGAAAGCTATTGATGCATTAATGAAAGTTGATGTACCAGCTGGTGTAGATATTAAGATTAAATTATAATTGACAAACATTATAGTTACTGGCAAGTGTCGGTAACCAAGAAAAAAATAAATTAGGAGGGTGAACTTTATCTATGAATAAAGCAATCATTGGAAAGAAATTAGGAATGAGCCAAATCTTTACAGCTGAAGGCTTAGTTGTACCTGTAACAGTAGTTGAAGCAGGTCCATGCCCAGTTGTTCAAAAGAAGACTCAAGAGAAAGATGGCTATAACGCATTACAAGTAGCATTTGGTGATGTTAAAGAAAGTCGCGTTTCAAAGCCAGTTCTAGGTCAATTCAAGAAAGCAAACGTAACTCCAAAGAAGGTTCTTAAAGAACTTCCTATTGAAGATGTAGCTGCTTATGAAATTGGACAAGAAATTAACTGCACTATCTTCGCAGAAGGCGATCATGTAGATGTTGTTGGTACTTCTAAGGGCCACGGATTTACAGGCGCTGTAAAGAGATGGAACCATCGTATTGGACCTAGAGCTCATGGTTCAGGTTACCACAGAGGTGTTGGTTCTATGTCTGCTAACTCAGATCCATCTAGAGTTTTCAAGAATAAGAAAATGGCTGGACAATGGGGTAACGAAAGAGTTACAGTTCAAAACTTAACTGTTGCAAAAGTCGATGCAGCACGTAATCTACTTTTAATTAAGGGTGCTATACCTGGTGCTAAGGGTGGAATCGTTGTAGTTAAGCAAAGTGTTAAAGCTTAAGGAGAAGACTTATGAAGATTGATGTATTTAATATGAATGGCAAAAATTTAAATAAGCCAATGGAATTAAATGATGCAGTATTCGGTGCTGAATACAACGAAGCTTTAATTCATCAAGTAGTTGTTGCTCAACTTGCAAATAAAAGACAAGGAACAAAGAGCACATTAACAAGAACAGAAGTTGCTGGCGGCGGAAAGAAGCCTTGGAGACAAAAAGGTACAGGTCGTGCTAGACAAGGATCTATCAGAGCTCCACAATGGACAGGTGGTGGTGTAGTATTTGCACCAAAGCCAAGAGATTTCTCTCAAAAGATCAACAAGTCTATGAAGAAGGCTGCTACAATTAGTGCTTTAAGTGCAAAGGTAGCTGATTCAAACTTAATCGTAGTAGATGAAATTAAATTAAAAGAAGCAAAAACAAAACTTGTTGCAAGTATGTTAAAGAGCTTTGACATTACAACAAAGGTTTTAGTTGTTGTAGCAAACAATGACGAAGCAGTATTAAGAGCAAGTGCTAACATTCCAAATGTTACAGTTATTAATGCTGAATTAGTTAACGTTTATGAATTAGCAGCAAATACAAAGTGTATTGCAACTGTAGATGCTATCAAGAAACTTGAGGAGGTATATGCATAATGAAAAACTATGACATTATTATTTGCCCAGTATTAACAGAAAAGAGTTATGACGGTATCGCAAGCAAGAAATATACATTCAAAGTTGCTAAGAGCGCAACAAAGACACAAATTAAGGTTGCTATTGAAGATATCTTCGGAGTAAAAGTTGCTAAGGTTAACACAGTTAGCGTTGGCGGAAAGAAGAAGAGAATGGGTAGAAGTGAAGGTTATACTTCTGACTACAAGAAAGCAATAGTATTCTTAACAGAAGATAGTAAAGCAATCGAATTTTTCGAGAGCTTAGCATAGGAGGAAAGAAAAATGGCTATTAAGAAATATAAACCAACCTCTCCTGCACGTCGTTTTATGTCAGTTTCTACATTTAGCGAAGTTACTAAGAAAACTCCAGAAAAGAGCTTACTTGATAACGTTGTTAAAACTGGTGGTAGAAATAACACAGGAAGAATCACTGTAAGACATATCGGTGGTGGAAATAGAACAAAATACAGAATTATTGACTTTAAGAGAGTTAAGGATGATATCCCAGCAAAGGTTGTTGGTATTGAATATGATCCAAATAGAACAGCTAATATTGCATTATTATCTTATAAAGATGGTGAAAAGGCATATATCCTAGCTCCAATCGGCTTACAAGTAGGCGATGTAGTTATGAGTGGTCCTAATGCAGATATTAAGGTAGGTAACAACCTTCCATTCTCAGCAATCCCAGTTGGTACTTTAGTTCACAATGTTGAAATGACAAAAGGAAAAGGTGGTCAATTAGTAAGATCTGCTGGCTTAGCTGCTCAATTGATGGCTAAGGAAGGTAAATATGCTACATTAAGATTACCAAGTGGTGAAATGAGATATGTTCCAGTTGATTGTAGAGCAACAATTGGTCAAGTAGGTAATACAGAACATGAAATCGTATCTCTTGGTAAAGCTGGTAGAAAGCGTCATATGGGTGTTAGACCTACAGTTAGAGGTCTTGTAATGAACCCATGCGATCACCCACACGGTGGTGGTGAAGGTAAGGCTCCAATCGGTATGCCAAGCCCAGTTACACCTTGGGGCGTTCCAACTCTTGGTCATAAGACAAGAAATAAGAGAAAGTCTAATAAGATGATTATTAAGAGAGTTAACTAGGAGGATTAGAAATGAGTAGATCATTAAAGAAAGGACCTTTCTGTGAAGAAAGATTACTAAATAGAATCAAAGAAATGAATAAGAACAATGACAAGAAGCCTGTAAAGACTTGGTCAAGATCTTCTACAATCTATCCTGATATGATTGGACATACAATTGCCGTTCACGATGGTAGAAAGCATGTTCCAGTATATATTACTGAAGAAATGGTTGGTTGTAAGCTTGGAGAATTTGCTCCAACACGTACATTCAAAGGACACGGCGGTGAAAAAGCTACCGTTGCTAAGAAATAGGGAGGTAAACAATGGCTAAGAGAATTAGAGAAAAAGCTGCTGCTAGAGCTGAAAAAGCTGATAAGAGAGCAAGTGCTACAGCTAAATACGTTAGAATATCTCCAGATAAGGTTCGTGTTGTTCTTGATATTGTTAGAGGACAAAAATATACAGATGCTTTAGCTATTCTAAAGAATACACCTAAGGCAGCTTCTGAACCACTTGTTAAACTTCTAAATTCAGCTGCTGCAAATGCAGAAAACAATTTAGGAAAGAACAAGAACGACTTATATGTTGCAGAATGTTTTGCAAATGCTGGTCCAATTCTTAAGAGAATGAGAGCTAGAGCAAAAGGTTCTGGTGCTAGAATCAATAAACGTACAAGTCATATCACTATCATCCTTGATGAAGTGGCTGAATAATAGGAGGTAAACAATGGGACAAAAAGTTAGTCCAACAGGATTAAGAATCGGTGTCATAAAAGATTGGGATGCAAGATGGTTTGCTGATAAAAAGTCTTTCTCTACATATTTAGTAGAAGATAACAAAATCAGAAAAGCTATTAAGAGTAAATATTATGATAATGGTATCTCATCTGTAAAGATCGAAAGAAAAATTTTATCTACAAACAATAATGAATATAGTGTAAATATCACAATATATACATCTAAGCCAGGTATCATGATTGGTGCTAATGGTGCTGGTGTATTAGAAATCCAAAAATATATTGAAAAGATTGTTCCTGGCAAGAAGATTGCTGTTTCAATTCAAAACGTTGTTAAGCCTGATATTGATGCAACATTAGTTGCTGAAGGTATCGCTGCTCAACTTGAAAAGAGAGTTCAATTCAGAAGAGCTATGAAACAAGCTATTTCAAGAGCTATGAAATCAGGAGTTAAGGGTATCAAGACTATGGTTTCAGGAAGATTGGATGGTGCAGAAATCGCTAGATCAGAAAATTACCATGAAGGTTCTATCCCTCTACAAACATTAAGAGCAGATATCGATTATGGTTTTGCTGAAGCAAATACTACTTTCGGTAAGATTGGTGTTAAGGTTTGGATTTACAAGGGTGAAAAGTATGGTAAATTCTCAACAGTAGCTTCTGAAAAGAAGGAAGGAGGAAACAACAATGTTAATGCCTAAAAGAGTTAAAAGACGTCGTGTATTCCGTGGCAGAATGAAAGGTAATGCTAACAAGGGCAACAGTATCGCATATGGTGAATATGGTTTAGTTGCATTAGAACCAAGTTGGATTACATCAAATCAAATTGAAGCTGCACGTATTGCGATGACTCGTTATATCAAGAGAGGAGGACAAGTTTGGATAGACATCTTCCCTCATAAGCCAGTAACAAAGAAACCAGCTGAAACAAGAATGGGTTCAGGTAAAGGTTCTGTAGAATACTGGGTTGCTGTAGTTAAACCAGGTAGAGTTATGTTTGAAATGGCTGGTATCCCTGAAGAAACAGCAAGAGAAGCTTTAAGATTAGCTGCAAATAAATTACCATGTAAGTGCAAATTTATTAAGAAAGAACAGGAGGTAAATGAATAATGAAAGCAAGTAATTTCTTTGAAATGACAAATGAAGAGTTAAACGTTAAGCTAGCTTCATTAAAGGAAGAATTATTCAACCTTCGTTTCCAAAATAAAGCTGGTCAATTAGAAAATCCAAAGCAAATCACAAACGTTAAGAAAGATATTGCTAAGGTAAATACAATTATTCGTCAAAGAGATCTAGGCATCTCAAAGGAGCCTGTTAAAAAGGCTGCTAAGAAGTCTAAATAATAAGGAGGAATCAACATGGAAAGAAATCTTAGAAAGAGCAGAGTTGGTATGGTTGTTAGCGATAAGATGGACAAGACAGTTGTCGTTGCAATTAGAGAGCGTGTTCAACATCCTCTTTATGGCAAAATTGTTAACAGAACAAGAAAGCTAAAGGCTCATGATGAAAAGAATGAATGTAAAGTTGGTGATATTGTAAGTATCACAGAAACAAGACCTCTAAGCAAAGATAAATGCTGGAGAGTTGTAGAAATTATTGAAAAGGCTAAGTAGGAGGAACATACAATGATACAAGCAGAATCAAGACTAGTTGTTGCAGATAATTCTGGTGCAAAAGAATTAAAATGTATCAGAGTAATGGGTGGTTCTTACAGAAAGAGCGGTAATATCGGTGACGTTATTGTTGCTGCTGTAGAATCTGCTATCCCAGGCGGTGTTGTTAAGAAAGGCGATGTTGTTAAGGCTGTAATCGTAAGAACTACATATGGTGTTAATAGACCAGATGGTTCATATATCAGATTTGACGACAATGCTGCTGTTATTATCGATAGTCAAAAGCAACCAAAAGGAACTCGTATTTTTGGGCCTATCGCAAGAGAACTTAGAGATAAAGATTATATGAAAATCATTTCTCTAGCTCCAGAAGTTTTATAGGAGGACATGAAGATGAGTAATGTTAAGAAAGGTGATGCTGTTAAGATTATCGCAGGTAACGATAAAGGTAAAGCAGGCACAATTATCGCTGTAGATAGAAAGAATGGTAAAGTTGCTGTTCAAGGCGAAGGCATAACAATGGCTAAACACTTTGTAAAGCCACGTAATGCTCAAGAAAAGGGCGGAATCGTTGATAAAGAAAGATTTATCGATGAATCAAACGTAATGGTTATTTGCCCATCTTGTAACAAGACAACTAAGATAGCAATCAAAATGGTTGACGGAAAGAAAGTTAGAACTTGTAAAGAATGCGGTGCTTCTTTAGATGCTGTTAAAGCTTCAGCAGCTAAAAAGGCTACAAAGGCTGTAAAGAAGACAAGTGCTAAAAAGAAAGCTGAATCAGCTGATAAGGAATAATGGAGGGATTAACTGTGGCAGATAGAATTTATAGAATAGCTGAACTTTATAAGAATACAGCAGTTCCTGCATTAAAGGAAAAGTTCGGATACAAGAATATTAATCAAGTTCCAAAAATCGAAAAGATCGTTTTAAATATGAGACTTGGTGATATAAAAGATAACAGCAAGAGCGTACAATTAGCTGTTGAAGAATTAAAAGCAATCGCAGGTCAAGCTCCTGTTATGACAAAGGCTAAGAACAGCGTTGCTACATTCAAGGTAAGAGAAGGCATGGTTATTGGTGCTAAGGTAACTTTACGTGGAAAGAAGATGCTTGATTTCTATGATAAGTTAGTTTCAGTAGCTTTACCACGTGTTAGAGATTTCAAAGGTGTTTCTTCAAATTCTTTTGATGGACGTGGATGCTATGCTTTAGGTATTAAAGAACAAATCATCTTCCCTGAAATTCAATATGATAAGATTGAAAAAGTAAGAGGATTTGATATTTGTATCGTTACAACAGCAAAGACAGATGAAGAGGCTAAAGAGTTATTAACTCTACTTGGTATGCCTTTTGCTAAATAATAGGAGGATAAGAAAATGGCAAAAAAATCAATGATTAATAAGCAACAAAAGACTCCAAAGTATTCAACAAGAGCATATACAAGATGCCAAATTTGTGGAAGACCTCATGCGGTTCTACAAAAATATGGTATTTGCAGAATTTGCTTCAGAGAATTAGCTTACAAAGGCGAAATCCCTGGCGTTAAGAAGTCAAGTTGGTAGGAGGAGATAGAAAATGACAGATCCAATTGCAGATATGTTAACTCGTATTCGTAATGCTTTAACTGTAAAGCATGAAGAAGTAGAAATACCAAATTCAAAAATTAAAGCAGAAATTGCTAGAATTTTAGTTGAAGAAGGTTTTATTGAATCATATAAAGTTGAAGACAATAAGATTGTTGTTACATTAAAGTATGGTCCAAAGAACGAAAAGGTTATTTCAGGTATTAAGCGTATTTCTAAGCCAGGTCTTAGAGTTTATGCTAGTGTAGATACAATGCCAGTTGTTTTAGGTGGAATGGGAATTGCTATTCTATCTACAAATAAAGGTATTTTAACAAATAAACAAGCTAAGGCTGCTAAAGTAGGCGGCGAAGTATTAGCTTACGTTTGGTAATAGAAGGAGGATAGAAGATTATGTCAAGAATTGGTAGAATCCCTGTTCAAATTCCAGCAGGCGTAGAAGTTAAGGTTTTAGCTGATAATGTAGTAAATGTAAAAGGTCCAAAAGGTGAATTATCTAGAAAGATCGAAAGTTCAGACATTGTTGTAAAAGTTGAAGGAAATGAAGTTATTGTTACACGTAAGAGTGATGAATCTAACATTAAGGCAATGCATGGTTTATACCGTAAATTAATTGCTAATATGGTAGAAGGTGTAACAAAAGGCTTTGAAAAAGTTCTAGTTGTAAATGGTGTAGGTTACAAGGTAGCTAAAGAAGGTAAATCTGTTAAATTAGATATCGGTTACTCACACTCAATCGTATTAGATGTTATTCCAGGTATTACTTATGATTGTCCATCTGCTACAGAAATTTCTGTTAAAGGTGTAGATAAGGAATTAGTTGGACAAGTAGCAGCTAATATAAAGAAACTTCGTGTTCCAGATCCATACCATGCATACGGCGTTACTCTAAAGGGTGAAGTTGTTGCTCGTAAGGAAGGTAAGAAGGGCGGCAAGAAGAAATAAGGAGTGAAATAAGGTATTATGATTACTAAGATTAATAAAAATGAAGTTAGACAAAAAAGACATCAAAGAGTAAGAAATAAGATTTCAGGTACTGCTGAAAGACCTCGTTTCAACGTTTATAGATCTACAGCTAACATCTATGTTCAAATTATTGATGATGTTGCTGCTAAGACTCTAGTTTCTTGCTCAACTGTAGATAAAGATATGGTTAAGGCTGTTGCTAAGTTATCTAAAACAGATGCTGCTAAATTAGTTGGCGAAACAGTTGCTAAAAAAGCTTTAGCTGCAGGAATTGAAGAAGTTGTTTTCGATAGAGGTGGCTATCTTTACACAGGTCGTGTAATGGCAGTTGCTGATGGTGCCAGAGAAGCTGGCTTAAAATTCTAAGGAGGGTTTCTTAAAATGGCTAAAAGAGAAAATAAATTTCAAAAAGAAGAAAGTGAATTACTTAATAGATTAGTTCATGTTAATAGAGTAACTAAGGTTGTTAAGGGTGGTAGAACAATGAAGTTTGCTGCTCTAATCGTAGTAGGTGATGGTAATGGTTCTGTAGGTATCGGAATGGGTAAAGCTGCAGAAGTTCCAGAAGCTATTAAGAAAGCTACAGCTGCTGCTAAGAACAACATGACAAAGATTGCTTTAGTTGGTACAACTATTCCTCATGAAGTTCAAGGTGAGTTTGGTTCAGGTAAAGTTATTTTAATCCCAGCTGCTGAAGGTACTGGAGTTATCGCTGGTGGTCCAGTTCGTTTAATTCTAGAAGTTGCTGGTATTAAAGATATTCGTACAAAGTCTTTAGGTTCAAATAACCCAATCAACTGCGTTAAGGCAACATTCGATGGACTATGCAAATTAAGAACAGCAGAACAAATTGCAGCATTACGTGGTAAAACAGTTGCTGAAATTAAGGCTTAAGGAGGCGCAAAATGTTGAAAGTTACATTAAAGAAAAGTACAATCGCTTGTACAAAGAAACAAAAAGACACAGTAGCAGCTTTAGGTTTACATAAGCCTGGCGATAGCAATAAAATCCCTGACAATGCATGTTCTCAAGGCATGATCAAGGTTGTTTCACACATGGTTAGTGTTGAACAAGAATAATTAGGAGGACATATGAAGTTAGAAAATATGCATCCAAGCGCTGGAGCAAAAACAAGCGCAAGAAGATTAGGAAGAGGTATCGGTTCTGGTTTAGGTAAAACATCAGGAAAAGGTCATAAGGGTCAATGGGCTCGTTCTGGCGGTGGTGTTAGACCTGGATTCGAAGGTGGACAAATGCCTTTAACAAGACGTCTTCCAAAACATGGTTTTAAAAATTATTTTGCTAAAGTATATACAATCGTTAACGTTTGTGATTTAGAAAAATTAGATAATGGTACTGAGGTTACTCCAGAAGTATTATTAAATAACGGAATTATCAGCAAGATTGAAGCTTGCGGAGTTAAGGTTTTAGGAAAAGGAACTTTAACAAAGAAATTAGTTGTTAAGGCTAATAAATTCACAAAGTCAGCTGTTGAAGCAATTGAAAAAGCAGGTGGCACAGTAGAGGTACTATAATGTGGCAAAGATTAATTAATGCCTTTAGCGATAAGGAAATTAGAAGAAAAATGCTATTCTCACTAGCTATATTGCTAGTGTTCAGAATTGGCTGCTATATTCCAATCCCAGGCATTAGCTATAGCACTATTTCAAGTGCTGTTGGTGATAGCAATTCCTTGTTAAGTTTGATGAGTTTAATGAGCGGTGGATCATTACAATATGGTACATTCTTCGCTCTTGGTGTATTACCATTTATTAACAGTTACATTATTATGCAATTGTTAACACTAGTAATCCCAGCTCTAGATAGATTATCTAAGCAAGGAGATGATGGTCGTAATAAAATTACGATGATTACAAGATATATTGCTATCTTATTAGCTATTATCCAAGGTATTGGTATAGTTGTTACTTATCATAATTCAGGTATTTTAGATACTTTCATGGGTGAAAAGACAGAATGGTTCACAGGAATGTATGTAATTATAATGCTTACAGCAGGTGCTTGTTTAGTTATGTGGTTAAGTGAAAGAATTACTGAATACGGAATTACAAATGGTACATCATTAATCATCTTTATTGGTATTGTTGCTACGTTTGGTCAATCACTAATCAGTGCATTTAAACAAGTTTCAGAAAATTACACATACTTATGGAACATTTTTGGATACTTAATAGTTATAGTTTTATTATTCGCTTTGATCGTATTTATGGATGCTGGTGAAAGAAGAATTAAAGTTAACTATGCTAAACAAGTAAAAGGAAATAAGATGTATGGTGGTCAATCAACATATATCCCAGTAAAGATTACAAGTGGTGGTGTTATGCCAATCATCTTTGCTTCAGCATTTATGATGTTCCCACAAATAATTGTATCTTTCCTTGATACAACATCAGGTTTCTACACATTCTATTACAAATACTTATATGCTTCAGGTAACTGGGCAAATGGTTATTGGGTAGGAAACGTAGTTTATTACTTGTTTATGTTTATCTTTGTAATTTTCTTCTCATACTTCTATTCACAAATTCAATTTAACCCACAAGATGTTGCAAGAAATCTTCAACAATATGGTGGAACAATTTTAGGAGTAAGACCAGGAAAAGCTACATCTGATTATTTAGCAACAATTAATAATCGTATTGTATTATTCGGTGCTTTATTCTTAGCTTTCATTGCTATTATCCCAGCATTAATATTTAATGCAATTGGTGGTGAAATCGGTTTAACAAGTGCATTCTCTGCAACAGGTATGTTAATCGTAGTTTCAGTAGCATTAGAGTTAGATAAGCAATTAGAAACACAATATATGGCAAAGCATTACAAAGGATTCTTAAAATAATGAAGAAACTAGGTTTAGTATTTTTAGGAGCCCCAGGTGCAGGAAAGGGCACTCAAGCTACAAAAATATGTGAAAAGTATAATATTCCTCATATCTCAACAGGAGATATATTAAGAGCGAATATTAAAGCCGGAACTCCACTTGGGCTACAAGCTAAAGCTATTATAGACAAAGGCCAATTAGTTCCTGATGAAGTTGTAATAGGCTTAATGAAAGATAGACTTTCTAAGGAAGATTGTAAGGGAGGTTATTTATTAGATGGCTTCCCAAGAACAATCGAGCAAGCAAAAGCATTAGATACTTTTGAGCAAGTATCAATGGCAATCAACATTGCAGTTAATGAAGATGAGGTTGTTGATCGTATTGCTGGAAGAAGAATGTGTGCTTGTGGAGAAAGTTATCATATCTCTACATATAACAAAGATACATGTGCAAAATGTGGTGGAAAGTTATATCAAAGAGATGATGATAAACCTCAAACAGTAAAAGCAAGATTGGAAGTCTATAATAAGCAAACAGCTCCACTAATTGAATATTATGATAAGAAAAATATCTTATATACAGTAGATGGAAGCCAAGATATTCAAGTTGTAACAGCGTCTATTGAAAAGGTAATTAATGATAACAATTAAATCTATTGATGAAATTGACTTAATGCGCAAAGCAAATCAAATTGACAGAGATTGTCTAGAGATGCTTGGAGAGCATGTAAAGCCTGGCGTAACAACAAAAGAATTAGACAAACTTGCATATGATTTTATAAAAAAGCATAATGCAGAACCATCATTTTTAGGATTTGAAGGTTTCCCGGGATCTATTTGTGCTTCAATAAATGAAGAAGTAGTTCATGGAATACCATCAAAGAAAAGACATCTTGAAGAAGGGGATATAATCTCTATTGATTGTGGAACTATCTATAAAGGATATCAAGGTGATGCAGCAAGAACATTCCTAGTTGGAAATGTAGCTCCTGAAATCAAGAAACTAGTTGATGTAACACAACAAAGTTTTTTTGAAGGTATAAGAGATTTAAAAGCAGGAGTTAGATTAGGCGATTTAGGACATGCTATACAATCATATACAGAAGGGTTTGGTTTTGGCGTAGTAAGAGATTTAGTTGGACATGGTATTGGAAGAGAGATGCATGAAGATCCATCCGTTCCAAACTATGGAACTCCAGGAAGAGGTTTTAGATTACGCGAAAATATGACAATAGCCATAGAACCTATGATAACATTAGGAACATGGAAAGTATGGCAACTTGAAGATGGTTGGACAATTGTAACTCAGGATAATAAACCTGCAGCTCACTATGAAAATACAGTTTGGATTAGAGAAGATGGAGTTGAGGTATTATCTTTAAATGAAGAAGATAAAAAAACCTTAGGAAAATTGTACAACATAGAATTAATATAATAAAAATTTTAGGAGGTATCGATGTCTAAAGAAGATGTTATTGAAGCAGAGGGAGTAGTAGTTGAGGTACTACCAAACACAGAATTTAAGGTTAAGTTGACAAACAATGCAATTATTAAAGCTTATTTATCTGGTAAACTTAGAAAAAATTTCATCAAGATTGTAGAAGGAGATACTGTAAAAGTTGAACTTAGTCCATATGATTTAACAAAAGGAAGAATCACTTGGAGAAACAAAAATTAGGAGGATCGAATAATGAAAGTTAGACCATCAGTTAAACCTATTTGCGACAAATGTAAGGTAATCAAGAGAAACGGAAAGGTAATGGTTATCTGTGCTAAATACAAAAAGCATAAGCAAGTTCAAGGTTAATATAGAAAATAAAAACTAGAAAGAATGACAATATGAAAAACCTCATATTGTCGTTGTTTCGACTTATAGAAAAATGACATTAAAACGTTTGCGAATAAAATATTTTAATGCTATAATACTTTGGTTAATATAGACAAATATCGACTTTTTTAATAGCGGCAAAGGGTTATCTCATTCCAATTTTACAGGTAATCTATCATTAAAAAACCCGATTATGAGTGCGTATTAAATAAAAAAACAAAAAATTGATTACAGATTGGAGGTAGTTAAATGGCTCGTATTGCCGGAGTGGATTTACCACGCGAAAAGAGAGTAGAAATCGGTCTTACATACATTTATGGTATTGGAAGACAAACATCTAACAAGATCCTAGCTGCTACTGGAATTTCTCCAGACATCAGAGTTAAGGATTTGACAGATGAGCAAGCTGATACTATCCGTTCTTATATTGATGCTAACAACATATTAGTTGAAGGTGATTTAAGACGTGAAGTTAAGTTAAACATTAAGAGATTACAAGAAATTGGATGTTACAGAGGCGTTAGACATCGTAAGGGATTACCAGTAAGAGGTCAAAGCACAAAGCAAAACGCTCGTACATGTAAAGGTCCAAAGAAGACAGTAAGTCGTAGTAAGAAATAGGAGGAGTTAAATTATGGCAACAGCAAAAACAAGCACAACAGCTAAAAAGCGTAATGCAAGTAAGCGTCGTGTTGAAAAGGGCCAAGTTCATATTCATAGCTCTTTCAACAACACTATAGTAACAATTACAGATACACAAGGTAACACAGTTAGCTGGTCAAGCGCTGGTAAATTAAAGTTACGTGGATCTAAGAAATCATCTGCATTTGCAGGCCAAATCGTTGCAGAAGATGCAGCTAAGGCAGCAGCAGATATGGGAATGAAGACAGTAGAAGTATTCGTTAACGGTCCTGGTCAAGGAAGAGAAAGCGCTATCAGAGCTCTACAAGTTGTAGGTATGGAAGTTACAATGATTAAAGATGTTTCTCCAATTCCTCACAATGGTTGTCGTCCACCAAAGCATAGAAGATTATAATTTCAGGAGGTAATAAAAATGGCTAAGTATACAGGACCAGCATGTCGTTTATGTAGACGTGAAGGAGCAAAATTATTCTTAAAAGGCGAAAGATGTACTTCTGGAAAATGTTCTTTTGATAAGCGTTTAACACCTCCAGGACAACATGGAGCTGCTAAGAAGAAGACTTCAGACTATGCTGCACAATTAAGAGAAAAACAAAAAGCTAAGAGAATTTATGGATTATGCGAAAAACAATTCAAAGGTTATTTCGCAAAAGCTGAAAATATGCGTGGTATCACCGGTGAAAACATGTTAATCCTTCTTGAGAGAAGATTAGACAATGTTGTTTTCAGAATGGGAATTGCTTCATCAAGAGAGCAAGCTAGACAATTAGTTAACCATGCTACAATCACTGTTAATGGTAAGACAGTAAATATTCCTTCATATTTAGTAAAGAAGGGTGATGTTATTGCTGTTAAAGAAAACAAGCAAGATAAGGCTTACTACAAGGCAGTAAAGGAAGCAAAGGCTATCGGTTTAGTAAAGTGGGTTGAATTTGACAACGCTACATTAACAGGAAAAGTTGTTGAATTACCAACAAGAGAAGATATCACTCAACCAATCGCAGAACATATGATTGTCGAGTTATATTCTAAGTAATACTAATTTTTAAATTTAAAAAACAAAAGTCGTTAAAATTAGTATAAAAATTAGGAGGAACAAAACGCATGATAGAGATTAAGCAACCAGTTATTACATATAATCCAGTAGATGGTAACGAAAGAAAGATGGATTTCATAGTAGAGCCACTTGAAAGAGGTTTCGGTATTACACTTGGAAACAGTTTAAGAAGAATTCTTTTAGGAACACTACCAGGCGCAGCAGCAATTGGTATTAAAATTGAGGGTGCTACACATGAGTTTACTTGTATTCCTGGTGTTAAAGAAGATATTACAGATATCATCTTAAACATTAAAGGTTTAGCAGTTAAGGCAAACACATCAGATGAAAATTTCATCACAGTATGTAATATCAATAAACATGAAGCTGGTGTAGTTACAGCAAAAGATATTGTTTGTAACTCAGATGTTGAAATTGTTAATCCAGATATGTATATTTGTACACTTGATGATAATGCAAGTTTAAATATGCAAATCATTATTGGCGTAGGTAGAGGTTATGTTTCAGCTCGTGATCATAAGAAGAATCTAGCAAATGAATTTAATCAAGATGCAGCATATATTTCAATCGACTCAATATTTACTCCAGTTATAACAGCAAGTTATCAAGTAGAGCAAGCCAGAGTTGGTGGAGATATGTCTTATGAAAAATTAACAATATCTGTTGAAACAAACGGAACAAAGACACCAAAAGAAATTATCAGTTTAGCAGCAAACTTAATGCAACAACATATTGTATTATTTACAGAGTTATCTGATTCAAGCAATATTATTAAAATGAATACTGGTGAAGTTAAAGAAGTTGAAGTTAAAGTATCACCAATTGAAGATTTAGATCTAAGTGTTAGAGCTTACAATGTTCTAAAGAGAATGAATATAAATACAATTCCAGAATTATGTGAGCATTCAGCTGAAGATTTAATGAAATCAAGAAACTTAGGAAAGAAGTCATTAGAAGAAATTATTGAAAAAATTGCTAAAATGAATCTTTCTTTAAAAACAAAAGAAATCGACTAGGAGGTTATAGACTATGGCAAATAGAAAATTAGGAAGAACAGCAGATGCTAGAATGGCCATCATAAAGAATTTAGCCTCTGAACTTTTCTGGAATGGACGTATCGAAACAACTTATGAAAGAGCTAAAGAAGTTCAAGCTTATGCTGAAAGATTATTAACAGCAGCTATTAATTCATATGAAGATGTAGTAAAAGTTAAAAAGACAGTAAAAACAACAGACGGAAAAAGCGTTGAAGTTGAGTTTGTTAATGATGGTTCAAAGAAGCTAGCAGTTAGAAGAAAGTTAATGGGAAGCTTAAGAGATTTACAAGAATCAAAGAATGATGGTGAATCTAAGTCTGCTTATAACGAAAGAACTAAAGATGCTAAGCATCCTTTAATTGAAAAGATTTTCAGAGAATATGCTCCATTCTATGCTAAGAGAGCTGAATCTTTAGGACAAAAAGGTGGTTACACAAGAGTTCTAAGAAACGGTGAAAGAAGAGGAGATAATGCTGATAAAGCTATTCTAGAGTTTGTTAAAAATACAACTAAAGAATCTAAATAATTGTAATTTTACAAACAAAACATTATAATAAAAGAAATAAATAAGTAATCAATGGCTGATTAATCAATTATTTATATTGGTTAATCAGTTATTTTTTTATAAAAAAAAGAAAAAACATAGGAGGACTCAAAAATGAGTTTTAAATTAGAATATTCACAACAATTAATGGATGAGGTTATAAAACGTAATCCAAATGAGCCTGAGTTTCATCAAGCCGTAAGAGAAGTACTAGAATCTTTAGAGCCAGTACTTGAAAGAAGACCTGAGTTTATAACATCAGGAGTTATGGAAAGATTAGTTGAGCCAGATCGTATTATAAAATTTAGAGTACCATGGGTAGACGATAAGGGTGTGGTTAGAGTAAATAGAGGTTTCCGTATTCAATTTAACAAGGCAATTGGACCATATAAGGGAGGACTTAGATTCCATCCATCAGTATATGAAGGAATCATTATGTTCTTAGGATTTGAACAAATATTTAAAAACTCTTTAACAGGATTACCAATTGGTGGTGGTAAAGGTGGTTCAGATTTCGATCCTAAGGGTAAGTCAAATGGCGAAGTAATGAGATTCTGTCAAAGTTTCATGACAGAACTTTCTAAGCATATTTCAGCAGATACCGATGTTCCAGCAGGAGATATTGGTGTTGGCGGTAGAGAAATTGGTTATTTATATGGTCAATATTCAAGAATTAGAAATGAGTTCGCTGGAGTTTTAACAGGAAAAGGATTAACTTATGGTGGATCTCTTGCTAGAACTGAAGCTACAGGTTATGGACTTTGCTACTTTACAGAAGAATTATTAAATGACCATGGAACATCATTTAAAGGAAAAACTGTTGCAATCTCTGGTTCTGGTAACGTTGCAATTTATGCTTGTCAAAAAGCAACTCAATTAGGAGCAAAAGTTGTTACTATGTCTGACTCAAATGGTTATGTTTATGATAAGAATGGTATTGATTTAGATCTTGTAAAGAAATTAAAAGAAGTTGAAAGAAAGAGAATTAAAGAATATGTAACATATCACCCAGAAGCTGAATACCATGAAGAATGTAAGGGTGTATGGACTGTTAAATGTGATATAGCTTTACCTTGTGCTACACAAAATGAAATAGATTTAGAGTCAGCTAAAGCATTAGTTGCTAATGGTGTTAAGTGTGTTTGTGAAGGCGCAAATATGCCATCAACACTAGAGGCTACTCAATATTTCTTAAGCAATAAAGTATTATTTGGACCAGCAAAAGCTGCAAATGCAGGTGGTGTTGCAACCTCAGCATTAGAAATGACTCAAAACTCTATGAGATATTCTTGGACATTTGAAGAAGTAGATGAAAAATTACACAATATTATGATTAATATTTATCATAACGCTGCAAATGCTGCTAAAGAATATGGTGTTGAGGGCAATTATGTTGCAGGTGCAAATATTGCAGGCTTCTTAAAAGTTGCAGAAGCTATGCTAGCTGAAGGTGTTGTATAAAATATAACGTAATAAAATAAATAAAATAGATTAATTAAATATCTCCTAAGTGAAAAACGAGGGAGATATTTTTTTGGAATTTTAAATGTAAAGATTATGTAAAAATTTCTATAAATTAAATTGACTTTCCAAAATGGAAATAATAGAATATATATAGTGAATATAAAGGAGGCCTAAATGGATGAATGAGACTGGTAAAAATATAAAAAAGGAGTTAGAAAATAAACAAATGAGTCAAAAGCAATTATGTCAAATGACGGGGATTTCAGAATCTGCAATGTCAAAATACTTAAGTGGGACAAAAGAGCCTCGTAGTGACATACTTAGCAAGATAGCAAGAGCATTAGATGTAAGTATATATCAATTGCTTGGTATTCAAGAAAAGGAAGGAACTACATTTGATATATGCAAAACAGCTTTACTTGCAAGAAGTGGAAGTGAATTAAGTAACGAGGAAAAAAAGGAGCTTATAGATTTAATTTTTGGTCATAAATAATGGATAGAGAAGAAATTATTGGCGTTATATGTGATTTATACGAAGAATTAAATATATTTAAATTAGGATTTAATTTAAAAGAGGTTTGTAATAAATTAGATATCAATTTAATTCCATATTCTTCCTTTAAAGATGAAAGTTTACTGTTAAAACTTGATGAAGATGGGTTTAATTGTATTAATCCAAAAAACAGTAAAATTGTAATCTGCTATAACGACAGAATTAAACCAAGGAAAAGAATTAAGTTTACAATTCCTCATGAAATTGGGCATATAGTGTTAAATCATAATCTAAAAGGAGGAAAAGAAACTGATGATCAGAAGAAAGAAGCGGATATATTTGCACAAGAATTTTATTGTCCAAGTGCGTTAATTATTTATTACTATATTTATCGCATGCAAGATTTGATGTCAATATTTGGTATTACCCAAGGATATGCGGAGGTGTTGATAGATAAAATTGGAAATAGATATCAAGATTTATCTGAAAACGAAAAGAGATTAATAAAAATATTTATGAAAAATAGACAAAAAAGAAGATAAAAAAGATATGTCACCTCTGCAAAAGTGACATATCTATAGATAATACATACTAATGTACAACCTGAGTAATTGTATTTTAGCATGGATTATCTAAAGGCACAACTGCAAAATGCAGTTGTTTTAAAAGGAGATAATTCAATGAAATATTTAAATTTAAAATATTTTGTAATTAGAAAACCTCCAAGTGGAGGGATTTCTAATGGGAAGATACAATAAAACAGGTATAGGAGCTGGAATAGGAACTTCTGGTCAATTAGACTTTACAAATCTATCGCTTATCCAAAAAGGAAAAGATAACGATATAGATATAGATTTGAAAGAGTTAGAAGATGGCATTAAGAAACTAGAAGAAGCTGGAGTTAAGTTTAAAAAAGATGAAGTTGTATTTGTAACCTTATCTAGTGATAATCAGTTAGTATGGTTAGAGAAAGG
>CAYZGK010000015.1:0-29891 GCA_964478025.1 uncultured Christensenella sp.
AAGGCCCAAACAATAATATTAAAGTCTATAGTTAAACTTAATTTATCTATTTGATTTAATTTTTCAATGTCTTCTTTCTTTGTCTTATACATGTATGGAGTCATAGATAAAAGACTCATTATATCCTCATGAGAGTGTAAATTAATTTTATATTTAACAGGAATAATTTCTTTTAGTTTTAAAATATTGGAGCTATATTCTTCCTTATTTTTTCTAACAACATCATATAGAATTTCTTTTAATTCAATTAAGTGATCCTCACCTGGCAACACTTCTAAAACTACTCCATCATCTTTTAATATTCTTTTAATCTCCTCATCTAACTTTGGAGCGAAAATATTAAATATTAAATCTATTGAATTGTTTTTTATTGGAAGGTCAAAAACTGATGCAGTAAAATAAGTAATTTCTTTGGCCTTTTTAGCTGCTTTTTGTACTGCAAATTTAGATATATCTACACCATAAAATTCATCAAATGTATTTCTTTTTCTATAAAATTCAGTTGTATAGTAACCTGTTCCACAACCACAGTCTAAAACAACAGATTTTTTAGGCTTATAAATAAGTGAAACTTCTATTAACTTTTCTCTTAACTTGTTATAAAAATCCTTAGATAAAAATGCTTCTCTTGATGAAACCATGAGCTTATTATCTCCAGGCTCTTGAGAGTTCTTTTTATTAGACATAAGAAGATTTACATATCCTTCCTTGGATATATCAAAAGAGTGATTAGACTCACATCTAAACACTCTTTCATTTTTTATTAAATCCCGTCCACAAATAGGACAAATTAAAACATTATGCATTATCTACTAAATCATAATGAGGCATACAATCTTGACCAAATAGTGGTAGATTTGCTCCTTTATATGAGATATAGTAAGAGAATTTTGCATTTTCATTACTATCTACTTCATTGTTTGAGTTAATAGCTCTAACTTCAACTAATGCAATTTTATCATAAGCAACTCTAATATGAACAGCAAGCTTTGAATCACTAGCATAAGTACTTAAGTCTACAGAGTTTTCATTTGTATTACACTTTGTATTTACAACTAAGATTATATCTGTAACTTTACCTGTTGTTTTTGAGCTCTTTATTGTAGAGTTTTCTAATGTTATATTTTCAACGCTACCAACAATTGCAGCAGGTGTATATGTCTTAATTAAATCTGAGCCTAAAAATGCCTCTAGTGTACTTTCTTTCTTTACCATTTTTCCATCAATAGTATAGAAATAATAATTTGTCTTATAATCTTCAGCTTTTGCGTTCTTTACTTTTCCAACGCTTGATGGAAGTGATGCACCAAAATATTCATAACTATATTCTGTCTTCATAATATTTGAAGAGTCTGCAATAGTAATTTTTGCTCTTGTTAAATCAACGCCACTAACCGAGCCATCATCTGGCCACATATTTATAGAATATTCCATAGAGCCTACATCACATCTTGTATAGTATTGAGTTGATGCTAATGTGTTTTTACATGCTTCTTGAATAAGCTTTATCGTGTCATCATTACTTGGAGTTTTACTGCAACCTACAAGCATTGTTAACGCAAGGGCTACAATAATTATTAAAGATAAAATTATACTAATATACTTTTTCATTATTCTTTATCCTCCTTATTAGACTCATCGAAGACCTGTTCAGCTTCTTCTACTTTTGCTTCATCCTCCACTGGCAATGTAACTGCTATAGAACTTTCATTTTCCGTTAAATCAACAGAATCAACGCTACCCTCATCGCCTACATGAGCTGTTGCTTCTAACATTTCACCTGAAGATAGAATAGATGCATCAGCAATACCTGCTTCTTCATTTTCCTTTTTAGCTCTTTCTTTTAATTCTTCAATGATTTCACCTAATCTCTTTTCTGTTAAATCCCATGGAGCATATGAAGCTGCATGTAATAAAGCACCGGCTACTGCTAGAATTGCTAGAACTCTAAACATTGGCTCACGAACTGAAGCATCATATAGAACATCATAGTTATCTATTAATCCAAAGTATTCATTTACATATGGAATAATGTAGTTTGTACCAATTGCGATTAGCGATGTTAATATTGTCATATTACCTGTCATACCTTCAAGTCTTTGGCCTGTCTTCCATTGTAAGTAATCAAGCATATCACCGTTTAATGCTGGAAGTGTAATAATTTGAATTGCTTGACCTAAGAAAGAAATGTATAAGCAAATAATCATAATAACAACTGATTGGTTAAAGAAGATAAGAACTACTGAAGCTGCAGCTATAAGTAAGTCTGAGAATATAGTTGTATTTCTCTTACCAAATTTCTTAGAAAGTATAGGAGCTAAAACCATTCCAAAGAATGATGCGGTTCCTACAATTAATGTAAGAATAGAATATACTACGTTGTTTTGTAACATGTATGTATAAACCCAATATTGAACACCTACAATAGCGCCTCTTGCAAATACGAAAATTGTAGCAATATTTATTAACCAAACATATTTACAAGATAGAATCTTTTTCATTCCGTCAAAGAATTTAACTTTTTCTGTATGAACTTTTGATTCAATAACTCTTTCCTTTGTTCCAAAATAAACAAGTAAAGATAACAATACACCGGCAACAGAAATAATTGGGAATATTGTTTTATAGTAGTTAATATCAAATAAACCTTTATCAAAAATGTTTGCAATTAATGGGAATATAAATCCTGTAATTGTAGGAGCTAGAGAGTAAACAATTGAAGATACACTATATATAACAGATCTTTCATCTGTATTAGGTGTCATTAATTGTGGTAATTGGTTATACATACCTAGCATAAATTGATAAATAAAATTCATTACAACGAATAATGCACCAACAACAATTGCAATTTGATTCGCTGACCATGAATTATAAGGTAAGTATGCAAAAGCAGTCATTAAAACAGCGGATGGTATACTTAACCATAAAATCCAGTGTTTAATTTTTCCGGTCTTTGTTTTAACATTATCAATTAACCAACTCTTTAAAGGTTGACTGACTATTGTAAATATAGTGTTAACTAATAATATTGTTGCAAAAGCTGTAGGCTTAATTGCATAAATAGATCCTAACAGCAAGCATGATGCACTTAATGTAATTAAGCCATTTATTGCTGCCAAGAATTGTACGCCCATACCGCCAACAGAATATAAAACTAATTCTTTCGATGATACATATTTATCATCGGCAGGGGTATTCCAATGGGCAAAAAAGTCTTTGACTAACTTAATAACTGATTGAATTAATGTCTTCATAATTGTCCCCTTTAACAAAAATTATATATTAAAATCTTTTTCATTAAAAGAATAAATTTTTAAAAATATTAGAAAATAAGAAATTTTACCTATTTTATACATAACTTATACTTAATTTATGCTTAATTTTTATATGCGTTTTGACGACGTTTAAAGTCGACTTTGAAATATCATAACTTTAAAGCAATTTATTATTTTTTAAAAAATCTAGAAAACAATTGCAGCCTTCTAAAATGTCGCAATATGCTTCATCAAAATCTCCACTATACCAAGGATCGGATATATCTCTTTTATTATTTGAAAAGTCTAATAATTTATGAATTTTATTTTCGCTATCACTTGGAATAATTCTTTTTATGTTTCTTAAATTCCAATCATCCATAACTAATATATAATCGTAAAGATTATAGTCTTTTTTAGTTATTTGTATTGCTTTTTTACCATTTGCTATTATGCCATGTTTTTCAAGTTCTCTTTTAGCTCTATAGTCTATATCATTTCCAATTTCTTCAGTTGAAGTTGCAGCGGATGAGATAAAAAACTTATCACTTAAGTTTTCTATCTTTACTAAATCTTTAAAAATAAATTCTGCCATTGGAGATCTACAAATATTACCATGACATACAAACATTACTTTTATCATTTTTGTCTTTAAAAAGGGGCCCTTAAAAGCCCCTTTAATTTTAATCGTGGAAAAATAGTGGTAATGGCTCTAGGAATATAATATCATCTCTCTTTGCAGCTGAACCCTCTGCAAGAACGGTCGCCTTTCCAACAATAGTTGCCGTTGTATGAGATACTAATTCTTCAAGAGCTCTAATTGACTCTCCTGTAGATATAACATCATCTACAATTAAAACTCTCTTTCCGTCCATTCTTTCCTTATCGTGTCTATCAATATATAGAGTTTGAACGTTTGTTGTAGTTATAGATTTTACTTCAACCTTAATTGGATCTGTCATATATAACTTAACACCCTTTCTTGCTAATATATAATTTTTACCAGATTGACGTGCCATTTCATAAGCAAGAGGTATACCTTTTGACTCTGCTGTAAGAATGATATCAAACTCTGGACTTCTTGCAAGCAATTCTTTTGCACACGCAATTGTTAATTCGACATCCGAAAACATTATAAATCCTGCAATATCCAATTTTGGACCTGCAGCACAAATTGGTAGATTTCTCTCTAATCCCGCAATTTTCATTGTATAAAACTTATCCATATTAGCCTCCATGACTATTTAATTATACACAAAATTATTGTTTAGTTAAATAAATTCAAAATTTTCTTTCTTAGCGCCTACTAAAAAATTGTATTTAACTATACCTAAATCTATTCCTGTACAAATACCAGGTTTCTTTTTTATAAGTACCTTATTTTCACCCACAAGCTCTATTGTGAATTTTTGTTGATTTATAGCAGTTGGAGCTAAAAGTGCAGCTTTTACACCATCTATAAACCAACTAGGTTTTTCATTATCCCCAACAACTACATCCTCAAACTTTTTACTAGGTCTTACATTTCCTTGAGTTTCTCCATACCCTAAAGCAATAACTATTACAAGTTTATCTCCTCTTGGAATTTCTATAACTCCTTTTGGTGCCTTATAGGACAAATATACCCAACAAGTGTTTAATCCAAGACTTTGACAAAGTAAAACCAGTTTTTCGCCATAATAGCCACATAGCTCGTCAAGCTTTTCATCTTTTTTATCTCCAACTAATGCTATATAGTTTTTAACATTTCTAAAACTGCCATACTTAGCTATAAAACTATTAAATGCCTTTTCTTCATTTTTTATTAGTTGAATATTTAATCCAGAAGATAAATTACATTTTTTTATTTCCTCTTCAAGTGTCTTACATACATCTTGTGGAATTTCAATGTCCTTATATCTTCTTACTGCATGTCTACTATATAAACTTTCAATTTCAGTCATTATACAGCCTCTTGCTCTCTTTTCTTTAATTTCTTCAAAGAATCATATGCACTATAAATAGGAACAGCAAGGAATATTATACTCATTACAACACCGCCCACATATAGTGCTGTTAATCCACCTTCGCTCCAACCAAATCCTTCTACAAAGATTTTATGAAAATCCCATGCAATTGAGCCAAACATACTAACGATAAAATCTTGCTCTGCAAAGGCATCAATACCCATTGCTCCAATTGAAGAAAGTTCTGCTCTATCAAAAGTTAAAAAACAAATAAATGCAAGAAGTAGTGGTATTGTTAAAATTGTACTATATGTTGTAATTCCAATTGTTAAACCTTTATTCCATTTTTTATTATCTAACTGTGCTGCATTCATAGAACCTGACATAATACCTATTGCCATTGTAATAACAATAATTACGTAGCAAACTAAAATATGCCAATTTCTAAGCGTGGTCATATAAGTTAAAAATGTATTAACACCCATTCCGGCTGTCAAGATAGATAAAATTCCCCATACGTTGAATAAAATCGATACCGCGAAAATTACTAATTGAATTTTTAATTTCTTTGTCATAAAACTCCTTACAAAACAAAATTATTATATATTATTTTTTTTACTAAAAAAAGAGGCATGATTATTTTATTAATCACACCCCATTGTGCTTTTTATATTTTCCCTAACTATTTTACTTTGAATAAACCTCTGGTTTTAATACACATACATCTTTTAGATTTCTATATCTTTCATCATAATCAAGACCATATCCAACAACAAACAAGTCATCAATTGTAAATCCTACATAATCTCCTTCAAAATCTACCTTTCTTCTTGATGGTTTATCTAGTAGTGAGCAAACCGCAACTGAAGCTGGATTTCTATCGCCTAAGATTTTCTTTAAATATTTTAATGTACACCCACTATCTATAATATCTTCAACAATTAAAATATGCTTTCCAGAAATTGGCTTAGATAAATCTTGATTTATTCTAACCTCGCCTGATGTTGTTGTACCAGAGCCATATGAAGATACTGACATAAACTCAAATCTTACATCTAGATTTATTTCTCTAACTAAATCTACAAAAAACACAGAAGCTCCTCTTAAAATTCCAATAACAGTTAATGTTTGGCCTTTATAATCTTCTTCTATTCTTTTAGCAAGTTCTTTAACTTTAGCTTTTATATCTTCTTCTTTTATAAGTACTCTTTCAATATCTTTTAGCATAACCTAATCTCCTAAGAATAATAATATTATATTGACGAAAAGGAATAATAGCAATAACTATTCTATAGAAAAATCACCTTTTGCATTTTTTAAAATGCCTTCTTTTAATTCCTTACATAAAACGGTTTCATCTGGACAATTATTACTATTTTTTAATCCAAACTCTATAGTTGGTTTAAAGCCAAGTTGTGAGAAAAATTTTGGATCCCCTACTAAAAATACAGCTTCATAGCCTAACTTTTTAGCATTCTCTAGTGCTACATCAACAAGTGTTCTTCCAAGTCCTTTGTTTCTATAGTTTATATGTGTACAAATAGGGCCAAGCATTAAAGCATTTACGCCCTTTATATTAAACTTTGTTAACATTATATGTCCTAAAATATTACCTTGATCTTCAATAACAAGTTCAAGTTCTTTTACATACTTATCGCTATTTCTTAAAGATGATGCGTAATCTTGCTCTGTTCCACCTGATATATAAGATGTTGCAAATGAAAATTTTATAAAATCATATATTGAGGAAATTTCTTCTTGTTTTATTTGTCTTATTATCATAATTTAAATCCTTTGCCTTAATATAATAACACAATATTTTGCCTTATAAAAGTAAGATAGCCGGATTTTATCCAGCTATCTAAGTGCAAAAATAAACTATATATTACGAAAAACTATTTATCGTTTTTGTTATTTTGTGTATGGCTATGGCAGCTGCCGCTATACATACAATCGCTACAGCAACCAGAGCATCCACTTTTATGTTTTTTCTTTTTGAGTATAGAGGCTACAACTACGCCTATAACAATTGCTACAGCCACTATAATAACTATAATTTCTATTGCTTGCATAAATGCAACCTCCTTTTATTATTTGTCTAATACTTGGCAGCCTTTGCAGCCTTTGCATTTATCTTTTTTATTCTTATAGATTATTAATGCAACAACTGCAGCAATAACAGCTATAAAGATAAAGCATGTCCACCAGTATGCGCCGATTAAGTAAATCATCATTGCAACGATGTAAGATGTAGCAAGCCAGAATATTAATGTTCCGTTAAATGCCTTCTTTGATGGAAGTTCAGCCTTAGCTGTAGCAACAGCTGCAAAGCATGGAATTGTTACCATATTGAAAGCAACGAATGCAAGTAGTCCTGGAATATCTATACCGGTAGCTTGAATCATTTGAACAACTGAATCAACCCCCTCTAGTGCTTCATCTGCTTCAAATCCAGCAGTGACACAAGCAGCAAGAGTTGCGAATGTAGCAATAACGTTCTCTTTTGCAATTAAACCTGTTATAGCAGCTACAACGAATACCCAGCCCCATTCTCCAAGTTGAGAACCAAATCCAACTGGTGTAAAGAATGGTTGTAATAACTTACCAACACCGGCCAAGATAGAATTATTAATTTGTTCATCTTCAAGATAATGCCATCCCCAGTCAAAGTGGCTTACAAACCAAATTACAATAGTTGAAGCAAGGATTATTGTAAATGCCTTCTTAATGAAGTGTTTTAACTTATCCCATAAGTGAATCATAAGATTCTTAAATTGTGGTACATGGTATGTAGGTAATTCCATAATAAATGGAGGTGTTTCACCCTTTAGAGATGTATTTCTCATTAAGATTACTGTAACAATAGCTGTAATAATACCAATTAAGTAGAATGCATAAGTAATTAAATCTGCATTACCAACACCGAATTGTTGTACGATACCACCAGCAACTGCAACTAGTATAGGAAGTTTAGCACCACATGAGAAGAATGGAATAACTCTAACTGTTGCTGTTCTTTCTTTCTCGTCTGCTAATGTTCTTGTATTAATCATGGCTGGAACTGAACAACCAAATCCCATGATCATTGGCATAAATGCACGTCCAGATAATCCGAATTTTCTAAAGATTCTATCAAGAATGAATGCAATACGTGCCATATATCCTGAATCTTCTAGAATTGAGAAGAATAAGAATAGAAGTAAGATTTGTGGTACGAAAGATAGTACTGAGAACACACCTGCAAGTACACCATCAACTAAGAATCCTTGAACCCAAGCTGGGGATGATTCTAAAGCACCTGCAACAGCATTAGATAATGCATCTGTAATATCTGTTACAAAACTTTGAAGAATAACACCAGGAGAGTTAATACCTGCATCTGTCCAGAATAGACCTTCAAATATTGTTCCTTCAAATGAAGGAGTAACACCACTAAATAAACCACCTAAGAAGAATAAATTTTCTGAGAATGTTAAGTGGAATATGGCAAATAGAATTACTAAGAAGATAGGAATACCTGCCCACTTATTTGTCAAAACTTTATCTGCCTTATCTGATTTAGATTCTTTCTTATCATTATCCTTAACGGCTTTTGTTAAAGCTGAAGAATAATTTGCTGAAATATATGAATATCTAGCATCTGCAACTAATGATTCGAAATCAGTTCCAAATACATCATTTGTGAATTCCTTTTTAAATTCATCAACTATATATACTGAATCTGGATGCATCTTTACTTCAATTTCATCATTTTCTACAAGTTTAATTGCATGGAACAATGGATTTTTAACATGTTGTCCTTCAAGTGCAATCTTTATATCTCCAATTAAATGAGCAAGTGCACAATCAGCAAGAACTGTTTTACCTTGTCTTGGCTTTGATGAAACTTCAATAGCTTTATTCATTAATTCTTCAAGACCTTGTTCCTTTAAAGCTGAAATAGCTACAACAGGAATACCAAGTTCTTCTTCAAGTTGTTTAACATTAATTTTATCTCCGCTCTTTTCAACTTCATCCATCATGTTTAATGCAATAACCATTGGAACATCAGTTTCAAGTAATTGTGTTGTTAAATACAAGTTTCTCTCAAGGTTTGTAGCATCAATAATATTGATGATTGCATCTGGATTTTCATCCAAAACGTAATTTCTAGCTATAACCTCTTCTGGAGTGTATGGAGATAAAGAGTAAATTCCTGGTAAGTCTACAATAGCAACAGGCTCTTTGCCTTTCTTGTAAACGCCATCCCTTTTATCTACTGTAACGCCTGGCCAGTTACCAACGTGGGCAGTAGAACCAGTAAGAGAGTTAAATAATGTCGTTTTGCCACAGTTAGGATTTCCTGCTAGCGCAAAGTTCTTCATTATTTCACCTCCATAACAACAGCATCAGCTTCTGTTTTTCTTAGAGATAATTCATAGCCTCTAATTGTTACTTCAATCGGATCGCCAAGTGGTGCCTTCTTTCTTAAGTAAATTGGAGCACCTGGGGTGATACCCATATCTAGTAAACGTCTTTTAATTTTGCTATCGGCATTATCTAGAGCTTTAACTACTCCTTTTTCTCCGATTGCAAACTCACTAAGTTTTTTGATCATATATAGATCCTCCATAAATATTTATTAACCAACTAAAATTTTTGTAGATAGATTTCTGTCTAAAGCGAGTTTAACTCCTTTAACTAAAACTATCGTAGAACCAGCCTCTTTTGAAACAACTGTAATTTCTCCATTTTCAAGAATTCCTAAGTTGCTTAAATGAGTCTTTAACTTCTCATCTGCCAAAATTTTTACTATCTTTAATGCAGTATCTTTTGGTGCAATTGCTATTGGCATATTCTTCACTTCCTTTTTCTTTATTTTTACAATAATTTTTATACTCTATGTTCGTTTAGCCGAACGATATTTCTAAAATTTAAGTTCGCCTTTCCGAACTTTTACACTAAAATAATACTCTTAGCATTTATAGGTGTCAAGAGTTTCAAGTAATTATTTTACATGTTTTTTAATTGCATTAAATGTTTCGTCTGAAATTATGTGCTCAATCTTGCACGCATCTTTTTCAGCAATCTCAGGCTCTACGCCAAGACTTATGAAAGCTTTGGTTAAAATTGTATGTTTTTCAAAGATATGTTTGGCAACTTCTTCGCCTTTTTCAGTTAAGGTTATTAATCCATCTTTACTAACTTCAACATATCCATTATTCTTTAGGTTCTTTATGCCTTCAGATACACTAGACTTTGCAAAACCCATAGTATTTACTAAATCTACAGATCTAACGCTACCATTTTTTTGTCTTATTTCTAGTATATTTTCTAGATACATCTCACCAGATTCATAAATATTCACGACTTATCCTCCTTTTTATTATTTTCATCATTTAACATTTTAATTTTAATCTCAATCTTATTTAATTTCAATTCTAATTCGTCCGCTCTATCTAATTCTTTTTCTTGCTTGTTTTCCTTTTCACAAAGTCTTAGATAAATATCCATAACTCTTGCTCTATTGTATCTTTGAATTAGTATAAATGGAACATCGGCAATAAAAGACACAATAATTGACGCAAGCAAAAACGCCCAAAGCCATTTATAAACTAGGGGATAAAAAGCAACAAAGACAAAGAATATTCCTAAGATTGCATTTGCTGTGTGAGTAATTTCAGCAGATATGTTGTATCTTAAAACTTGGCTTACCTTGTTTATGTCTTTCATATCAGATAAATGCAAAACAAAGTGGTTTCTATTCCATGCAGGAACCTTATCTTTCCAACTTTTTATATGAAAATATTTTTCATAAAATAAAGCTTCTCTTTTACTTACTTTCCACCTTTTTAATTTAAGTCTTAAAACCGGTCTAAAAAATCCAACAATTTGTCCCATTATTGGTCTATATGTTATATGCCATGCAAAAAAGCACATTCCAATTAAAGATAAAAGCCACCCTTCCTCGTCAAATCCATTAACGGCGCAGTAAACAACTATCACCAAAACAGAGATGTCAAAAAATATTAGAAGTGGGAATACAACTTTTATTACTGTTGAGACTTTTTCTTTATTCATAATTTAAAACCTTTTTTATTATTGCATAAGATACCCTATAATTCAAATAATAAAAATTTTACTTTAATTTTGCAATTAATTATTGCTCAAAATTTTAGCGTCACATTATTTTACATTTTTTCCTTATTTTAACTACTTTGTAGTTAATTTTGCTTTTATTTTTTGCAATTATTTGTTGCAATTTTTATGAAAATTTGCAATTTTTCCGGCTTCTTTACATGTTGCAATATAACAAAAAACTTGACAATATATTGTAGTTACTATTAATATTTTTACTTGATATATTATATTTTATGCGTATACAAAAGGATGGTACAAAAAAATGATGTCACTAGAAAAAATTTACCAAGCAAAAGAAGTCTTAAAAGACGTAGTTAGAAAGACACTTATTGTTAAGGCAAAAGGTGTCACAGACAATTGTGAACTTTACCTAAAGCCAGAGTGCCTTCAAAACACAGGTTCATTCAAGTTACGTGGATCTGGTTACCGTATCGCTATGCTATCTCCAGAAGAGAAAGCTCGTGGCGTTATTGCATGCTCTGCTGGAAACCATGCTCAAGGTGTTGCTCTTGCTGCACAAAAAGCTGGTATTAAGGCTGTCATTTGCCTGCCAGATAGTGCACCTATATCTAAAGTTGAAGCTACAAAGTCTTATGGGGCTGAAGTTGTTTTAGTTCCAGGAGTATATGACGATGCATATAATAAAGCACTTGAACTTAGAGATAAGTTTGGTTATACATTTGTTCACCCATTTGATGATGAAGATGTTATCGCAGGACAAGGAACAATCGCTCTTGAAATTTTGGATGAAATGCCAGATTTAGATGCCGTTATAGTTCCAATTGGTGGCGGTGGATTAATTGCAGGTATTGCTTATGCTATTAAAAAACTTAGACCTTCAGTTAAGGTTTATGGTGTTCAAGCAGCCGGCGCACCTTCAATGTATAACTCAGTAAAAGCAGGAAAAATCTCTACACTTGATTCTGTATCAACAATTGCAGATGGTATTTCAGTAAAGACTCCAGGTAAGAACACATTTGATTTAGTTAGCAAATATGTTGACGATATCGCTGTTGTAACAGAAGATGAAATTGCTGCTGCTATCCTTGCATTAATTGAAAAGCAAAAGATGGTATCAGAAGGAGCAGGCGCTGTTTCAGTTGCTGCTGCAATGTTCAACAAATTCCCTATCCAAGGAAAGAAAGTTGTTTCAGTAGTTTCAGGTGGTAATATTGACGTATCAATTCTATCTAGAGTTATTGAAAGAGGTTTACAAAAATCTGGAAGAAAGACAAGCTTATTAATCGAACTTGTAGATAAGCCAGGACAATTAAAAGATGTTTCTAGAATTATTGCTGATTGTGGTGGTAACGTTACATCTGTTCACCATGAAAGATCTTCAGAAACTGCATCAATTAACGGATGCTACTTAAGAATTTCTGTTGAAACTAGAAACCAAGAACATATACAAGAAATAATAGGAGCCCTAAAGAAAGAAGGGTTTAATATCAAACAATAGGAGAAAACTAAAATGAGTAAAGAAGTAATTTACACAAAACAAGCACCAGATGCAATCGGACCATATTCACAAGCAATTTGCGTAGGTAACTTAGTTTTCACATCTGGTCAAATCGCTATCAACCCAAAAACAAATACAGTTGAAGCTAAAACAATTGAAGAACAAACTGAACAAGTTTGCAAAAATCTATCTGAAATCCTGAAGGCCGCTGGTACTTCGCTCGATAACGCAATTAAAACAGTATGCTTTTTACAAAATATGAGCGATTTCGCAGCCTTCAACGGAATATATGGAAAATATTTCACATCAAAGCCAGCAAGATCTTGCGTAGCTGTACGTGAATTACCAAAAGGTGTTCTAGTTGAAGTCGAAGTTATCGCTGAAAAATAACATTAACGACAAAAACTAGGAGAAAATCAAAAATGATGGATTATAAAAAATACAAAATTGGTTACTATTTACCACCAGTTATGACATATGATTGGGTAAAAAAGGACCATATAGAAAAAGCACCTGAATGGTGCTCTGTAGACTTAAGAGACGGAAACCAAAGCTTAGTAATTCCAATGAGTCTTGAAGAAAAAATGGAATTCTACAAGATGTTACTAAAAGTTGGTTTTAAGGAAATTGAAGTAGGCTTCCCTGCTGCCTCTGAAACAGAATACGACTTTTTAAGAACTTTAATTGACAATAATATGATTCCAAGCGACGTTACAGTTCAAGTATTAACTCAATGTCGTGAACATATCATAAGAAGAACATTTGATGCATGTAAAGGTGCTCCAAGTGCTATTATTCACTTCTACAATTCAGTTTCTGTTGCTCAAAGAGAACAAGTATTTAGAAAGTCTAAAGAAGAAATCAAGAAAATAGCAGTAGATGGCGCTAAGCTTGTTAAAAAGTTAGCAGCTGAATACGAAGGTAACTTTAGATTTGAGTACTCACCAGAAAGTTTCACTGGAACTGAACCTGAGTATGCTCTTGAAGTTTGTAATGCTGTTCTTGATGTTTTACAACCAAGTCCTACAAATAACGTAATTATTAACTTGCCAGTAACAGTTGAAATGAGCATGCCTCATATTGTTGCTTCACAAGTTGAATATATGCACAAAAATTTAAAGTATCGTGAAAATGTAACAATTTCTTTACATCCTCACAATGATAGAGGAACAGGTGTTGCTTGTGCTGAACTTGGAGTTTTAGCAGGAGCAGATAGAGTTGAAGGTACTTTATTTGGAAATGGAGAAAGAACAGGAAACGTTGATTTAATTACAATGGCTATGAATATGTACTCTCATGGCGTTGATCCAAAACTTGACTTCTCTAATATGCCAAGTTTAGTGTCAACTTATGAAAAATGTACAAGAATGCATGTTCATGAAAGATCTCCATACGCTGGCTCTCTTGTATTTGCTGCATTTAGTGGTTCTCACCAAGATGCAATTGCAAAGGGAATGAAATATAGAGAAGAAAAAGGTGAATATCAATGGACAGTTCCATATATTCCTATTGATCCAAAAGACATCTCAAGAACTTATGATGCTGATGTTATACGTGTTAACTCACAAAGCGGAAAAGGTGGAATTGGATATTTGCTAGAACAAACTTATGGATTTATCTTACCTCCACAAATGAGAGAACATTTATCTTATAAGTGCAAGAATTCTTCAGATCATCTTCATAAAGAATTAAAAGTTTCTGATGTATTTAAAATCTTTAAGGATTCTTACTTTGATAAACTATCCCCTATCTCTATTGGCGAAACACATTTCCACCAAGTAGATGATGGTGTTAATGCAGATATAGAACTTAGCAATAATGGTGTATCTAGAATGCTTAACGTAGATGGTAATGGATCTCTTGATGCCGTTTCAAATGCATTGAAGATGTTCACAAACGAAAGTTACAAACTAAAAGTTTATACAGAACATAGTATGCAAAATAGTGGTTCTGGTTCTTCTGCTGTTGCTTACATTGGAATTGAATGGCCAGATGGTCATATGTCTTGGGGCGCAGGTATGAATACAGATATTATTCGTGCATCTGCTGAAGCACTACTTAGTGCTTTTAATAACAAATAGAGGTGATATTATGGGAATGACAATGACTCAAAAAATATTAGCAGCGCATGCAGGACTAAAAAGCGTTGAAGTAGGACAATTAATCAATGCAAAGTTAGATATTGTTCTTGGAAACGATATAACAACTCCAGTTGCTGTTAACGAATTCAATAAAGCCGGTTTTGATGGCGTATTTGATAAAGATAGAATAGCTATAGTTTTGGACCACTTTGTTCCAAATAAAGATATTAAAGCTGCTCAACAATCTAAAACTTGTCGTGAGTTTGCTTGTAAATATTGCGTAAGCCATTTTTACGATGTTGGTAAAATGGGAATTGAACATGCCTTACTTCCTGAACAAGGCGTTGTTACAGCGGGCGATTGTATAATCGGTGCAGATAGCCACACATGTACATATGGAGCACTTGGCGCTTTCTCAACAGGTGTTGGTTCTACTGATATGTGCGCTGGTATGGCAACAGGTATGGCTTGGTTTAAAGTTCCTAGTGCTATAAAGTTCAATTTAACAGGAAAATTAAAATCTAACTGCTCTGGTAAAGATGTAATTTTATATATCATCGGTAAAATTGGTGTAGATGGTGCTCTATATAAATCTATGGAGTTTGTAGGTGATGGCGTTAAGTCTTTATCTATGGACGATAGATTATGTATTTGTAATATGGCAATTGAAGCTGGTGCTAAAAATGGCATTTTCCCAGTAGACGAGATTACTCTTGCTTATATGGAAGGAAGATGCGAAAGAAAGCCAGTTATATACAAAGCTGATGATGATGCAAAATATGAAGAAACCTATGATATTGATTTATCTAAGATTGTTCCTATTGTTGCTTGTCCTCACTTACCTGAAAATACAAAACCTGCAACAGAGCTTAGTGATATAAAGATTGACCAAGTTGTTATCGGTTCTTGTACAAATGGTCGTATGGAAGATATGGAAGCTGCATATAACGTACTAAAAGGCAAACATATTGCTGATGGCATTCGTTGTATTATTATTCCTGCTACAATGCAAATTTACAAAACTTGTATTGAAAAAGGTTATATAACAGCATTTATTGATGCAGGTGCCGTTGTATCTACTCCAACTTGTGGACCATGTTTAGGTGGATATATGGGAATTCTTGCAGAGGGCGAAAGATGTATAGCTACAACAAATAGAAACTTTGTCGGCCGTATGGGACACGTAAAGAGTGAGGTTTATCTTGCAAGTCCATTAACAGCAGCAACATCCGCACTTACTGGCTATATCACATCACCAAAGGAGGCATAATATGAAAAATACTGAAGGAAAAGTTTTTAAATATCCAGATAACGTTGATACGGATGTTATTATTCCTGCACGTTATTTAAATACTCCAAATGCTCAAGAATTAGCTCTTCATTGCATGGAAGATATTGATACAGAGTTTGTTAAAAAAGTTAAACCTGGTGATGTTATAGTTGCTGGTTGGAACTTTGGGTGTGGCTCATCACGTGAGCATGCTCCTCTTGTTATAAAGACTTGTCAAACAGGTGTTGTTATAGCAAAGAGTTTTGCACGTATATTCTATAGAAATGCTATTAATATAGGATTACCTATTATAGAGTGCGAAAAAGCCGCTGAAGAAATTAATGCAGGAGATGAAGTTTCAGTAGATTTTGATACTGGTATTATTACAGATAAAACTACTGGCAAAACTTATAAATCTCAACCATTCCCTGCTTTTATTCAAAATATAATAGATAAAGGCGGATTGCTTGCATCACTTAAAAAATAGAGGTAAAGAATATGGAAAAGAAAATTGCAGTTATTCGTGGTGATGGTATAGGACCAGAGATAGTAAATCAAGCTATTAGAGTTTTAGATGTAATTGGCAAAAAGTATGGTCATACTTTTATATATGATGATGTAGACATGGGAGGTTGCGCTATAGATAAATATGGTGAACCACTTCCTCAAAGCATGCTAGATAAATGTATAAACTCTGACTCTGTTTTACTTGGAGCTGTAGGTGGACCAAAATGGAATGGTGTTCCAGGAAATTTAAGACCTGAAAAAGGACTACTTAAACTAAGATCAGGAATGGGCGTTTATTCAAATAATCGTCCTGCTAAAATTTGGCCACAACTTGCATCTGCTTCTCCTTTAAATAAGGAAATAGTAGAAAAAGGTATAGATTTTATTATAGTAAGAGAATTAATTGGTGGCGTATACTTTGGAAAACATGAAACTCAAGAAGTAAATGGTCAAAAGGTCGCTACCGATATAATGAGTTACTCAGAAAGTGAAATTGAAAGAATTGGAAGAATCGGTTTTGAAACAGCAAGAAAGAGAAACCATAAACTTTGTTCTGTTGAAAAAAGTAATGTTTTAGATACTTCCCGTTTATGGAATGCAACAATGCATAGAATTGCAAAAGATTATCCAGATGTAGAACTTACAGATATGCTTGTAGATAATTGTGCTATGCAAATTGTTAAAAATCCTTCTCAATTTGATGTTATAGTAACTGAAAATATGTTCGGAGATATTCTATCTGATGAAGCATCAATGATTACAGGTTCAATTGGAATGATTCCTTCTTCATCTTTAGGTTATTCATCATGTGGTTTATATGAACCTATTCATGGTTCAGCTCCAGATATTGCAGGACAAGATATTGCAAATCCAATTGGAACAATACTTTCTGCAGCAATGATGTTACGTTATAGTTTTGATATGGTAAAAGAAGCCGACGCAATTGAAAATGCCGTCTCTCGAGTCTTAGACAAGGGATATAGAACTGGTGATATTATGCCAGCAAAAGACGAAGATAAAGTAAATTGCCACAAAGTTGGCTGTTCTCAAATGGGAACTTTAATAATAGAGGAATTAAAATAAGGAAAAACATATGAAATTATCAGGATCAGACATTTTAGTAAAAACATTAATAGAACAAGATTGTAAAGTTGTATTTGGTTATCCAGGTGGACAAGTAATCAACATTTACGATTCTTTATATAAATATCAAGACGAAATAAAGCACGTTTTAAGTGCTCATGAACAAGGCGCAGTACACGCAGCTGACGGCTTTGCAAGATCAACTGGCGAAGTAGGTGTTGTTATCGCAACATCAGGACCAGGAGCTACAAACTTAGTTACAGGTATTGCTACAGCTTACCTTGATTCTATTCCACTTGTTGCAATAACCGGAAACGTAAAAACTGACCAAATTGGTACTGATGCTTTCCAAGAAATAGATATAGCAGGTATTACACTTCCTATTACAAAACATAACTATGTAGTAGATTCAGTAGATGAACTTGCAGACACTATCCGTGAAGCTTTTAAAATTGCAAAATCTGGAAGACCAGGACCAGTACTTGTAGATATTCCAAAAGATATCCAAATGGCAAAAGCTGAGTTTTCTATGCAATCAAAGGTTGAACCTTTTGAGAAAAAGGCAGCCCCAATGTCACAAATTGAAAATGCAGCAGCTATTATAAATGAGTCAGAAAGACCTTATGTTTATGTAGGTGGTGGTGTTATTACATCAAATGCATCAGAAGAAGTTTTAAAACTTGCTGATTTAGTAGATGCTCCAATTGGATGTTCATTTATGGGATTATCTGCAATTTCTACAGATCACCCAAGATATGTAGGAATGCAAGGTATGCATGGTCACTTTGCTTCATCTCAATCAATGCACCATTCAGATTGTATTATTGCTCTTGGTGCAAGATTTAACGATAGAGTTACAGGAAATCGTGCAAAGTTTGCAAAGAAAGCAAAGATTATTCATATTGATATAGATAAAGCAGAAATTGGAAAGATGGGACCTACTGTTAATGGTGTTAATGGTGATATAAAACTTACTCTTGAAAAATTATTACCACTAATTAACCCTACAACAAAACCAGAATGGCAAAAAACAGTAAGTGATTTTAAAGTAAAAGAAGCTAAACAAATCGAAGAGGCTTCAAAGAATAAAAACAATAATACTGTTTCCCCAAGAGATGCTATTGTTACATTAAATAAATATTTAAATAACAATACTCCTATCGCTACCGATGTAGGTCAACATCAAATGTGGGCAGCTCAATTTGCAGAATTTAAAACACCAAGAAGATTTATCTCAAGTGGTGGACTTGGAACTATGGGATTTGGTATGGGCGCTGCTATTGGTGCATATTTTGGAACAAAAGAACATACAGTTTTAGTAACTGGTGATGGAAGTTTTGGAATGTGCTTAAATGAACTTGCTACATCAGTATCTAATAACGTTCCACTTGTTATTCTTCTTTTAAATAACGGCGTTTTAGGTATGGTTCGTCAATGGCAAACATTATTCTTTGACAAACACTACTCTAATACAGTTTTAGATAGAAAAACAGACTTTATCGCTTTAGTAAAAGCTTTTGGCGGTAATGGTGAGAGAGTTTCTAATGTTAAAGATCTAGATAGCGCTCTATCTAGAGCATTTAAATACAATGGCACATATTTAGTTGAGTGTGCTATAGACAAAGACGAGTTCGTTCTTCCTATGCTTCCTCCGGGCGGTTCTATGGATGATATTATCGTAAAGGTAGGTGATTAATATGGCAAAGTTTAATATAGCAGTTTTAGTTAATGATAAAGCAGGAGTATTAAATAGAGTTACCTCTATGTTTAGACGTAGAAGATTCAATATTGATTCTTTAACAGTATCAGAAACAGAAGATGAAAAGTTTTCAAGAATTACTGTAACTTTTAAAGGGGATGAATGTACAAAAGACCAATTAATTTCTCAACTTTATAAATTACCTGATGTACGCAGCATTAAGGAATTATCTTTAGAAAGTAGTATATCTTGTGAACTTCTACTTATAAAGATGGCAAATGAAGCCTCATCAAGAGAAGAAATTAAGGCAGCTGCTGAAGCATTTAAAGCACAAACTATTCACTACACTAAAGATGCAATCATCTTAAAAGTAACGGGAGAGTCTAAGAAAATTGATGATTTTATCGAAATTATGAGAGATTTCAATATTCTTGAAATTTGTAGAACTGGTGTTGTTTCACTTGAAACTGGAAGCACTACAATGAAAGAAGATAAGTAATCTGTAATATTTTTTAAAATATTACTATACATTTATAAAAAAAAGAGTAAAATAAAAGAAAAAAAATTAAACACTATTTAAGGAGATTAAATATTATGGCACAAAGAATTTTTTATCAACAAGATTGTAATTTAAACAAACTTAACGGTAAAACTGTAGCCATCATTGGTTACGGTTCACAAGGACATGCTCATGCTCTTAACTTAAAAGAGTCTGGCGTTAATGTTATTGTTGGTTTGTACGAAGGAAGCAAGAGCTGGGCAAAGGCTGAAGCTCAAGGCATGAAAGTTATGACAGCTGCTGAAGCTGCTAAGATTGCTGATATCATTATGATTTTAATTAATGATGAAAAACAAGCTAAGTTATATAAAGAAAGTATTGAACCTTACATGACAGAAGGAAAGACACTTGCATTTGCTCATGGATTCAACATTCACTTTGGATGTATCAAACCACCAAAGAATGTTAACGTTATCATGATTGCTCCAAAGGGACCAGGTCATACAGTTAGATCTGAGTACCAAGCTGGGAAGGGTGTTCCATGTCTAGTTGCTGTAGAACAAGATGCTACAGGTGATGCTCTAGATATTGCACTTGCTTATGCATTAGGAATCGGTGGTGCTAGAGCCGGCGTTCTTGAAACAACATTCAGAACAGAAACAGAAACAGACTTATTTGGTGAACAAGCAGTTCTTTGCGGTGGTGTTTGTGCATTAATGCAAGCTGGTTTTGAAACACTAGTTGAAGCTGGATATGATGCAAGAAATGCTTACTTTGAATGTATTCATGAAATGAAGCTTATCGTTGACTTAATTTATCAATCAGGATTCTCAGGTATGAGATATTCTATTTCTAATACAGCTGAATATGGTGACTATATCACAGGACCAAAACTAATCACAGAAGAAACAAAGAAGACTATGAAGAAGATCTTAAAGGATATTCAAGATGGTACATTTGCTAAAGACTTCTTATTAGATATGTCAGATGCTGGTGGTCAAGTACACTTCAATGCTATGAGAAAGTTACATGCTGAACATCCATCAGAAGCAGTTGGTGCTGAAATTAGAAAACTATATAGTTGGAATAATGAAAGCGATAAATTAATCAATAACTAATTTAAAAGCAAACAAAATAACAACTAAAAAAACTTAATATAAATGGGGAAACTTTTTTAAGTTTTCCCTTTATGCATAAAATACAAATAAAAAAAATAGAGAGGATAATATGGTAAGTGATTCTTTAAAATTTGGCCCACAAAATGCGCCACATATTTCTTTATACCATGCTTTAGGTTTAACAAAAGAAGAGTTAGAAAGACCTTTAGTTGGTATTGTTAGTTCTTATAATGAAATCGTTCCTGGTCATATGAATATAGATAAAATCGTTGAAGCTGTAAAACTAGGCGTTGCTATGGCTGGTGGAACTCCAATTGTATTCCCTGCAATTGCTGTATGTGATGGTATTGCTATGGGACATATTGGTATGAAATATTCCTTAGTTACAAGAGATTTAATTGCAGATTCAACAGAATGTATGGCACTTGCCCATGGTTTTGATGCTTTAGTTATGGTACCAAACTGTGATAAAAACGTTCCAGGATTATTAATGGCTGCTGCAAGATTAAATTTACCAACAGTATTTGTTTCTGGTGGTCCAATGCTTGCAGGTCACATAAATGGAGCTAAAACAAGTCTATCTTCAATGTTTGAAGCTGTAGGTAAATATAACGCTGGCAAGATGACACTTGAAGAACTTGAAGAATATGAATGTAAAGCTTGTCCATCATGTGGATCATGTTCTGGTATGTACACAGCAAATTCAATGAACTGTTTAACAGAAGTTTTAGGCATGGGATTAAAAGGCAATGGAACAATTCCAGCAGTTTACTCTCAAAGAATTGAACTTGCTAAACATGCTGGTATGGCTGTTATGGATATGGTAAAGAAAAACATTAGACCAAGAGATATTATGACAGAAAAAGCTTTCCAAAATGCTTTAACTGTTGATATGGCTTTAGGTTGTTCAACAAACTCAATGCTACACTTACCTGCTATTGCTCATGAATGTGGAATAGATATTAATCTAGAAATTGCTAATGAGATTTCTGCAAGAACTCCAAATATTTGTCACTTAGCTCCAGCTGGTAGAACATATATGGAAGATTTAAATGAAGCTGGTGGTGTTTATGCAGTTATGAACGAACTTACAAAGAAGAACTTAATTAATCTTGATTGTATGACTGTAACTGGAAAGACTGTTGGAGAAAATATTAAGAATTGTCCAAATCTTAACCCTGAGATTATTCGTCCTATTGATAATCCATACTCACAAACAGGTGGTATTGCAGTACTAAAGGGTAATTTAGCAGTAGATGGCTCTGTTGTTAAAAGAGCTGCTGTTGCTCCTTCAATGCTTGTTCATGAAGGCCCTGCAAAAGTATTTGATTCAGAAGAAGAAGCTCAAGCAGCTATAAACTCTGGCAAGATTGTAGCTGGTGATGTTGTAGTTATTAGATATGAAGGACCAAAAGGTGGACCTGGAATGAGAGAAATGTTAAATCCTACTTCTGCAATTATGGGAATGGGACTTGGTGAATCAGTTGCCCTAATTACTGATGGTAGATTCTCAGGAGCTACTCGTGGTGCTTGCATTGGACACGTTTCTCCAGAAGCAGCAGAAGGCGGCTTAATTGGTGTTGTACAAGATGGAGATACAATTTTAATTGATATTCCAAATAACAAGATTGAACTTAAAGTTGATCAAAAGATTCTTGATGAAAGAATGAAGAATTTCGTTCCAAAGAAAAAAGAACTTACAGGTTACTTAAAGAGATACGCAGCAATGGTATCTTCAGGTGCACATGGAGCTATTATAAATGCCTAATATAAATTTAGAAGAACTTTCTATATCACTTCACTCTTTAACTATTTTTAAAACAGTTAAAGATGATAGTGTTGTAAAAGCACTTATTGATTATATAGATACATATTATTCACTTTCTAAAGATTTAAACGCAAGTTCAATGGTTGAAAAATACTCTAACATTTTATTCAACCTATATGAAACTGGACATGAACATCTATCTTCTCACATATGTGAAATAGTTAGTAATAATGAAAATATCTTTATAAAGAGACTGGGCGCCAAAATAACCCCTTCTCCATTAATTCAGCACAATGTTGAGCAAGAACTTGATATTCTTAATAAACTTGCTAATTTGGACTCAAATGACATTCTACCATTTGATCAAGTGGAATACCTTCCAGCTTGGAAATTAAAACCAATAGATTTAAAGAAAGAATATTTAGAGAGAGCAAACAATATTGAAAAATATGGATATGGAATTTATGCAAAATATCATATGTTCTTTATAAATGAGCAAAATGAAATTGTTCCAGTTAAAAATCCAGATCCTATTAGGCTTTCTGACTTAATTAACTATAAGTATGAGCAAGGTATTATTATAGATAACACAAAAGCTTTGCTTGCTGGAAAACCTGCTTCTAATATTTTACTAACTGGTGATGCTGGTACTGGAAAATCTTCAACAGTTAAAGCTGTTTGTAATGAACTATACAAAGAAGGTTTAAGAATTCTTGAAGTTAGAAAGGAACAATTACGTGCTCTTCCTGCTCTTTTAGATGAATTAACAACAAATCCTTTAAAGTTCATTATATTTATTGATGATCTTTCATTCCAAGAAGACGATGATAACTTCTCTTCATTAAAGGCAATCTTAGAAGGTTCAATCTCCGCAAAATCTAAAAATGTAGTTATTTATGCAACAAGTAATAGACGTCACATTATTAGAGAAAAATTCTCAGACAGAGAAGATGATTTATCTAAGAATGATACAATGCAAGAATCAGTATCATTATCTGAAAGATTTGGAATTCAAATTTGGTTTGATCGTCCTAATAAAGAAACCTATTTAGATATTATTACTCACCTACTTGATGAAAATAATATTGATTATGATAAAGAAATTGTAAAGGTTGCTGCTGAAAAATATGCTCTATCTAGAGCTAACAGATCGGCTCGTGCTGCAAAACAATTTGTTGATCAAGTTATTTCTAATTCTATAAAGGTAAAATAATAAATACAATTTAAAAAGGCCACTATTATCTAAAAAGTAGTGGCCTAATTTTATTTACTTCAACATAACTTCAATACTTACTTCAATGGAACTTCAATGAAATAGTGACCTAATTTTAATGTAAAAAATTGTTAATTTATGGAAATAATTTTAGATTCAAGACTTTACGTAAGTCTCTAAATATTCTACTTGAGCATTCTTTATATTTGTATTTAATAAAATATTGCTTTCATATAATAGAGAACTATTAAATAAACTATTAAATTTATAATCGCTATTTACATGAGAAGATACAGTTGGCACTCCCATTTTTTCTGCTAATAAATCAAGGCTCTCGGCTGAAGATAAAAATCTAATAAATTCATTTGCAACTTCTAAATTTTCCGAATTTTTATTTACTGCCAAGTAATACCATGTTTCAAGATAAGACACACTTGTTTTTTCATCTGTAGGAAGAGGTATAAACTCATATGCAAAACTCTTAGATGTATCATAATCATTATTTGCATCTATCCAATAATGTCTCTCTCCTTCTATTAATTGAGAGTATGTCTCAGTATCTACAACTAAAAATGGTATCTCCCCTTTCATAAAAGCTTCTTTTGCCTCATCTAAACTATCATACATTTTATCTTTTGACGTATAGCCTAAATTAATAAATTCTTTTTCCAAATTTAGGATATTATCAAAGGTTGACTTATATCCTTCCTTTTCACTATTTACTTCACTTACACTATATGAATATTTGTTGTTATATAATTCATATAAATATTGTGTGCTAAATAAATTAGAATATAATTCACCATCCACTCCTTGTATTGGAGTAATGTTGTTTTCTACTAATATATTGCAAACATTTTTTAGTTCACTTATATTTGTTGGTATAGAACAATTATATTTTTTCAATAAGTCTGTATTTACAACTATACCTTTAACATTAAATGCCATAGGAACGCCATAAATTTCATCATGCCCATTTCTTTTTTCTTTTATATTTTTATTAATTCCAATTAAAGATATTATCTCATCTAAATTTTCAGTATTTTCAGTCACTATAGTTTTATTGTCATACATGTTCTCATTTATAAAGAACAAATCAATTTCTCTATTATTTGAAAGCAGTTGCTCAAGTGCTAATTCCTCATAATTATAAGTTTTTCTGTATACTATGTTTACATTCTTATAAATCTTGTTAAACTCTTTTACTACATATAATATGGAATCAAATTGATCATCGCCACCTCTTATATACAAATTAGCTTGAATTTCTTTAGATAATTTTGCTTCAAATGTAGTTTCTTTTTTATCACATGAAATAAATACTACCATACTAGATAATAGAAGGATTATTGTTATGATAATACTTATCTTTTTAACTATATTTGTAGACATTTTTTAATCACCTTCACAAGTTTATTCATATTAATAGGTTTTACTATATGAGTAGTTATTCCTGCTTCATATGCTTGCATTATATTTTGGGCAAATGCATTTCTAGCCATTGCAATTATTGGAAGAGAATTTGCATAATCTGTATCTATGCCTCTAATAGCATATGTAGTATCTACGCCGTTCATAACTGGCATATAAATATCAAGTAACACTAAATCATAATTATGGTTATCTCTAACTTTCTTTAATGCTACAAGGCCATTTTCAGCTCTCTCTACTGACATATTCATATCAACTAGCATACTTGCTATTATGTCATACTCTTCATCCACATAGTCAGCCACCAAAACCCTAAGTCCATTTAATATAGTTTTTGAGTCAACGTCTGCATTTTGATTTCTTTCAATTTTTCTTATCTTTGATAGAAGTGTTGATGTAAATAATGGTTTCATTATAAAGCCATCAATTCCAGCCATTTTACCCTCTTCTTCAACGCTTGTTACATCATATGCTGACATAAGTAAAATCTTAACATCGTTTTTAACAATCTTTCTTATTTCTTTCGCAAGTTCAATTCCACTTATATCTGGCATTTTATAATCAAGTATTATGTATAAATATCTATCTCCATCAGCTTTTGCAAGTTTTATCATATCTAGTGCTTGATTTGCATTATTAGCAAAGTCTGCTCTAAGTCCACATGCTTCCATCATAGGCTTATATGAAGATAAAACATCATTATCATCATCAACAATAAGGGCTCTTATATTATCAAGTGGCACAATCTCTTCATTGGTTGTAGCATTTTCAAGATCCATTTCAACTATAAATGTTGTACCTACACCAATTTTTGATTCATAACTTATTTTGCCGCCCATCATCTTTAGCAATCTCTTTACTATTGCTAAACTTAATGAAACTCCTCTATCTATACCTCTAACGTCACTAGGAAGTTCACTAAATGGTTCATAAATTTTATCTTCAAGTCCTTCCTCAATTCCGTATCCATTGTCTTTTATTTCAATTCTTAAATGAGAATGATTTTCATCCTTTCCCTTACTTTGAAGCATTGTTAGAGAAATGTTTCCTTCCTCATAAGAATACTTTGTTGCATTAGATAAAATTGTAGTTATAATTTGTGTAATTCTAGCTCTATCTGCATGGAAATATTCCTGTTCAAAATTATTTACATAAATCTCAAAATTAATAGCCTTTTCTTTAAGCAAAGGTTGAACATAATCTACAACACTTTCAGCAAGCGATGAAATTGAAAAGTTTACTGGAGTTAACGTTAATGTATTAGATTCTATTCTAGATATATCTAATATTTCATTCATTGTAATTAAAATATTAGAAGAAGCTTTCTTTATTTTTCCTAAAGACTGCTTTAATTGTTCTTTATTATCTATGTTTACTTTTGCAATATCACTTACACCCATAATTGTAGAAACTGGTGTTCTTACCTCATGAGTTAAATAATTAACAAGTTCGCTTTTTGCTTTATTAGATCTATCTGATGCTGTTTTTAATCTCTTTTGTAAAATATTAGTCATAATAAAGTAAACTATATCTAAAATAACCATAAGAGCAACTACTCCAATAGTTACAAATAAAATAGTTAAATTAGTAGAAACACCACTTTTTAAATCATCAATCGTTATATAAGAAACTGCAATTAAATTTGAATCAGTGTTTAAAACTTTATAAACATAATAGGTACTCTCTCCTTTATTATTTAATTTTGTAAAAGAGCCCTTGCCTATAGTTTTCATTTGTTGTTTTAATTTCAACTCATCATTATATGAAAAATCGTCATTATTAATTAAAATATAATCAAAAAAATCACTACCACTTATAGAAAATTCATCTAATGTATAAATATAGTGACCATCTTGATGTATTACTAAAGATTTAGCACCAGTTACTTGTAGTTTTAAAATTCCTAAATTATCTAAAACACTTTTTGCAAGAACGAAAACTATATAAACAGAATGCTTTTCTCCACCATCATTAACTACAGCTTCTGTATACAATGCTACAGAATTTACACCACTTATAGGTGCATTAAACATAGAAGTTACATGGTATCTTTCATTTCCAGTTTTATCTTCAAAAAGTTCTTTATAATCTTTACTTGCAAAATAATCATACTTATATGTATTTTCAGGATTTAATCTACTTGAATATCCTGTATACCACTTATCTTGTATATCTTGATTCTTTGTTTCATCTGGAGCATAAATAATAGCAATAGAAGAATCAATATAATTTAAATCAGCAATTTCTCTTATTTGTTCTCCGGCTTGCTCAATGTTGTAATCTCCGTTTGTTATATCGTCAGCTACAACTTGTATAAGTTCTTGTTTTCCTTGAAGATATGTATCTATTCGAGTGGTTAAGGAATCTGTAACTAAGTCAATTTTTTTATATTGAGATTCTAATTGGTGTTTTTCTAGATAATTATTGTAAATAGCACCAACAACAATTACAGCAATAATAATTACTACATTAAAAGTAATAACTATTGCACTAATTAGTCTACTGATTTCTACTGTTTTTTTAGTGTTAATTTCCCTAGCCAAAAATAATTCCCCTTATGTAAATATTATAATATTACGCGCGTATTTAAGACAATACTCATTTTTAAACTATTTTTTGTAAACAATTACATAAACTAATTTAATTTACAAACCAAAAATCCTTAAACAAAAGTTTGAACTACTTAAACAAAAAGATGAACTTTCATCCATCAGGATAAAAGTTCATCAGGTGAAACATTCAGTAGATTTGCTAGTACTACAAGTGTTAAAAGAGAAGGTCTCTTTTTCCCGCTTTGATAGCGATAGATAATGTTGTAATCGGTAAGATTCAACTCTCCATCAATGCAAGCTCTTTCAAAGCATTCTGAGAATTTTTCATCATGTGTAGAGTTAAACTCCTTGATGCATCTTCTCAAATTACTACCAATTGTTTCTAAATCTAATTTATTCATAGTGATACCTCCTAATATTTACGCCTTACTTAATTTTGTAATGGTGGATTATAAAATCATTATTTCATAGCCACAAATAAATATTGAAAATATTAAAATAATTAGATTTATAACAGTTTAACGACATATTAAGGTCAATATTATTTTACCAACTAAGGAAGCAATATGCTAGGTCGTGAGACCTAACATATCACTAAGTGAAATTTCAAGCTTGTTACAGATTTTTATTACCACTTCAAGTGTTGGTTCTTGATCCCCAATCTCATAATAGCAATAACTTCTGTAAGGAATTTCTAAATAGAGTGCAAACTCGCTTTTAGTTAATCCTTTTTCTTTTCTACAATTGTAAATTGTAGCACAAATAGCTTGATTTAATTTCTTTGCAGTCGTCATATTTTTGTCCTCCTAAAACGTATTTTTGCCAACAACTTGGATTACTATTGGCAGACCATATAAAGTCATTACTTCACTTGTCCTACATTTTAGAACTCTTGATATTTCAACTACACTTATATTCTAATAAACAATTACATTATTGTCCAGTTTTAACAAACTCCGACCTGCTAAATACTCAATACGTTCAAATTCATTTAGCGTATATTTCATTGCAAATACACTTCCTGTATTATTTAAACATGTTCTTATTTTATTAATGTCATAAACTGAATTATTTAGATTGTCATAAAATTTGTAATACGTTGATTCAAGCGCCATTACAAAACCTACGGCCTTTATTAGTTTTACTAATCTCAAATACACTTTTTTATCCTTTTTATTTAATGATGGCATATCAAATAGTATAAACAAATATCCTTTATGATCACTCATATTTTTTTCTTTCTCCTAATTCTTAAAATCTTAAAGATATGATAACCAAAATTCAATTTTAAAAATATGTACTGAAAATTCATCAAAAAAACAATAACCTTCCAAATTGGGAAGGTTATTGCTCAAATTCAAAACCTGGTTAATCAGGTCTATGATGTCTTAGAACCTTCCAAATTGGGAAGGTTATTGCTCGGTAAATATTTATTATACCACAATGGAGTAAGTCTTAGAACCTTCCAAATTGGGAAGGTTATTGCTCAAAATAATTCATATTGTTCATTTTTATAAAGTCTTAGAACCTTCCAAATTGGGAAGGTTATTGCTCTAGTTACTGCTATTATGATGTTTCTACTACTGGTCTTAGAACCTTCCAAATTGGGAAGGTTATTGCTCTTCCAACCCAGATACCCAGTCAAGGCAGCAAGTCTTAGAACCTTCCAAATTGGGAAGGTTATTGCTCTTATAAACCATGCTAATTCCATTAAACATAGTCTTAGAACCTTCCAAATTGGGAAGGTTATTGCTCTTTACTATAACCGCAAGCACCAGAGGCATAGTCTTAGAACCTTCCAAATTGGGAAGGTTATTGCTCGATTTATAGTAGCAATCACGTCAACGGAGTTGTCTTAGAACCTTCCAAATTGGGAAGGTTATTGCTC
>CAYZGK010000015.1:29991-39456 GCA_964478025.1 uncultured Christensenella sp.
GTCTTAGAACCTTCCAAATTGGGAAGGTTATTGCTCTTCACCCTATCGGGTTACTATTTATATATTATATCTAAATTAACAATTTGTCAATTTATTCCTATATTTCCAAGTCTATTGACACCATCTAACATTTTAATTACAGATACAACATATTCCTTTATAGCATTTAATACTGAATATTTCTTTTTATTATAAATTATTTCTTCATACAACAAATTAACTAATTTTATTTTATATTCACTATTAAACTCAACATCTCTTGTCCTATATACAAATACATCAATTATTGGTCTAAAAGGCTCAATGATATCGTATGTAAAATTATAATTATTAGTCTTGGCGCAATGGTTTATTCCTATTTCTGTCAGATAACCATGATTGATTATTTCGCAAGTAATAACTGAAGCCAAAATTGCATAACCATAATTCAATTTTCTATTAATTTCATTGCTATAATCTCTTCTATTGAATTGATTACCAAATAATTTATAAAAATATTTCCTTGCAACAAATGCTTCACTTTTTGTTTTATTTTCAACGCAAAGATTTTCTAAATAATTTTTATAAATCTCTTTTCTACCAAATAACAATTCAATTGCTTTTTGCTGATTCATAATCTTATTTCTAATAATTTCAAGTGAAACTTTTTGTTTAACACAATTCTTCCAATTGATTTGTTTAGAAATTGTTTCAAATCTATTATTAACTCCATAATACGGCAGTATATAAGCATTAGGCATTTTTTTGTTATCACATATTACTATGGGTATATTTTTGTCGATAACTTCATTTATTAAATCCGTTGTTAGACTTGCTCTAGATTGCATAATAATTAAACTTATACAATCTAGAGATTCATTGAATATACCATTTGAGTTTTCTATTACTATATTATTATTTGATAATTTAACTTTTGAATCATTATCTATTATTATTGATTTCATCAATCTTTTTCAAACTTTTCAGTTGTATATTTATATTCATCATAGAATAAATCCCTAATAGTTAGATTTTTATACCTTGCTAAATTATATCCAAAAGGTACTAACAATATTTTTAATAAATCTTTATCATAATGATTACGAACGTTTAACTTACTATATTCCTTAACCTTTGTTTTTATTTCTTTATATTCATCAAGCAATATTTGCTCTAAAACATACACATATAAATCATAATATATAGGAACAGGATTACCAAGCTTACTTTTTGGATTTATTTCCAATTTAACATCCTCGAGATATTTATAAGATTTATTTACTATACTCATATGCATGACATTATTTCTTATTTTCTTAAATATATTCTCAATACCATCAATACTTTCAAATTCTTCAATATTTTGCTCTAAATAATCATAATTATATTTATTTTTGGCTTTATAAAATTCTAATACTGAACTATTTGTATCATCCGTATTAGAATTACCGCGAACAAGATACAACTCTTTCGTCTTGCTATCATATAAATCATTTCTATTTGAAGGGAAATTTTTGATTATATCATAATCCCTTTCTATACATTCAAACCCAATAATAAATACAGAATTTATCTTAACTAGATTTTTTACTGCAAGATAAATAACAGTGTAATATAAGGTGATTAAAGATTTTATATCCTCATGACAATCATTTGAAAAACTAGATTCAAAACGACTCTTTATATAATAATAATTAACATTTTTCAATCCTTTATATAATCTCTCTACAATATCTCCTTTTTTATCAACAATATTATTTTCTTTTGTAATACTCTTATAATATTTGTTTAATTGATCTTTTGGTATGTCATTTAAAATATTTTTTATTAAATTTTCATTTTTTATATATTTTTGACAATTTTTAGTATTTATGTACTTAGCCACATATTTATATCTTGTAGATTGAATTATATTATTAATAATGAAATTTCTAAAAGGATGTTCATTTTTATTTTTTTCAAAATTAGAAATCGTTTCTTTAACTTTCGAGCCTTCATAACCTAAACTTCTTAAGACATCTTCATATATTATGCCTCCAGCTTTTTCAAGTTTAGCTCCCGCATGAGATAAGTTTTTAATTATCCTTAACTCTGAAGCTATAGCCCCTGCTTTATTAAATAATGAATAATTTAAATTATATTTTATCTCATCATTAGTAATGTCTTTATATATTTTATTAAAAGATTCTATGTCATCCAATTTATTTATTAAGGAAGCTATTAGTTCATTTTGTTCTTTCTTTTCTAAAAGCAATGAAACAAAGTATATTAGTTTAGAAAACAAACTAAATTTGTCTACTGTTAATTTTGTAGAAAAATTCACAGTTTTAATATCTTTTTTAATTTTTATGGCTTCATTTATTTCTTTAACAACGATATCTTTATATTTGTCATTTGTTTTAGCAAATTTTTTTGCTATTTCTTCATATATTTCATCTTTTCTTTGTTCACAATCTTTATATTGAGCTAACTCTCTTAATTTTTTTACATACTCTTCTTTTTCATTTTTGTTATTTTCAAAATATTTATATATTATGTACTCATAGATTAAATTAATTTTTGGTCTATAAGAATCGTGCTTTTCATCACGCATATCAATATTATAATTCTTAAAATAATAATCAAACAATTTTTCTCTTACCCTTGCAACTTTAATACCTATATTTCTATTTTCTTTAATCATAGAAAAATTATAATAATCTTTCGCTAAAGTTTTATCTTCATTCATGCCGGTAATTTTACTAATTATCCACAAATTAACTTTTGCATTTTCTTCAAAATTTTTATTTATTTTATTTAAATCTTCATTGAACTTTTCATTTATAATATCAATTAGGTCTTTTGACAACGAATTACTACTATCACTATTAACTCTATACAAAGAATTAAATGAAGTTTTATAACTATGTGCTACAGACTGTCTTACAAAAGATAATATCCTTAAAACATTAAAATTATATTTTTTACTCTCTTCATTATCACTATCTGATTTTCCTTTATAACATTTAAAAACTGAAAAGTATGGATATGCCGCTCTAGCATAATTGTCAAACTTATAAAAACCTTTTGCTTTTCGGGGGTCTACACTTTCATTTTTAACTTGTTCATAGGTATAATTTTCCTTCCCCGTATCGTTTATATAAGGATTATATTGTTCAAAAGTATTTTTATAACTCAACATTCCTATAAAATCCTCATCGGAAATATCTATATCTCTTACTAAATTATTAATTGCGTAAACAATATTATAATAATATAAGGATATTATTTTATTCATATCTAAAATGTTATATGCAATTTGAATATGGATATTATCATTTTTAAACTCATCTCCAAAAATAAGCTTGTTTATTTTTGGATTTATATTAATAATATCCGCTTTTTTACGATATTGAGGATTATTAATATCTACTTTTTTACTATTTCCTCTTTTTAAAGCCACATCTAACTTTGGACTATTAGAATCTAATTTAAACTCACTTTCTTTATCAATTTCCTCAACATCATCTTTTATAGTTTTTTTGCTTAGCTTATGTGCATTTCCTTCCCCAAATGTTGTTGTATAAAGAATATCATCAATTAATATATTATTCTTTATGCCATATGCTTTTGCTATTCTAGTTTTATTATATTTTTTTCTCTCATTAGAATTGACCACTTCGTTAGATTGCTCTAAATCTATCACCTTTGGTGGTTTTTCTGTTGGTTTGATTGGTGGCTTAACTCTACCTATATATTTACTATTTTTTATTCCCATAACTATCACCTCCGATTAAAATTATTCTAACATAGTAAATTTTCGCTTACTATGTACTAAAAATTCAATTTGTAATTTTTTTATTTAGAAATTAACTAAAAGATTAAGTTATTCACAATCCCTCACAAAATTCCCCTTGAATAAAGAATACACTCCCCCCCCCATACCTGTCAATAGTCATCTTTTCTTGTATACGTCGTCCATATATTGTCTAAATATTTTTAAAGCAAACTTTCTACCATTTTTACCTTGCTCATTTCTTATTTTTGTAAAAAGCTAGTTGTATAAGTTTACTTATTGTGGTAGTATATAAAAGATAAAACTTTAAGATAGTCCAGAGAGGCTACAAGAAACCGATATAATTGCATTAATATAGTTTTCTAGTCTTTTTGGAGCGGAAAACTATTTTTTTTATTAGAGGTAATATTATGCGAGGTTTATTAACATTAAAAGATCTTTCAACAGAGAAAATCATTGAGCTTATTAAATATGCTGAAAAGTTAAAAAAAGGATTTAGAATTTCTTATCCGGATAAAAAAATTGCTACTCTATTTTTTGAAAATTCTACAAGAACACAATATTCTTTCCAAGTTGCAATGATGAACCTTGGAATTAAAGTTGTAGATTTTGATACTCAATTATCTAGCATAGCAAAAGGCGAATCTTTATATGATACAGTAAGAACTTTTGAAGCTCTTGGTGTTGATGGCGTAGTTATAAGACACTCTAAAGATCAATATTATAAAGAACTTGAAAATATAAAGATACCTATCTTTAATGGTGGAGATGGAAAGTCAGATCACCCTACTCAATCACTTCTAGATTTAATGACTATTCATGAAGAGTTTGGAAAATTTGAAGGTCTTAAGGTTTGTATGGTAGGAGATATATCTCACTCAAGAGTTGCTCATACTAATATTGAAATTATGAATAGACTTGGTATGGATGTATATATCTCAGGTCCTGAGGAGTTTAACGATAACTCAGCAAAATATATTCCACTAGATGAAGCAGTAGAAACTATGGATGTTATTATGCTTCTTCGTGTTCAATTTGAAAGACATCAAGAAAAGATGAAAATAAGCGTTGAAGAATATCATGAAAAATATGGCATGACAAAAGACAGAATGCTAAAGATGAAAGACAATGCAATTATCATGCACCCTGCCCCAATTAACAGAGGTGTTGAAATTGCTGATGAAGTAGCTGAATGCGACAAAAGTAGAATATATAAACAAATGACAAATGGTGTATATATTCGTATGGCAGTAATTTCAGATGCATTGGATGGTAATTTATAATGCTTTTAATTAAAAATGGAAAAATAATAGAAAATAATAAATTAGTAAAAAAAGATATTCTTTTATCTAATAATTTAATTTCAAAAATAAGTGAAAATATTAATGAAAATTGTGAAACAATTAACGCTAGTGGCTGCCTTGTAATGCCAGGCGCTGTTGATGTTCACGTTCATTTAAGAGAACCAGGATTTGAAAAGAAAGAAACAATAAAGACAGGCACACTATCTGCTGCAAAGGGCGGTATTACAACAATAATGCCAATGCCAAATCTCAATCCATGTCCGGATAATTTAGAAAATTTACAATATGAATTAAATCTTTTAAAGAAAGATAGTGTTGTTAATGCATACCCTTATGGAAGCGTATCTATTGGAGAAAACGATGAAGTTCTTTCAGATATTGAATCTATGAAAGATTATCTAACTGCTATCTCTGATGATGGAAAAGGTGTAAACAACATTTCCCTTTTAAGAAAGGCTATGATTCTTGCAAAAAAATACAATTTAGTTATTGCCTCTCACGCAGAAGATTCAGTAGATGGCTATAAACCACAAGGCGAGTATGTAGCTGTTAGAAGAGAAATTGAACTAGCAAAGGAGATTGGTTGCAAATATCATTTTTGTCACATGTCAACAAAGGAATCTTTTGAAGCTATAAGAAAAGCTCATAGCGAAGGCTTTACAAATATAACATGTGAGGTATCTCCTCATCATCTTATATTAAATGAGACCATGATAAAAAACGCTAATTGGAAAATGAATCCACCGCTTCGTAGCGAAGAAAATAGATTAGAGACAGTTAAAGCTCTTGTTGATGGCACAGCTTGTATGATTGCATCTGACCATGCACCACACACAAATGAGGAAAAATCTAGAGAGTATAATAAATGCCCTAATGGAATAATAGGACTAGAGACTATGCTTCCTATCATCTATACATATTTTGTAAAAACTAATATAATTAGTTTAGATAGATTTTTGGACTTATTAGTATATAATCCTTGCAAGGTATTTAATTTGCCACTAAGAGATTTAAAAGAAGGCTTAATTGCAGATATAGCAGTCCTTGATATAACTAATAAAAGAACTTATACAAAAGAAGAAATTGTATCAAAAGGAACAAACTCTCCATATATTGGAATGGAGTTTACTGGCTTCCCTATATGTACAATTTGTAATGGAAAAATAATATATAAAAAGTAGGTGTAAAATGGAGAGAAAACTTGTACTTGAAAATGGTATGGAGTTTATTGGAACAGCATTTGGTTCTAAAAACGAAACAATTGCAGAGCTTGTATATAATACAGCTGTTGTAGGCTACCAAGAAACTTTATCAGACCCATCAAATTGTCATCAAATTATTTGTATGGCATACCCAGTTATTGGAAACTATGGTCTTACAGATGAAGACTATGAATCACGTGGCATTACAGTATCTGGAATTATTGTTAGAGAATATAACGATGTTCCATCAAACTTTAGATACACTCATAGACTTGGCGAGGTAATGGAAGAAGATGGAGTTCCAGGAATTGCAGATATCGACACAAGAGAGATTGTAAGATTAATTAGAGATAATGGAACAATGCGTGCTATGATTTGCGATGTAGATAAACCATTATCTGAAGCTTTATCTCAAATTAAAGCATATGAAACTCCAAAGAATATGGTAGATATTATATCTACTAAAAAAGTTTGGTTATCTAGAACTACTAACCCATCATACAATGTAGTTGTACTTGATTGTGGAATAAAAAGAAGTTTAGTTAAAATGCTTAATAATGTTGGAGCAAACGTTATTGTTGTTCCATATAATTCATCAATTGAAGATATATTAAAACATAAACCAACAGGCTTATTTATATCAGATGGCCCAGGAACACCATCAGAGATTACTTGCGTAATTGACCTTATAAAACAAATGAAAGGAAAATTACCAATATTAGGCATTGGCCTTGGTCAAGAAATTATAGCACTTGCATATGGTGCTAAGTTATATAAGCAAAAAGCTGGCCATAATGGTTGCAACTTACCTGTTAGAAACTTAAAGACAGGAAAGATTGAAATCACATCACAAAACGACTTGTATGCAGTTGATGTAGATTCACTAAAAGGAACAGGATTAACACTTACTCATATAAATGTTATAGACAATGTGCCAGAAGGTATTGAAGATTTAGACAACTCCGTTATAGCAATACAATATAACCCATCTGAGGATATAGATAACCCAGAGTATGTCTTTAATAGATTTGCAGATTTAATGAAAAACTTTGGAGGTAAAAAATAATGCCAAAGCGTACAGATATAAAGAAAATTTTAGTTATTGGTTCAGGTCCTATAGTTATAGGACAAGCAGCAGAGTTTGACTATGCTGGTACTCAAGCATGTATTGCTCTTAAAGAAGAAGGATATGAAGTTATTTTAGCAAACTCAAATCCTGCAACTATTATGACAGATCCAAATATGGCAGATAAAGTTTATATGGAGCCATTAGACCTTGAGCATATTGCAAAGATAATTAGATACGAAAGACCAGATGGTTTAATTGCCTCAATGGGTGGTCAAACTGGTCTTAACCTTGGAATGAAATTAAAAAAAGCAGGAATTCTAGAAGAATGTGGCGTTGAACTTTTAGGAATTAACGCTGACACAATAGATAAGGCTGAAGATAGAGAAATGTTTAAAGAGCTTTGTGAATCTTTAAATGAGCCAGTTATTCAATCTGAGATCGCAAATTCTCTTGATGAAATATTTAAGGCAGCTCACGATATAGGCTTCCCTGTTATTTTAAGACCTGCATTTACTTTAGGTGGAACTGGTGGTGGTTTTGCTGAGAATGATGAGGAATTGCTTCCTCTTGCTAAAAACGCAATTAAGGCATCTCCTGTTAGCCAAGTATTAGTTGAAAAATCTATTAAAGGTTTTAAAGAAATTGAGTTTGAAGTAATGAGAGATAAAAACGATACCGCAATTACAATTTGTTCAATGGAAAACGTTGACCCAGTTGGTATTCATACAGGAGATTCAATAGTTGTAGCTCCAGCTCAAACTTTAACATTAAAAGAATATTCTATGTTAAAAACATCAGCTTTAAAGATTATAAGAGCACTTGGAATTGAAGGTGGATGTAATATTCAATATGCTCTTGACCCTGCTTCATTTAAATATTACTTAATTGAAGTTAACCCAAGAGTTTCAAGATCCTCAGCTCTTGCTTCTAAAGCATCAGGCTTCCCTATTGCTAGAGTTTCAGCAAAAATTGCAGTAGGACTAACACTTGATGAAATACAAATTGCTGCAACACAAGCTTCATTTGAACCTACAATTGACTATGTTGTAACAAAATTCCCAAGATTCCCATTTGATAAATTCCAAAATGCAGATAGAGCGCTATCTACCCAAATGAAAGCAACGGGTGAAGTAATGAGCATTGGTAGAACAATTGAAGAATCTATATTAAAATCAGTTCGCTCTCTTGAAAACAAGGTAGATCATCTTGAACTACAAAAGTTTAAAGATACTTCACTTCAAGATTTATTTACCTTTATAGATAAGCACACCGACGAGAGAATCTTTGCTATAGCTGAGGCTATAAGAAAAGGCGCTGACCTTGATGATTTATATAACTTAACAAAAATTGACATGCTATTTTTAACAAAGATTAAAAACATTGTAGATTATGAAAAAGTTATTAAAGAAAATGTAAACGACCTAAAGGTTTTATATAAAGCTAAGCGTATGGGATTTAGCGATTCTTGTATCGCAAGATACTGGAATAAAAAACCTGAGGATATTTACCAAATAAGAAAGAATAATAATATGTATCCTGTTTATAAAACAATCGATACATGTTGTGCAGAATTCAAATCTTATGTTCCATACTTCTACTCTACATACGAACATGAAAATGAATCAATTCGTTCAGATAGAAAGAAAATAGTAGTTTTAGGTTCAGGTCCAATTCGTATAGGTCAAGGTGTTGAGTTTGACTATACAACCGTTCATGCAATTTGGGCTATAAGAGAAATGGGATATGAGGCTATCATAATAAACTGTAATCCAGAGACTGTATCTACTGATTATACAGTATCAGATAAACTTTATTTTGAGCCACTTACCTATGAAGATGTAATGAACGTTTTAGACTTAGAAAAGCCAGAAGGCGTTATTGTTGCTCTTGGTGGTCAAACAGCAATTAACCTTGCTTCAAAATTAGATAAGGCTGGCATTAAAATTATCGGCTCTTCTGCAAAATCTATAGATATGGCAGAAGATAGAGATTTATTCAATGAAGCGATGAATGAAATAAATATTCCTATGCCAAAAGGATACGGCGTTTATTCAGTTGAAGAAGCTGTAAAGGCAGCAAACGATATAGGATATCCAGTGCTTGTTCGTCCATCATTCGTACTTGGTGGAAGAATGA
>CAYZGK010000016.1:0-38372 GCA_964478025.1 uncultured Christensenella sp.
AAAAGCTCTTATTGTTAGTGATTTAATATTAGATTCACAAGATTACTATTATTCTAAATCGTCAAGAAGTGGTGCTACAGATTATCAAGGAAATCCAACAACAGATACAGTTTATGCTAATAACTACATGTATTCGCATATAAGAGAGTGGTTAAATGAAACTTTCTATGAAACGGCTTTTAATTCTCTTGAAAGAATAATAATAGAAACAACTAATGTAGATAATAGTGTAAGTTCAACTGGAGATAGTTCAAACTCATTTGCATGTAGTAATACAAGTGATAAGTTATTCTTATTATCCTATAAAGAAGCAACAACATATTATTCATCAAATAGTGAAAGACAAGCTAAAGGAACTGAATATGCAAAGAGCCAAGGACTATGGGTATCATCCAGTTCATCTTATAGTGGCTATTCCTATTATTGGCTTCGTTCGCCTTTCGACTACGGCGACTACGGCGCGAGGTTCGTCGACTACGACGACTACGCGAGGGACGTCGACTACGGCGGCGACATCTACCGCCGCTACGTTTGCAATACTTATGATGGTGTTCGTCCAGCTTGTTGGATTAATCTAATAAATTAAAGCACCAAAGGTGCTAATCAATTATGCAGGTTCAAGAATCGTAAGATTTCCTGCATAATAAGACACGCCATATCAAAATGCGAAGCATTATGGCGTGTAAAAAAATAAGGAAATAAAAATGAAGAAATCAGAATTAATGGTTATAACTAAAACTAAAAAGTTATTAAGTTATATATTTCAAATTACTGAGAAATGTCCTGTCAAGTGTAGATATACATATGTATCAAAAATGCATAATTTAATAATGGAAGTAATAGAGTTGATGTATTATGCAAATGGATTAGAATTAAATAATGATAAAAGACGAGAATATCAAGAAAAAGCCAAAGTTAAAATAAAATTACTTGATTATATATGTGAGGCTGCTAAAGATGCAAAATGTATTAAAATGAGTCAATTTGAATACATTACAAAAGAAATATATACAATAATAAATTTGCTTGAAGGATGGATTAATTCAGATAACTCAAGAAAAGAAACAAAGGTGTAGCGCTGTATTAATAGGATGTTGGGATATCATCGGCATTGGCTTCGTTCGCCTAACAACAACAACGACAACAACGCAAGGAACGTCAACAACGACGGCAACATCAACAACAACAACGTTAACAATACTAATAATGGTGTTCGTCCAGATTGCAACTCGGCTTTAATTTTAAATTAAAGAATGTACTTAGAATCTAAAACTAATAATATTTTGTTATTACGATAGAGCATAGGATGTTTTGCAAGGAGTGCTATTCCTTAAGCCAGTGGCTTAAAAATTAACCGAGGGGCATATTTACATAATTTTATTTAAATATGCGATATACCTTGGAGTTTATGAAAATATGAATTATAAAGAATTATTTACTTTTGAGCATTTATATAAATCACATTTAAAATCTAGATTATCTAAAAGAGATAAAAAAGAGGTTATAGATTTTGAATTAAATACTGGTTCTAATATACAGAAGTTATACTTTGATCTTAAATATAAAAAATATGAGATATCCCCATATAAAACCTTTTACATATATGAGCCAAAAGAAAGAAGAGTAGATGCTCTTGCATATAGAGATAGAATAGTTCAGCATTGTTTATGTGACTATTGTCTAATGCCTTTATATGATAAAAGACTTATTTATGATAATGCAGCAACTAGAATAAATAAAGGTACAGATTTTGCAAGAAAAAGATTGAAATTTTTCTATTATGATTATTTTAATAAACACAAAACAAATGTTGGATATGTTTTAAAATGCGATATTCATCACTTTTTCGAAGAAATTGATCACGATGTATTAAAAGAAATTTTACTAAAAGATATTCAAGATAAAGATATTTTAGACCTTTTATATAAAATAATAGATTCTTATTCAACATTAGAAAATAAAGGATTACCTATAGGAAATCAAACAAGTCAGATATTTGCAATTAGATATCTTGATGAAATGGATAGAATTATAAAAGAAAAGTTCAAGATAAAATATTACATAAGATATATGGATGATTTTATACTAGTTCATGAATCAAAGGAACAACTTCAATTTATACTGGAAAGTTTAAAAGCAATATTATCAAATAAATTTAAATTGAAATTAAATAAAAAGACTAGAATATATAAACTAAGTGAATCAGTAGAATTTTTAGGATTTTCATACAGGTTGCTTGAAAATCAAAAAGTGTTAATGAGGTTAAATGGAGTTAGAAGAAAAAGATTTAACAAGAAAATAAATACAAGAATAAAAGAATATGAAAATAAAGAAATAGATATAACAAAACTAGATGCTACTTTTAATTCATATATTGAACATACATCAAAAGGAAATAATTTTTTTTATACAGATAAAATAAAAAATCTTTACAAAAATTACAAGAGTTAATCGTTATAAAAGCACCAAAAATAATTTAAATAATATAGGCTTTTTATGATATACTTAAAAGGCTATGATGGATTTAAAAAAATTACTTAATGAAGAACAAATTTTACCAGTAGAAACAACGGAAGGCCCGGTGCTTGTTTTTGCTGGTGCAGGTAGTGGAAAAACAAGAGTTTTAACATACAGAATTGCTCATTTAATTGAACTTGGTGTGTCACCATATAATATTTTAGCTATAACATTTACTAACAAAGCAGCTAAAGAAATGCAAGAGAGAGTAGAAAAGGTAACTGGTGTTACAGGTATGCAAATATCTACATTCCACTCTTTTTGTACAAAAATTTTAAGACAAGATATAGAAGCACTTGGAATATATACTAAAAACTTTACTATTTATGATGATGACGATTCTCAAAAAGTTGTGAATAGAATAGTTAAAGATTATAAACTTGAAGATGAAAAATCAAGTGCTTTTGCAAAAGAAATAATGGGTCATATATCAACGGCTAAAAACTATGGATTTAATCCAAAAACTTATTACACAAAGATAATGTCACATTATCCAAAGGCAAAACTAATTTGTAAAGCATTTAATGATTACCAAGAAACATTAGTTAAAAACAATGCCTTAGATTTTGATGATTTACTTTTACTTACAGTAACGCTTTTTTCTAAGTGTCCAGAAGTGTTAGAGAAATATCAAAGAAAATATCAATATATTCATGTTGATGAGTTCCAAGATACAAATGCAATTCAATATCTGCTACTAAGAATGTTAGGTCAAATGTATCAAAATGTATTTGTAGTTGGTGATGATGATCAAAGTATCTATGGTTGGCGTGGTGCAGACTATACAAATATAAAAAAGTTTCAAGAGCATTTTGTAGGTACTAAGATATTTAAATTACAACGTAATTATAGGTCAACAAAGAATATTTTGGATGTTGCTAATAAAATTATTCAAGTTAACAAAGAAAGAGCGCCTAAGAGCTTATGGACGGATTCTAGTCAAGGAATGAGAGTAGAATGTAAAAGAGCAGATGATGAGGATGATGAAGCTGATTATATAATTGGACAAATTCAAATGCTTTTAAGACAAGGCGGATATAAGTATAGCGACTTTGCTATTTTAGTTAGAACTACATCTATAACTCGTTCAATAGAACAAAAATTAAACTTATATGGACTTCCATTTAGAATGATAGGAGGCCATAAATTCTTCCAAAGAAAAGAAATCAAAGATTTCCTTGCATATTTACAAATTGTGTCAAATCCAAAGGCTGATGAGCCTTTGCTTAGGGTTATTAATCTTCCAAAGAGAGGAATTGGGGATGCTGCTATTGAAATTCTAAGAGAATTATGTAAAGCAAAAGGATTATCTTTAGGGGAAGGAATAAGACAAATAAGAGAAATTGGAGCATCAGATAAAATAGTTAAAAAATTTGAAGCATTTAGTAATTTATTAAATTGTTTAGATGATAAAAAATTATTACCACTTAACGATGTCGCTGATTATATTTTAGAAAATGTAGATTTTAAGAGTGCATATACAGTTAAAGATGATGATGGTCAAAATAAAATGGAGAATATTGATTCGCTTTTATCAGATATAAAAGAGTATTGCTCAAAAAATCCAAATACATCAATTGATGAGTATTTACAACAAGTGGCAATTGTATCATATGACGATAAAGATGATCCATTAGATAATAACAAAATAACAGTAGCTACAGTTCATGGAGTTAAGGGGCTTGAGTACAAAGTTGTATTTATTATGGGACTTGAGGAAGGAATATTCCCAACAAAACGTGTAGATTCTACAGAAAAAACTCTTGAAGAAGAAAGAAGAATTATGTATGTTGCAGTAACTCGTGCTAAAGAAATTCTGTATTTAACATATGCAGGTTCTAGATTTAGATATGGAAGAAGAGACCAAACAATAGAATCTGAGTTTATAAAGGATGCAGGTTTATCTAAAACTAAAATGCATAAGCCTTTGTATGATGACGATCCTATTTATAGACAAATACAAAAACCAAACATAGATTTTATGAAATTATCTCAAAGTAGTACGCCTTCATTTGCAAAGAAAAATAACGCTTCAAATGTGGGCAAGGATATATCTAAGTTTAAAGTCGGTATGAAAGTTTCTCATCCAAGATTTGGAGAGGGACTAATAAAAGAAATATCAGGAGAGAATGCTGATATAGAGTTTGAAGGGTTAGGTGTAAAGAAGTTTAATATGAGACTTGCACCACTAACAATTATAGAATAAAAGTAAATACACATTAAAAAAAGAGGTTACATATGGAAGAAATGCAAGAGCTTGTAGATAAGTTAAATGAATATGCATATAGATACTATACGCTTGATGATCCAAGCATCTCTGATGTTGAGTATGATAGGTTATATGATAAGCTTTTAGCTCTTGAAAAACAAACTGGTATAGTTCTTCCAGATTCACCAACAAAAAGAGTTGGAGATGTAGTTTTAAAGAAGTTTGAAACAGTAAAACATTTTGGTAGGTTATATTCCCTAGATAAATGTCAAACTAAAGAGGCTATGAATGAATGGCTAAATAAATTAATCATGGAAAATGGTAAAAAAATGCCAGAGGTTTCTCTTGAATATAAGTTTGATGGCCTAACTATTAACATGCTATATGAAAACGGAAAATTAGTTAGAGCAGCAACTCGTGGAAATGGTGTTGAAGGCGAAAATGTAACTGAACAAGTTAAGACTATAAGATGTGTACCACTATCTATAAACTATAAAGGAAGAGTTGAAGTTCAAGGTGAGGGTATAATGCTTTTATCTGAACTTAAAAAATATAATGAAAGAATTGATGTAACACCGCTTAAAAATGCAAGAAATGGAGTGGCTGGTGCTATTAGAAATCTAGATCCAAAGGTAACTGCCGAAAGAAAGCTTGAAGTTATTTGTTATAACGTAAATTACATAGAGGATATTACGTTTAAAACAGGAAAAGAGATGATAGATTTCCTAAAAGAAAATAAATTTAAAACATCAAGTTTCTATAGATTAATTTCAAATAAGGAAGAACTTTTAAAAGGCCTTGACGATATTGAAGCAAATAGGCCAAACTTAGACTTTTTAATTGATGGAGCCGTTATAAAGATTAACGATATGACTCTTCGTGAAGATTATGGATATACAGAAAAATTCCCTAAATGGGCTATAGCATATAAATTTGCAGCTGAGGAAGTTACAACAACTCTACTTGACGTTATATGGCAAGTATCAAGAACAGGGAAAGTAAATCCTATAGCAGTATTAGATCCAGTTGATTTAGCGGGCGTTACGGTTTCTCGTGCTACTTTATCTAATATGAGCGAAATTAAGAGAAAAGATATAAAACTAAATTCAAGAGTATTTATTAGAAGATCAAACGATGTTATACCAGAAATAACAGGAATAGCAGAGCATACTAAAAACTCAAAAGATATTGTTGCTCCAACTGTTTGTCCATCTTGTGGAAGCACTCTTGAGTGGCAAGGTGTATTTTTAAAATGTCCAAATAAAAATTGTGCAACTGCAGTTATATCTTCAATGGCGCATTTTGCATCACGTGATGCTATGGATATAGAAGGACTATCTGAAAAAACTCTAGAACTTTTATATAACGAAGGTAAAATATCTACAATTGCAGATATATACTTGCTTCAAGAAAAAGATTTAGTTGGTCTTGACTCATTTAAAGATAAAAAGATTTCAAATACACTAAAGGCAATAGAAGATTCTAAACACACAACTCTAGATAAATTCTTATATGCAATTGGTATTCCAAATATAGGTAAGAAAGCAGCAAAGGTTCTTGCTGATGAATTTAAAACTTTAGATAATGTTATGAATGCATCATATTTTGAGCTTGTAGCTCTTGAGGATGTAGGAGATACAGTTGCAAATGGTATATTAGATTATTTTGCTAATGAGAAAAATAGAGAACATATTAAGGCTCTTTTAGATAGGGGTGTTGCAATTGCAACATATACTGTTGCACAAGGAGTTTTAACTGGTAAAAAAGTAGTATTAACGGGAAGTTTGCCAACATTAAAGAGAAGCCAAGCTAAAGAACTTATAGAGAAAAATGGTGGTGTTTGTGCAGATTCAGTATCTAAGGCAGTAAACTTAGTTGTTGCAGGCGAAGATGCGGGCTCTAAACTTGAAAAAGCACAAAAACTTGGAATAGAAATTATTGATGAAGCAAAATTGTTTGAAATGATTAACCAAAAGCAATAACGCATTTTATGTAAGTGTAAATTGTAAATGATTGATTTCTATTTGTTATGTTTTAGCAAATTTTTGCTTAAATAGTGCAAAATATTTCTTTTATAAATACACGCTACGCGCTTGTTATATTTTAATTCTTGTGATATATTTTATATTACTTATTTATGCGCGAGGTAATTTATGGCAGTTAATAGTATGACAGGTTATGGTAAAGGCATAGCAGAAAAAAACGGAATAAAAATTACTGTCGAATTAAAATCAGTTAATCATCGTTTTTTGGATCTTACAATTAAACTTCCAAAGATGTTATCTTTTTCAGAAGACGTTATAAGAAATACTTTAAAGTCAAGCTTTAATCGTGGTCATATAGATGTTTTTGTAAACTATGAGGACAATAGAGAAAATAAAACGGAAATTGCCTTTGATTATGACTTAATCAACGCTTACATTGAAGCTGGAAAGAAAATATCTTCAAATTTATTTATCCAAGATGATTTAACAACAAGTAAAGTTTTAATGTTGCCAGATGTTGCTGTTGAAAAAGTTAAAGAAGAGGACGAACAAGTTTTATTAGACGTTTTAAAAGAAGCTTTAAATATTGCTTGTGAAAAAATGTCTATAATGAGAGCATCAGAAGGCGTTTTAATGCAAAATGATGTCTTATCTAAAATTTCAAATATAACAGCACTTGTATCTAAGATAGAAGCAAAAGCTCCTAAGATGGTTCAAGAACATTTTGAGAAAGTTAGAGTTAGAGTTCAAGAAATGTTAAAAGATGTTGAAATTGATGAAGCAAGATTATTATCTGAAGTTGCTTTATATGCAGATAAAGTTTGCGTAGATGAGGAAATACAAAGATTAAAGTCTCACATTGAGCATTTTAATGAGATTATGAGTAAGGGTGGTATTGTTGGAAAACAATTAGATTTCATTGTTCAAGAAATGAATAGAGAGGCAAATACTTGTGGAAGCAAATGTAACAATATTGAAATCTCAAATAATGTTATCGCTTTGAAAAATGAAATAGAGAAAGTTAGAGAACAAATACAAAATATAGAGTAAAAGGGTACTAGTATGAAAAAGAAAGGTTTATTGGTTATAGTTTCGGGACCAAGTGGTGCAGGTAAAGGAACAGTGCTAAGTAGAGTAATGAGTAGTTACGAAAATTTAAAAGTTGCAGTATCTGCCACGACTAGAAAACCAAGAGAAGGCGAAATAGATGGTGTTAACTACTATTTTAAGTCTAAAGAAGAATTTAAAAGGTTGATTGATGAAGATGCCTTTTTAGAATATGAATGTAACTATGGCAATTATTATGGAACCTTAAAAAGTGAAGTAGTATCTAAGATAGAGCAAGGTAAAGATGTTGTTTTAGAGATAGATGTTAAAGGCGCTATGAATATAAAAAACAACAAATACCAAGATGCAGTAACTGTTTTTGTATGTCCAACTTCAATGGAAGTTTTACTTGAAAGATTAAAGGGACGTGGAACAGAAACACCTGAGGCTTTAAAAATAAGAACAGACTCAGCTCTTGATGAAATTAAACAAGCAGATAAGTATGAGTTTGTTGTTGTTAATGATGATTTATCTGAATGTGCAGATGACATAATAGCTATTATTAAATCTCAAAAATGCACATCGAAAATAAATAAAGATTTTATACAAAACATAATTAACGGAGGTAAATAAATTATGATGATCGATCCACCAATTGACAAATTAATTAAGAAAGCACCATGTAGATATGCTTTAGTATGTGGTGTAGCAAAGAGAGCTAAGGAATTAGAGACAAAGTACAAAGAAGAATTAGAAGCTTCTGGTATGAAGTCTATAAGTTTAGCAGCAAAAGAAATCTACAATGACGAATTAATTATTAAAGTAGACGGAAACAACTAATGCTAAAAGGTGAGAATATAATTTTAGGAGTAACGGGTGGTATCGCATGCTATAAATCATGCGAAATCGTTTCGCGTTTAAGAAAGCTTAATGCAAATGTTGATGTTGTCATGACTAAAAATGCAACTGAATTTGTTCAGCCATTAACATTTGAAACGCTTTCTTCAAATCCTGTTACTTTTGATATGTTTGCACCTAAAAAAACTTATGAAGTTGAACATGTATCATTAGCAAAAAAAGCAAGTTTATGTGTTGTTGCTCCAGCAACGGCAGATATTATAGCAAAACTTGCTGAGGGAATTGCTGATGATATGTTAACAACTACAATGCTTGCTTTAAAATGTCCTGTACTTATCGCTCCAGCGATGAATACAAATATGTATGAAAATCCAATAACTCAAGCAAATATTGAAACATTAAAAAAGCGTGGCTTTATATTTATATCACCATGTGAAGGTAGACTTGCCTGCGGTGATGTAGGTGTCGGTAAAATGGCAGAGCCTATTGAGATTGTTTCAAAAATTGTAGAATTACTTAGACCTAAGCAAGACTTTAGCGGAAAGAAAGTTTTAATCACATGCGGAGCAACTAGAGAACCTATTGATGGCGTAAGATTTATAACAAACAAATCTTCAGGTAAAATGGGTATTGAAATTGCTAAAGCAGTCGCTAAAAGAGGCGGACAAGTATTTTTAGTTAAAGGACTTGTGTCTGTAGATATTCCAAATTACCTAACAAATGTTTATCCTGTTGAAACAACACAAGAAATGTTTGATAAAGTAATGGAACTTTACAAGGATTGTGACATTATTATAAAGGCAGCAGCACCTAGTGATTACAAACTTAAGGAAAAGTTTGAAAACAAAATAAAAAGTGAAACATTGACTTTATCTCTTGTTAAAAACAAGGATATAGCAAAAGAATTAGGTAAAGTTAAAGGGGATAGAAAATTAGTTATATTCTGCGCTGAAACACAAGATTTATTAGAAAATGCAAAGAAAAAACTAGAATCAAAAAATGCTGATTTAATTGTTGCAAATGATGTAACACAAAAAGGAGCAGGTTTTGATGTAGATACAAATATTGTGACTATAATAAACAAAAAAGGCGAATTAAAACCTTATCCAATAATGAAGAAAAGCGAAGTCGCAAATATTATTTTAGACGAAGTTAATTTATTATGATTGCAAGAGTAATAATAGATCAAAGTGCAAATCAGATAGATAGATTATTCGATTATGAAATCCCACAAAATTTAAATGTGCAAAAAGGCGATAGAGTAATTGTCCCCTTTGGTACAAGAGAAGTTAATGGTTTTGTTGTGGATATTGCTGAAAAATCCGATTATGAAACAAAACCAATAAAGTCTTTAATAGGCGATTATAAATGTATTAGTGAAGAAATGTTACAACTAATGCATTATATGAGAAAAAGATTTTTTCTTAAGTATGTAGATATATTGAGACTCTTTTTGCCATCAGATTTACGTACTGGGAAAGTAGATGACTTAGAAAGATATTTTGTTTCTTTAAATCCATCATTTAGTTTTGATGAGATAATGTCAAAAGTAAGTGCAAGAGCCGAGAAACAAATTCAAATAATTGAAACTTTAAAAACCGGCGGAAAGTATTTAAGCGAACTTGATTTCCTATTTGGAAGTGGAGCTGTTAATGCACTTGTAAAGAAAGGTCTAGTTATAAAGGAACTAAAGAAAATAGATAGAGTTCCTATGAAGGATATAAAGGTCAATAAAAAAGAAGTTGATTTATCTCCTGATCAGAAAAATGCATTAAACACAATATTTAATACGAAAAAAGATGTTGTTTTGCTTCATGGAGTTACAGGCTCTGGTAAGACTGTAGTTTATATGAATGCCATTCAAAGAGTATTAGATGAAGGGAAAACAGCAATTATGCTTGTGCCTGAAATTTCTCTAACACCTCAAATGTTAATGAATTTTAGAGGCGAATTTGGAGATAAAGTTGCAGTTTTACATAGTGCACTTTCAAGTGGTGAAAAATTTGATGAATGGAAAAAATTGCTACAAGGTGATGCAAAAATTGTAGTAGGCGCTAGATCTGCTATTTTTGCTCCAGTTCAAAATGTTGGACTAATTATTGTAGATGAGGAACATGATTCAAGTTATGTAAGTGAATCTAATCCAAGATATAGAGTACTTGAGGTTGCAAGATTTAGAGCAAACTATAATAAAACCAAGGTTGTTTTAGGTTCAGCAACACCATCAATTGAATCATATAAAAAAGCTGTTGATGGAGAATATGAACTTGCAAGAATGCCTAAGAGAATTTCAGAGTGCGGTCTTCCTGAAATAAAAATTGTAGATATGAAACAAGAAGTTCTTCATGGAAATAATACAATGTTTTCAGTAGATCTTAGAAATAGACTTCAAGAGACTGTAAGTAAAGGTGAGCAAGCAATGCTTCTTATAAATAGACTTGGTTATTCATCACTTTTAAGATGTAGGAAGTGCGGTTATGTTCCAAAGTGTAAACATTGTGATGTAACACTTACTTACCATAAAACAGATGGAAAACTAAAATGCCATTATTGTGGCGCTGTTTATACAATGCTATCAGAATGTCCAGAGTGTCACTCACAAGCATTAGGCTTTGGTAAAATGGGTACTGAAACAGTTGTTGAGGGCGTTAAAAAATTAATACCTGATGTAAATGTTTTAAAACTAGACTCTGAAACAAAAAGTAAGAAAAACGGAATGGCAAATGTCTTAAGAGACTTTGCAGATAATAAAGCTCAAGTTTTAGTTGGAACTCAAATGATAGCCAAAGGACATGATTTTGCAAATGTTACATTAGTTGGCTTAATAGATGCAGATTTAGGTCTATATCAACAAGATTACAGGTCTAATGAAAGAACATTCCAACTTGTAACTCAAATGTCAGGAAGAGCTGGGAGAGCAGATAAAAAAGGTTATGTTGTACTTCAAACTTATTCACCATCAAATTATGTGTATAAGTTTGCCATAGAACATAATTATGAAAAATTCTATAGAAAGGAAATAAATATAAGAGAAGTTACTCATTTCCCACCATTTGTTTCCATAATTAGAATAATTGCTACTCATGAAAAAAATGAAAAAGTAAGAGAGGTAGCAAGAGAAATATATAAACTCGTAAGAGAAGAACATGAAAAGAATTCTCATATTTATTCGCTTGCAGGAATGGAAGCACCAATAAGTATGATACAAGATAAATATAGATATCAGATAGTTGTTAGAATATCAAAAGAGGATGAACTTGATACTTTAACCAAACTATACGATATTGTAAGACAAGTAAAAATAGGCGATGTAAGTGTGTTTGTAGAGCAAGATCCACAAAGCATGATGTAGGAGATAATATGGCACTTAGAGATATTGTAATAGATGGAAGTCCAATACTTAGAAAGAAATGTAGAGAAGTTGAAGTCTTTGATGAAAAACTTGCAACACTTTTAGACGATATGAAAGAAACTTTAAAAAAGGCCGATGGAGTTGGTTTAGCTGCTCCTCAAGTTGGACTTTTAAAAAGAGTTGTAATTATTTGGTATGAAGACTTTTATTTAGAAATGGTAAATCCTGTAATTACAAAAACTTCAGGCTCACAAATTGGCCCAGAGGGATGTTTATCTGTTCCAGGTAAATCTTGTGAGGTTTTAAGACCAAACTATGTGGTTTGTGACTATCAAACAAGAAAAGGCGAAAAGAAAACGATTAAAGTTAGAGATTTTATTGCAAGAATTTTCTGCCATGAAATAGACCACTTAGATGGTATTTTGTATTACGATAAGGAATATAAAGGATAATGAAAATAGTTTTTTTAGGTACTCCAGATTTTGCTGTTCCATCACTTCAAGCCTTGATTAATTCAAGACATGAAATTTTAGCGGTTGTAACTCAACCAGATAAAGAAAGAGACAGAAAGCAAGTAACTCCAACACCGGTTAAAGTTGAAGCCTTAAAAAACAATATAAAAGTTTTAGAATTTAATAAAATTAGGATTGAAGGTGTTGAAGAATTAAAGAAATTAAATCCAGATATAATGGTAACTTGTGCCTATGGCCAAATTATTTCGCAAGAAATATTAGATATACCAAAATATGGCGTTATAAATGTTCATGGTTCACTTCTTCCAAAATATAGAGGTTCAGCTCCTATTCAATGGGCTGTAATTAAAGGAGAAAAAGAAACTGGTATAACAATAATGCAAACAGCTCTTGGAGTTGATAGTGGCGATATAATACTTCAAGAAAAGGTTGATATAAACAAAGGTGAGACTGCGGGTGAACTTTTTGATAGATTGGCTAAAATTGCGCCAAATGTACTTTTAAAGGCAATAGATCAAATAGAAAATGGAACTGCTACCTTTACAAAACAGGATGAATCAAAGGTTATTCATTTACCAATGTTAAAGAAGGAAGATGGCATTATTAATTGGAATGAAAATGCATTAGATATTGTTAATAAGATTTTAGGTATGAATCCATGGCCATCTGCGTATACAAAATTAAACGATAAAATGTTTAAGATTCACAAGGCTGAAGTTTTAGATATGGAAGTATCTAACAAAAAGCCAGGTGAAGTATTTTTATTAGATAAGAAAAATGCTGCAGTAATGTGTGGCGATAAAGCTATAAAACTTATTGAGATTCAACTTGAGGGCAAAAAGAAAATGCCTATAGATAGTTTCTTGGTTGGCTTTAATATAGATGGGGTTGTTTTAGGTTAATATGAAGGATTTAGAGTTAAGCTTTGAGATTTTAAAGAAAATATATATAGAACAAGCTTATGCCTCATTAGAGCTTTCTAAGCGCTTAAAAGAAGCGGAAAATCCTAAATTTGTAACATCTCTTGTTTATGGAGTTTTAGAAAAAGATACAGAACTTGAATATTATATATCTAAGCTTGTTACTAAAAAGCCTAGAAATGTTGTAGTAATTATTCTAAAGATGGGAATGTACATTATTAAATATTTTGATTCAGTCCCAACTTATGCTGCAGTTAATGAAACAGTTGAGCTTTGCAATGCTGTTGGTAAAAAAGAAATAAAAGGTTTTGTAAATGCCGTTTTAAAGAAATTTTCCACAACCAAGTTTAAAATGCCTAGTGATGATGTAACACTTATGTCTATAAAAACATCAACACCAATTTTCGTTACAAGAAAAATTATTAATCAATATGGCTTAGACAAAGCTGAAGCAATTTTAACAAAATCAAAGTTTGATTATGAACATATAAGAATAAATAAAAAGAAAACAACATTAAAGGAAATTGAGGATAAAATCAAAGATTTTATTCCAAGTACTGAAAACTCAATTTATGCAAAAAATGATAAAACAGTAAAAGATTTATATTCTGAAGGTTTAATTACAATTCAGTCTTTATCTTCAATGAAGTGTTGTGAAACTTTAGCTCCAAAGGATGGAGATAAAATATTAGATTTATGTTCAGCTCCTGGTGGCAAGTCTATGTATATGGCAGAACTTGCAAATGTTTCAATAGTTTCTTGTGATATTCATGATCATAGATTAAAACTTATTCAAAGCTATGCAAATAGAATGGGAATTGACTGCATTGAAATTAAAAAGAATGATGCTGAAAAAGAAAATAAAGACTTTATAAATATGTTTGATAAAGTTTTATGCGATGTTCCATGCTCAGGCCTTGGCGTCGCTTTAAAAAAACCAGATATTTATCTAAATATGTGTGAAAACGACATTATATCTTTAAGCAAGGTTCAAGCAAGAATTTTAGATACCGCATCAAAGTATGTTAAAAAAGGTGGATTTATTGTTTATTCTACATGCACGATTTTAAAAGAAGAAAACCAAGATGTTGTAGAAAACTTCTTGAAAAAACATAAAAACTTTAAATCAATTGAAGAAATTCAATTACTTCCAGATGGCAAAGGCCAAGATGGTTTTTATATTCATAAATTAAAGAGGCTATAATGCAACTTTTAGACTATTCATTACAAGAATTAATAGAAATTGTTAAAGGCTTAAATGAGCCTCAATTTAGAGCTAAACAATTGTATGAATGGTTACAAAAAGGCGCTCATTTTGATGAAATGAAAAATTTACCAAAGGCTTTTATAGAAAAATTAAAAAACGCTGGATATATAGATCAATCTATAAAAATTGAAGAAGTTTTAGAATCAAAAATAGATGGTACTAAAAAGTACATTTATTCGCTTTATGATGGCAACGTAATTGAAGGCGTACTTATGAAATATAAGTATGGAAATACTATATGTGTATCAACGCAAGTTGGATGCAGAATGAATTGTCAATTTTGTGCATCAGGACTTGATGGACTTATAAGAAATTTGACGCCAGGTGAGATTTTAGGTCAGGTAATTGCAGTAAATAAGGATAATAAAGTTGAGGGCGAAGATAGAGCTATAACAAACATTGTTTTAATGGGAAGCGGAGAGCCACTAGATAATTATGACAATGTTACAAAGTTTTTAACACTTGTAAATAGTAAAGATGGATTAAATATTTCTATGAGAAATATATCCTTATCTACATGTGGAATTTGTCCAAATATCTATAGACTTGCAGATGAGGGGTATCATGTAACATTAACAATATCTCTTCATGCTCCAGATAATGATACAAGAGCTTTAACGATGCCTATAACGAAAAAATATAAAATCGAAGATATAATGAAGGCGGTTAGATATTATTTTGACAAAACGGGCAGGAGAATTGTTTTTGAATATGCTATGATAAATGGTAAGAATGATTCAATTGAACATGCTCAAACATTATCTAAACTTTTAAGAGGGCTGTCATGTCATGTTAATTTAATTCCTTTAAATTATGTAAAAGAAAGGGGATTGCATAGTGCAAGTCAAGATAATATAAAATCGTTTATGGAAACGTTAGAAAAAAATAAGATAAGTTGTACAAAAAGAAGAACAATGGGCGCAGATATAGATGGTGCGTGCGGACAACTTAGAAGAAAATATTTAAATAAAGGTGAATAAGTGCAAGTAAAAGGTCAAATCATAAAAGGAGTAGGTGGCTTATATACTATAAAGCTTGACAATAAAGATATTGTTAAGTGTAAAGCACGTGGAAAATTAAGAGCACAAGGTGATTTATATATTGGAGATATAGTGGAGGCTAGTGTAGATAAAAAGGGAGAAGGAGTTATTGAAAAAGTCTTTCCAAGAACTAGCAAAATGATTAGACCATATGTTTCAAATATTGATGGAATTATTATTGTTTTATCTCCTATTCCAGAGCCAAACTTTTTACTTGTAGATAAATTAATAATAGGAGCAATTGCTCAACATATTATGCCTATTATTTGCGTTAATAAGCCTGATTTAGCCGGTTTCACAAAACTCGTGGAACAGGTAAAACACGACTACTCATCTATGGCTAAAATACTAGAAATTGACGCACTTTCAGGAAAAGGAAGCGAAGAATTAAAAGCACTTGTAAAAGGAAAGTTCTATGCCCTATGTGGACAGTCTGCAGTTGGTAAGTCAACCTTTGTAAATAAGATGATAGGGAAAGAGGTTATGGAGGTTGGAGAACTATCTAAAAACGATAAGGGAAAAAATACAACAAGACATATTGAAATCATAACCCTTGAAGATGGAACTAAAATTGCTGATACTTGCGGATTTGAAAAACTTGAAATGCCGGTTTCTGATCCAAATGACTTAGCTTCATATTTTGTAGATTTTGATGAGTTTTTGCCTAATTGTAAATTTAAGATGTGTAGACATGTTGATGAGGAGGTTTGCGGCGTGAAAGCAGCGGTAAATGCTGGATTATTGTCAAAAGATAGGTATGATAGATACCTACAAATATATAAAGATTCTTTAAAAAGGTGGAATAAAAGATATGATTAATTTTAAATTGTCTCCATCAGTTTTATCAGTAGATATAGATAAAATTGGTGATGCTGTAAAAAACTTAGAAAAATTTGGTGCTGATTATATTCATTGTGATTGTTTAGATGGGGTTTTTGCACCAAATACTTCAGATGGAATTAGAATGGTAAAAATTTGCAAAGCAAATTCAAATTTACCACTTGATGTACATCTTATGATTATGAATCCAGATAGATACATAAAAGACTATGTAGATGCGGGAGCCGATATAATAACATTCCATGAATCAGCATGCACAAAAACTGCTGAAACATTAGATTTAATCCATTCTTTCGGCAAAAAAGCTGGACTTGTTTTGAATCCTGATGTTCCAACAAATACTGTAATTCCTTACTTAGATAAAGTAGATGTTATAATGCTTATGGGAGTATTCCCAGGATTTAGTGGACAAAAATTCATTGAATCAGTTTTAGATAAGGTGACAGAACTTAAGGAAATTACTAAAGGCAGAAATATATTAATTGAACTTGATGGTGGGGTTAAAGCTACAAATGTTAGAACAATTGTAGAAAGAGGAGTAGATATTTGTGTAGGTGGCTCATCTGTATTTAACGCTAGCTCAATTGAAGAGGGAATAAAAGCCTTAAAGAACGCATAAATACTGAAAAATAAACAAAAAAATAGGACATCAAATTGATGTCCTTAATTTTTTTTGTAACAGTATCAATTACGCACGGCTATCTAATTTCTTTAGACACTTTGTGCAAACATAAGCTTTCTCAGTTGCTCCGTTCTCGTTAACTAATTTAACCTTTTGAACATTAGCACCCCAAGATCTTCTTGTTTTTCTATTTGAGTGACTTACGCTATTTCCAGATAATTGTCCTTTGCCACAAATTGTACATACTCTAGACATAATCAATACCTCCATTCGCAATATTGCTTTGATATAATAACAAATAAAAAAAAAGAACGCAACTAAAAAACCTATTAAAAACTAACTTTTTTGAAAAATTTACAAAAGGCAAAAATAGTTGCCAAAAATCGTTTATTAATATAATATATAAATATATGGCTGTTAAGACTTCGAATTTTTATGGAAAATTAATTATTACAGATACTGCAATCGCAATGACTGCATCACAAGCAGCACTTGATTGCTATGGAGTTATTGATTTAGTTTCTAGATCTATTACAGACAGCCTTAGCGAATTGTTTAATAAAAACGTCGTAGGTAAGGGCGTTAAGGTAGTAACAATTAGCAACAGAATAAACTTAGAATTATCCGTTATATTGAAGGAAGGAGTTAATATTTCTGCAGTTACAGAATCACTTCAAAAATCCGTTAAATATAATGTAGAGACTTTTACAGGTATGCGTGTTAACAATGTAATTGTTAATGTTGTTGGTGTAAGAGTTTAGGAGATTAATATGAAAATAATTGATAACGCCAAACTCGTTGAGATGTTTAAGGGCGGATATAAGAATCTTAAGGCAAACAAGGCTTATGTAGATTCATTAAACGTTTTCCCAGTTCCAGATGGTGATACTGGTTCTAATATGACACTTACAATGGCTTCTGCAATAAAAGAAGTAGAGGCTGTTACTTCTGAAGATAAATCAGATATATTAACTGCATTTGCTCGTGGAGCTTTAAGAGGCGCAAGAGGAAACTCTGGCGTTATTTTATCTCAAATAGTAAAAGGATTCACAACAGTATTAAATGATGAAAAAACAATTAATACAAAAGCATTTGCTAAAGCCTTTTTAAATGCAAGAGAAGTTGCTTACAATGCTGTAACTAAACCAAAGGAAGGTACAGTTTTAACAGTTATTAGATTTATGGCTGAAAATGCGCCTACAATCGCAAGTAAGACAACATCTATTGAAACTTTCTTTGATAACATTTTAAAGAAAGGTGACGAGATTCTTCAAAAGACTCCAGATATGCTTCCTGTATTAAAACAAGCAGGAGTTGTAGATGCCGGTGGTCGTGGTTTACTTTTTGTATTTGAAGGTTGGTTAAAAACTCTAAAGGGCGAGGAAATACCTGAGGAAGATACAAATCAAACTTTTGAAGTACCTGTTCCAACACTTGATGCTTTTGGTACATCAAGAGATGATGCTAATGACTATGAAAATATTACTTTCCAATATTGTACAGAATATTTCGTAACTCATTTAAAGAAACATGTAACTGAGGAAGATATTGAAAAATTAAGAGAAAAATTAATGACAATTGGTGATTGCGTTATAGCAATTGGAGATATAAACTTCATAAAAGTTCACGTTCATACAAATCAACCAAACAAAGCTTTATATTGGGCTTTACAATTAGGTGAGTTAGATAAAGTTAAAATTGAAAATATGATGGAGCAACATCGTCAAATAGTAGAAAAGAGAGAAGCAAACAAAAAAGCTGTAGGAATGATCTCTGTTTGTGCTGGTGATGGACTTGCTGCAATATTTAAGGATTTAAAGGTTGATGAAATAATTGAAGGTGGTCAAACAATGAATCCTTCAATTGAAGATATATCTAATGCTATTAATAAAGTTAATGCAGACTCTGTTATAATTCTTCCAAATAATGGTAATATTATTATGGCAGCAGAAAATGCAGCACAATTAATTGAAAATAAAAAATGTTTTGTAATTCCAACAAAAGAGGCAGCTCAAGGAATTAAGGCAGCATTTGCATTCGATCCAAATATATCTGCAGAAGAAAATGCAGTAGCAATGAAAGAAAGTTATGAAGAAACAAAATGTGGTGAAGTTACAACAGCAGTTAGAACAACATCGCTTGATGGTTTTGATATTCAAGAAGGCGATATAATCGGTCTTGATGGAAAAGAAATTATTGCTAAGGGAGCAAATGTTGATGATGTTGTAAAAGACGTTGTTAAAAAATTAGTAGATAAGTTTAGTGAAGTTATAACACTATATTATGGAGAAGGAGTTTCTAAAGAACAAGCAGAAGCTCTTGCTGCAGAATTAGAAGACGAATATGAAGATTTTGATGTAATTACATATTATGGTGGTCAACCTCACTACCAATATTTAATTTCAGTTGAATAACACATAGGTAGAAAATGCAATTAAAAGATATTAAAGGGGTCGGTTCAAAGACCCTTTTAAAATTAGAAAAACTAGGAATCAAATCTATAGACGATTTGGTTCGTTTTCTTCCTAAAAAATACTGGGACATGACAAAGGAAGCCGACTTAGATCAAGCAGAGCATGGCGACTATGTTTTAATTAAAGGAAAAGTTTCAAAAAATTATAAAGTAGCAAGAATAAGACGTGGTTTTACTCTTTTTAAATGTAACATCCTATCTAATGATAAAAAAGTAACAGTTGTATGGTATAACTTGCCATATGTTGGAAGCCAAATTGAAGAAGATAAAGAATATATATTTTGGGGAAAACTTTCAAAAAAAGATGGATTAAGTTTAAGCAATCCTAATTTTGAAAGTGTCGATAGCAACAAGCGTTTACAAGGAATTGTCCCTATATATCCAACAAAAGGGGAGATAGGTCAACAACAAATTAGAAATTACATTCAAGAAGCTTTTTATTGTGATTTTAATTCACCAGTTGATGTATATTGTGATTTATCCTTAAAAGAAGCACTATATAAAGTTCATTTTCCATTAGATATGGAAGATATGCGTATTGGAAAAAATAGATATAATTTAGAAGATTTAATTATCCAATACATTGCATATAGAATAAATAAAGATGTAGATAGCGATAATAAAATTAGAAAATATGGACAAAATATGTCAGTTATCGCTGATGATGTAAGGGCTCTTCCATATGAACTTACTGATTCTCAAAAGAAAGCTGTAAGAGAAATTTTACTTGATTTGAAAGGTGAAAAAAGAACAAATAGAATGCTACTTGGCGATGTAGGTTCAGGAAAAACTGTTGTTGCGCTTTTAGCTTCAATGTATGTTATAAAAAACGGATATCAAGTGGCAATTATGGTTCCTACTGAAATTCTTGCAAAACAACATTTTAAAACAGCAACATCTCTTTTTGGACAAAAAATAAATATCGCACTTTTAACTAGCTCAACTATAGCTTCAGATAGAAAAAAGATTCTTCAAGATTTAAAGGATGGAAAAATAAATTTAATTATTGGAACGCACTCCGTTTTAAATGATAAAGTTGAATTTAAAAATCTATCTTTTATAATCATCGATGAATTACATAGATTTGGAGTAAAACAAAAGGGAACACTTGAGGAAAAGACAAAAGCTTGTGATGTTTTATCTATGTCCGCAACTCCAATTCCAAGAGCTATAGCACTTACAATTTACGGAGATTTATCTATATCTACATTAAAACAAAGACAAGGAGCCTCTAATGTCTCAACATTTATTATGGGAGATGAAAAATTAGAGGGCTTATATGGCTTTATAAAAGAAAGAGTACAATGTGGCGAGCAAGCATATATAGTTTGTCCTCTTGTTGTAGATAGTGAAGGAATAGAAGTATTTTCTGCAAAAGAATTATATAAGGAAGTTATAAAGAAAGAGCTTTCAGATATAAATGTAGGACTTATCTATGGCTCAATGAAAGATAAAGATAAAAATGCAGTAATGCAGGCATTCTATAACAAAGAACTTGATGTATTAATTGCAACATCAGTTATAGAGGTTGGAATAGATTCTCAATATGCATCAATTATGGCCGTTTTAAACGCAGATAGATTTGGCCTTGCAACTTTGCATCAATTAAGAGGAAGAGTGGGCAGAAAATCTGGTTTAAAGAGTTATTGTTTTTTACATACTTCTAAATCTCAAGAAAATGAAAGATTAAAAGCTTTAAAGGACAATAAAGATGGTGATGCTATTGCTGAGTTTGATGCTTCAATTAGAGGTTATGGGGACTTTTTGGGAACAAGACAAAGTGGTGGCTCATTTAAAGGCGATGCAATTATAACTAAAAAAGTTATAGAGCAAAGTAAAGAAATTGCAGATAAATTACTTGCAAGTAAGGACTTTGATTTATCTATGCTTGTGAATATTGATGAATATTTAGAGAAATTACAACAAATAAGTTTAAATTAGAGTTATACTAAAATTATGAATTTAATTGAACAAAGATTAAAAGATTTACCACAAAATCCTGGTGTATATATAATGAAGTCTCAAACGGGGCAAATATTATATATAGGCAAGGCACGAAATTTATTTAATAGAGTTCATCAATATTTTGGCAATAATTCAAATAGAAGTGAAAAGGTTCTAAAATTAGTCTCAAAAGTTTATGATTTTGAATATATAATTACAAACAATGAAATAGAGGCTTTAGTTTTAGAAAATAACCTAATAAAGAAGCATAAACCACCTTATAACATCTTACTTAAGGATGATAAAAATTATCCATTTATAAAGATAAATACAAAGAAAGATTTTCCAACAATAGAGGTTGTAAGAAAATTAAAAAATGATGGATCAAAATATTTTGGCCCATATATGATAGGTGTTTCTTCAAAAGAAATTCTAGATTTAATTTATTCTGCGTTTCCTGTTCGCACATGTTCTTTAGACATGAACCATGTTCCAGCTTCTCATAGGCCCTGTTTAAATTACCATATAAAAAGATGCTTAGCTCCTTGTGCAAACAAGGTAACTAAAGAGGATTATCAAAATATAATAAATCAGGTTGTAGACTTTTTAAGTGGTAATGATAAATCCATTTCAAAAATATTAAAAGAAAAAATGAATAATTGTGCTGAAAATGAAGATTTTGAGATGGCCCTTTTTTACAAGAAAAAATTAGAAACTTTAGATAAATTAATTAGAAAGCAAGTAACAGCACTTCCAAAAGATTTAGACATGGATATCTTTGCAATTGCTTCAAACGGCTTAAATACAGTGGCTGCAGTTTTATTTGTAAGAGGAGGCAAACTTTTAGGATCAGATAAACAAATTGTGTCTGATATGAGCTTAAGCGACGATATAGCATTATCTAATTTTATTGTTAGTTTTTATGACAAGGTAAACTATATTCCACAAGAGATAGTTACATCTATACAAATAGATTCTTTAGATACAGTTGAAGAATACTTAACTGAGAAAAAAGGAAAGAAAGTAAGTATTGTTGTTCCACAACAAGGTGTTAGACATCAATTGTCTATAATTGCTCAAAATAATGCTTTAGATTATCTTGAAAAATCCCTAACTATTCAGGAAAGAAAAGACAATATGACAGTAGGTGGAGTAATTCAACTTCAAGAGTTTTTACATTTAAAAAATATGCCAATTAGAATGGAATGTTACGATATATCTCATGTTCAGGGAACTGATAAAGTAGCTTCAATGGTTGTAACTATAAATGGGGATGCATATAAATCTCACTATAGAAAATTTAAAATAAAAACTGTTGAAGGTAATAACGATTTTGCATCCCTAGCAGAAACTTTAAAGAGGCGTTTAACAAGGCTTAAAGATGAAAATGAAACTGATGAAAGTTTTTCTTCTAAACCGGATTTACTTGTAATTGATGGTGGTAAAGGTCAATTAAGCTCAGTGGTAGAGATAATGGAAGAGATGAACATAAACGATATAGAAGTTATATCTCTTGCAAAAAGAGAAGAGGAAGTATTTGTACCTCACAAGAGCGAGCCTTATGTACTACCAAAACATAGTTATGCTTTAAAGCTTTTACAAAGAATAAGAGATGAGGCTCATAGATTTGCAATTACTTTCCATAGAGAACAAAGAGGGAAAAGACAAACTCACTCTCAAATTAAAGATATTAAAGGCGTTGGAGAGAAGCGTTATAAGATTTTATTTGATAAGTTTAAAACTGTTGAAAACATGAAAAATGCAACATTAAGTGAGCTTCAAAGTATAGAGGGAATAGATAATAAAACTGCTGAAAGTATTTATACATACTTTCATTGACAATAATTTTTTTAATAATTATTATTATTGTGTTATGAAATACAAGGCAATTTTTTCAGACTACGATGGAACCTTAATAGGTGATGATTATATAGTATCTAAGGAAAACAAAGATGCTATTAAAAGTTATGTAAAAAATGGCGGTAAATTCTTTATGTCTACAGGAAGAATTTTAAAATCTATTTATCCACACATCATGGAACTTGGTGTTGATACTGATATTGCAATTGTTTCTCAAGGTGCAGAAATTTATGATCTAAAGAATAAGAAGATGTTAAAACAAACTTTAGTTCAAATGCCACAACTTAAAAAGATTAATGATTTTATAATTTCACAATTAGGTTTTGACGATAAACTTACACCTTTTATGTATATAAATGACGAAATTTATTTTATGGATAGAAATGAAGAATCTATAAAAATGTTTTGTGGTATTTTAAAAGTAGATGTGAATATAATAAAAACTGATTTATACGATTATGCTTTAGAAAGAAAAGCTTTGCCATCTAAGGTTCTTGTAATTGTAGATCCTAAGTATAGAGATACATTTATAAAAAATGGCAATAAACTTTTAGGTGATGAGGTTGTATTTTGTGCATCACGAGATTTTTTAATAGAAATTATGCCTAAAGGTATAAACAAAGGTGAAGCTGTTAAGTATGTTTGTGAAAAATATGATATAATGCTTGATGATGTTATTTGTGTAGGTGATTCAGATAATGATTTATCTATGATAGAGATAGCAGGTTTAGGTGTAGCTACTGGCAATGCATATGATTCAGTAAAAAAGAAAGCAAAGTATATATCTACATCTTGCGAAAATTCAGCTCTTGCTGATGTAATAAATAAATTTTGTTTAGAGGAATAAAATGTTAAACTTTGAAGATTTAGACCCAGTTAAAGTAAAAATAGAAGAGTTTTGCGAAAAGTGTAATGTTACGCTTATTCAAGCAGGTGCTCAAGATGAGGTTTCATTTAACTCAGTTTTAATTAATAGACCAGGTTTGTTTTTAGCCGGATTTAAAGATTATTTTGGTTATAATAGAATTCAATTAATTGGTAATGCTGAACATTATTATTTATTAACACTAGATGAAGAAAAAAGAAAAGAAGCTGTTTACTCATTCTTCTCTCAACAAATTCCTTGTGTTGTATACTCAAGAGGAATTCTACCAACAGAGTTAGAACTTGAGGCAGCAAAACATTATGGTATAGCCCTATTTGGTGGGGATAGAACAACAACATATCTTTCAAATAATATAGCAAACTATTTAGAGGAAATTTTGGCTCCTATGACTACAATTCATGGAACACTTATGGATGTAGCAGGCGTTGGAGTATTAATTACTGGTGTTTCAGGTTTGGGTAAATCTGAAGCTGCGCTTGAACTTATACAAAGAGGACATAGAATGATTTCCGATGATATTGTTATTGTTAAGAGAATATCTGATAAGGTAGTAGGTTCAGCTCCTGAAAAAACTAAATTTTTAATGGAAGTTAGAGGTTTAGGTATAATCGATGTGGCTGCCATGTATGGTACCGGATCAGTTTTAAATGAAGAAGAAATAATGCTTATTGCAAACTTACAAAGTTGTGATAATATATTAGATTGTGATAGATTAGGTAGTAAGATAGAATATCAAACAATATTAGATCTTAATATACCTAAGTATGATATCCCAGTTTTAGCAGGTAGAAGTATTGCAAACTTAATTGAGGTTGCTGTTAAAAACTTCCGCCTAAAGAATATGGGACAGGATGCTTTTAAAACATTGATGGATAGGTCAGGATTAAAAAATGAATAATTGGGAATTAATGAAATTAGCAGAAAAATATGATGAAGATGTTGAAGCAATTTTAGAAGAAGAACAAGGCGTTGATGAGGCTATTCGTAAAACTGAAACTCCAGCAGAAAAATTTAAAAGAGAATATAAAGAGTTTTATACAGATATAAAATTGTCAATAAAGGAAGATTGGTAATATGATTCAGTCAGCAATAGATTTCCCATGGTATGCAATTCAATTAACATTAGGTTTATCCTTACTTACATGTTTAGTAGTATTTATATGTAAATTTCATAATAATAGAGCAGTAGCTGAAAAAGTTTGTTACTATTTATCATGGATTGTTTTGATATATAAAGGTTTCCATTATTACATTTATTGTGCTGTATTAAATCATGATTGGTTACAACAAATACCAGCAGAAATTTCACAATTAACTTATTTTATATGTCCAATAGCTTATTTGTCTCAAAATAAATATTTGCGTGATGGTGGAGCATTTTTAGGTATATTTGCCGGATTTGTTCAACTTGTAGCTTCAATGGCTGCACCTTATACATTCGTTAAAACTGGATTAAATTTTGTTAATTTCACTGAATCTACAATAATGCATTTTACTGTACTTTCAATTGGATTAATACAAATTACTTGTATCTTTAAGATGAAATGGTCAAGACTTTGGTCAACATATGGAGTTTTGTTATTTGTTATTTTGTGGGGCGTTTTAGCATCATTTACATGGAGATATGGAACAGATGCAGGATATCCTGATGCGCCAGCAAATATAGGCTTTGTTCAAAGATGTGTTCTTCCAGAACAATTAACTACACCTTGGATGCTTGAGGGACATAACTTTATTTTAGTATACTTAGCAATATTCTTTGTTTATACAGCTCTTGTATATAGTATAAGTTATCTTGCATTTAAGAATAACAAACAAGAACAAGAAAAGTCATTATATGGTTTAGGTTGGAGAGAGTATAGAAAATTTATTAAATCTAAATCTTTAGGTAGTGAAGTAAAAAAATAAAGAAGTTTTTAACTTCTTTAATCCATAATTAAACTATCATATATTCCTTCGTAAATAATTGGGGCTTTAGTGGCCCAATTTTTATAAATCCATTTAGCTTTATTTCTATCAGGAATAATTAGTTTTAAATCCATTAAAGTGAATTCTGCGCTTTCAATTTTTAAAATAACAGAATAAGTACCATCGGCATTTTTAAAATAATCTGACAAATATTCTTGTTTTCTGCCGAGCTTTGTTCTATTTTCCTTAATATAAGCGGCAGCTTTTTCTCTTGCACTTGTTGGAATTCTTGTATAAAAAGCGGCAAGACCTTCTTTACTATTTGAGGAAATAGTGTATCTAGCAGTATTATTTTTTGTTGCCATATTTACTATTTGCCCAGATGAAATTAATTCATTTAAAGCAGCCCGACAATCAAACGAATTGATAAGGTCAGTGGCACTCATCATTTCTTCTATTACATCAGATTTAACAGGGAAACCCATTTGATCTAATGCGTAAAGTATTAGTAATTTGTTTGTATTACTATCAAAGTTCATTATTTAACAATATAAGGTTTGATTTCTTCAATTAATTGATCACAATCTGTAGAGTATATTTCTAAAATTACTGGCTTATTTAAATCTAAAGAAAAAATTCCAAGTAGAGACTTGGCATCAACAACATATTTTCCAGATCTTAAATCCATTTCATAATCATATTTAGATACAGTACTTACAAAATTTTTTACACTATCTGTTGTGTTTAATAGAATAACAATTGATTTCATTTTAAAAATCTCCTTAAAAAATGTAAATTAATTATATACTAGATGTATATAAAACGCAATTATATATTTTTTGTTGAACTAGCAATATTTTAACTTTATTTGGTAAAATACTTTGCGTATTGTGTTATATTTTGAACATTGGTACTTTGCGTATTGTGTATATTTTGAAAAAATTAAAACTTGAAACAAGCGAAAAATCCTTTAAAAATGAATTGTTGATAAATAAAATTTAAATTCTCATAAATTATTTTTTTTCAATTAACAAAATTTAATGCAAATTTTATTGGTTTGAAAAAATAAAGCTTAACCTTGCTTTTTTATAATATTTTATATTAAAATACTGAATGAGGATTTTATGGCAAGTAAGAATGTAACACAAGCATATGCATTAATAAGTGAAAGAGGCAAAATAATGTTGGACTCTAAATTTATTATGGCAGCTAATTGTATATCTAGTATTTTAAAAACAATAGCTTCTGTTCCTTGTCTTACTCAATATTTAATTAAATGTTCACAAAATTTGGATTTTGATTTAATGATGTCACAATGTACTCAATCATCTAAATTTGTTTTACCATCAAATCAAAAAGAAATTGTTGCTTTTGTTTCTCAACTACTTTTTAAGTTTGATAGAAAAGAAATAGACTTAACTAAATTTATTAAAAATTATTATCCAGCAAAGGATTTTGAGTCTTCATATAAAACATTTACTCAAGAAATTATTGCACCCTATATTTTAGCTTTTAGTGGAATAACAAGAGAGGAAAGTGAAGCCCAAGCGGAAGTTAATTTAGATAATATGACTTTATTACAAGCTGTTAGAAGTCAAATTATACAATATATTCAAACTATGGTCGATGTAATTGTTAATGATAATAGCTTAAAAGAAGAAGTTAGAGATGATTATTTAACTATGTTAAATGGTTTTTATTATTCTTTTGAAATTTCTAATACAAAAATGATTAAAGTTTGTTGGATTGGATTAAAGAGCGTTTTAGCATCATATAAATCAAGTGCTTCTTACATGATGGCAATAGATAAGATTTTACAAGATTACGCTATTATATAGTTTACAAAAATATTACAATTTGAGTTGCTCGATAAATACTATGCTTTGATAAAAAGGTTAATTCCAACCTTGCGCATTTTTTTTTTTTTTATTTGATATAAATAAATTAGCAGTTACTATATCTTTGGAAAAGCCTGATTAAGCTTATATATGAAAAGTTGAATATTTTATGTATAATTAAAGTGTAATAAGAGGGTGTATTAAGGTAGCCTTATTGTATGGGGTTAAATAAAAATTTAAGGGGTGTTTTATATATATATGACTGAAAGAGAAAAACTTTTAAAAGAAATCAATGATTTTTACAATGAATGTTATAACCTAGCAATTAATGGGAAAAAGACAGAACTCGGTATGTTTTCAGGAAAAGTAAAAGGCTTGTTTAAGAAAACTCCATATGGTCTAGGTGTTTTGTTAGAAAATGATGGTACGATTAATAAAACTATTTATGATGATAAGCCTAACCAATATTTAAGCAAAGGTACAGAGTGTAGAAAGGATGAATACATAATGACCTATGAAAACGCGAGGCTTGGAAGCAAAGTTAATGCTAGTGGAAAATTTATTTTACCAAATGGTTGTTTTGTTGGCTCTTTTAATATAGCGACATTAGAGCGTATCGGTGATTATATCGATGATAATGGAACAAAGTATTCGGGTAGCTTTAGCGGTAGACTTTTTACAAAAATAATGAGAGCAAAGAAAGATGAAAATGTAATCACTTCTGAAAATGATCAAAATATTTTTACTGTCATTTATGAAAATGGTGATAAATATGTTGGCCTTCTTGAGAATGGTCTAAAAAACGGAAAAGGCGAACTTACTTTAAGTAATGGCGAAAAATATACTGGAGTTTTTGAAAATGATAAAAAACAAGGTGTAATGAAAGTTACAACCTCTACTAATGGTAAAAACAAAGGTAAAGAAACTAGTGTTATTTTTAAGGATGATGAAATTATCGCAAAAAATTCCGAAGATTTTGCTGTTGAATTGAATTTTGGACCTGGTGGAGTCTATACTGGCGACATAAAGAATGGTAAAGCCCAAGGTAAAGGTACATATATTTGGCCAAATGGAACTAAATATGAAGGCGAATGGTTTAATGGAGTAAGACAAGGAAAAGGCACATATATTAATGCAGATGGTAGTAAATATACTGGCGAATGGGTTAATGATAACCTACAAGGTAAAGGCACAGCTATTTATTCAAATGGAGTAAGATATGATGGTGAATTTGTTAATGGTGTAAAACAAGGCAAGGGCATAGCTGTTCATCCAGATGGAGATAGGTATGAAGGTGAATGGGTTAAAGGTGTAAGGCAAGGTAAAGGCACATATATTTGCCCAGATGGAGCAAGATATGATGGTGAATGGAATAACGATAAAAAACAAGGCAAAGGTACATATATTAATGCAGATGGTAGTAAATATACTGGTGAATGGGTTAATGGTAAAGCCCAAGGTAAAGGTACATATTTTCGTTCAGATGGAGCAAGCTATGAAGGCGAATGGTTTAATGGAGTAAAACAAGGAAAAGGTACATTTATTTGGTCAGATGGAGCAAGATATGAAGGCGAATGGGCTAATGATGTAAGAGAAGGTAAAGGTACATTTATTTGGTCAGATGGAGCCAGATATGACGGAGAATTTGCTAATGATGTAAGACAAGGAAAAGGCACATATATTAATGCAGATGGAACTAAATATACTGGCAAATGGTCTAATGATAAATTAATCAAAACTGATGTATAGTAAAAGATTTCAATAAATTGAACATATAAAAGACTATAAAATAAAAAAGCGTAGTGCAACTTAATAACTACGCTTTTTATTTAGATATCTATTTTTTGATATTTATTTATGCATGTGTCCAATATTTTGGAACATATATGTTTTCAAATGTTTTTATACAATATTGATCGGTAAATGAAGCTAAATAATCTGCTACAACTCTGTTTATTGAATATTCTTTTAGAATGTCTTGATAGAATTGAGGCATTTCTTCAGGATGAGCTACAAAGTAATCAAAAAGTACAGATAATATATCTTGAGCTTTTTCTTCCTCAGGTTTAGCCTTTTTGCTAGTGTAGACGTTTTTAAACATAAAGTTATGAAGTTTTGTGGTTGCATCTAAAAATTCTTTAGATTGAACAACATAAGGTTTATCATAACTTTCTTTTATCATGTCCCAAATTAAATTATTAATTCTCTCGGATTTTGAGTGTCCTAAAATATTGCAAACATCTTGTGGTAAGTCTTGCTCAGTTAGAACGTTTCCAGAGATTGCATCTTCAATATCATGATTAATATATGCAAATCTATCAGCGTACTTTACAATTTCGCTCTCAAGAGTGAATGGAGTCATTGTATATGGAGTATTGTGAACTTCAATTGCTTCACGAACCTCATATGTAAGATTTAATCCTTTTCCATTATTTTCTAGAAAGTCAACAACTCGGATAGAGTGTTTAGCATGATTAAATCCACCTTCATCTTTTAATTTGATGTTAAGTACGGCTTCTCCTGCATGGCCAAATGGAGTATGACCTAAATCATGTCCTAAAGTAGCAGCTTCAACTAAATCTTCATTTAGTCTTAATGCTCTTGCTATTGTTCTTCCAATTTGAGATACCTCAAGAGTGTGTGTAAGTCTTGTTCTATAGTGATCACCCTCTGGAGATAAGAAAACTTGAGTTTTATGCTTTAATCTTCTAAAAGCTTTAGAATGGATGATTCTATCTCTATCTCTTTGATATTCTCCTCTAATATCATCTTTGTCGATAGGTTTTAATCTTCCTTTGCTTTCGCAAGATTTTTTAGCATACTTACTTAAAGTTAGTGCTTCAATTTCATTAATGTGATTTTTAAATTCTTTCATTTCCATACCTTTATTCTATAGATAAGATAAAAATGTGTCAATACTTTATACTACCAATTATAGGGCAAAAATGGGACATAAACTATATGGAATAGTGCTATACTATTTTGCGAATAAAATTATTTAAAAAATTTTTTTTAAAAAGTTTAGGATTTTTATAAAAACCTTTCGTATAAAGGAGTAAAGGGAAAAAAGATGGACGAATATTCAGAGTTTTTAGAACAACTAAAAAGACGAGCAAGTATCTTGGATGTTGCTTCAAAATATGCGCAGTTTAGTAGAAAAGGCACAAAATATTGGGCCTGCTGTCCAATGCATGTTGAAAAAACTCCATCTTTTTGTTTAGATGAAGATCGTCAAAGTTTCTATTGTTTTGGTTGTCATAAACATGGAGATGTTTTAACTCTTGTTGAGGAAATGGAAAAAGTTGACTTTAATGGAGCTGTTGATTTACTTGCAGATAAATACGGTATGGAAAAGCCAAGTTTTACAGGATCTAAAAACAAGGGCGAATATGCAAAAATTAAAGGTAAGAAAGAAAGATTATATAATTTAATGAAAGATGCTGCTAATCATTATTTTTTAAATTTAATGTCACAAAAAGGTAATGAAGCTAGAGAATATTTGCACAATAGAGGTATAAGCGACGAAACTATAAAAAAATTCGGTCTTGGATATTGTATAGATAGTAAGGATTTAATTAAATATTTATTATCTAAAGGATATACATATGAAGAGATGGAAGAAGCAAAAGTTGCTTTTAAAGGTGGCAAAAGTGCAGAGTATTATGATCCACAACATGAAAGATTTATAGTTCCAATTGTAGATTCACAAGGAAGAGTTATAGCCTTTGGCGGAAGAGTAGTACTAAATGTTGACCATACACAAAAGAAATATTACAACTCTATGGAATCTTTGATTTACCATAAATCAAATGAATTATTTGCGGCAAATATAGTAAAGAGTTTAAGAAATATTAATACTGTTATTCTTGTTGAGGGATATATGGATGTAATTTCCTTATATCAAGCAGGTATACAAAACGCAGTAGCATCTTGCGGAACAGCATTAACGCCTGAGCAAGCATTACTTATAAAAAGATTTGCAAATAAAGTTTACTTTATGTACGATGGCGATAGCGCTGGGCAAGCAGGAATATTAAGAGGAATTGAACTTTTAAAACAGGCAGGATTAGATGTGTATGTTGTAGTATTGCCAGAGGATCAAGATCCAGATTCATATGTTAGAAAATTTGGTGGCGAGAAAATGAAAGAATTAATTAAAAACGCCATTCCAATGTATGAATATAAGATTAATAATGTTGCAAAAAAATATGATTTAAAATCAGTAGAAGAAAGAGGAAAGTTTGCAACTGAAGCAATAGAAGCTATTGCAGATACTTCTAAAGTTCAAGCAGATCCTTTTATTAGAAAAATAGAAAAACTAACTGCAATAGATAGTCAGGTTTTATATGAGCAATTGGATAAATTTAAGCAAGGTAAAAAAATTAATATTGTACCAAAACAGCAAGAAAAATTTTCCGATGCTTATACAAAATGTTTAAGGTTTATATTATATGCAGCTTTTGGTGGCGTGGAGGGGCTACAAGTAGAGGATGAATTTTTGGATTGCTGTAGAAGTGAAGAGACAAAGGATTTATATTCAATATTTAGAGCAAGTCAAGGTGAGTTGACAATTGATGATTTAAAATCACTAAAAGATGAAAATTCTGAAGTTGAACCAATTTTAGCAATCGGAAGTTCTGTTAAAGAAGATGCTGCAAAGAAGATGTTTAATGATTGTAGAAGAAAAGTTTTAACTGAATGGTTGGCAATTAAGCAAAAGGAATTAGCAAATGCAATAGATAATGAAACAGATGACAGTATTAAACTTAACTTACAACAACAATTAAACCAATTATTACTATTTAAAAGAAAAATTTAAAAAAGAGGTAAAAAAAACTAATGGAAGAAAAAGACATTTTAAGAAACACACAAATTAAAACTATGGTAGAAGATATTGCAAAAAAAGCAGTAGAGTCACATGAAATACCTGTAAGTGAAATTACCAATAACCTTGAAAAATATGGTCTAGGTATGGAAGATTACGATATTATTTATGAAGGTGTAAAGGCTAAGGATATTAAAATTACTGAAGATAAGGAAGAAGAGGAAGATATCCAAAAAGCTATTATAAGTATCGCAGATAGTCAAGTTGACGACTCTGTTAAGGCTTATTTAAAGGAAATTGGTAAGGTAAAACTTTTAACTCCAGAGGAGGAGCTTAATCTTGCTGTTAAATTAGATAGAGGCGAAAAGGCTAAAGAAAAATTAGACAGTGGTGAAGAGCTAAGTCCTGAGGATAAGGCTATTTATGAAAAGGAAGTAGAAATTGGTAAAAGAGCTAAAGATAGATTAATAGAAGCAAATTTAAGATTAGTTGTATCAATTGCTAAAAAATATGTAGGAAGAGGAATGCAATTCTTGGATTTAATTCAAGAAGGTAGTATTGGACTTATGAAGGCTGTTGAGAAGTTTGATTATACAAAGGGATTTAAATTCTCTACATATGCAACATGGTGGATTAAGCAATCAATTGCTCGTTCTATTGCAGATCAAGCTAGAACAATTCGTATTCCAGTTCATATGGTAGAAACCATTAATAAAACTGGAAAGGTAGCACGTCAATTAGTTCAAGAGTTAGGTAGAGATCCAACTCCACAAGAAATTGCAGATAGAATGAAAATGCCTGTTGAGAAGATTATTGAAATACAACAAATAAATCAAGAACCAGTATCTCTTGAAAAACCAATTGGTGAGGAAGAGGATTCTAAACTTGGTGATTTTATTGAAGATAAAGAAACTCCAGCTCCAACAGCTATGGCTGAGAGTAATTTGTTAAAGAATGCTATTGACGAAGTTTTAGATACTTTAGCACCAAGAGAGCAAAAAGTTATAAGACAAAGATATGGTCTTGATGATGGTAAGCCAAAAACTTTGGAAGAAGTAGGTAAAGAGTTTAACGTTACACGTGAAAGAATTAGACAAATTGAAGCAAAGGCTTTAAGAAAATTAAGACATCCAAATAGAGCTAAAAAGCTTAAAGAGTTTATGGATGGAGATTATGGTAATCGTTAAAAATGTCAAATAATTTAAATTTAAAAGAAACCGAAGCTTTAAAAAGATATCTCAATGAGATATCTTGCTTCGGCATTTTAACACAAGATGCAGAGGATGAATTAATTGCTCAAAAAGAAGCAGGTAAATTATCTGCTAGAAAAAAATTAATTGAATCCAATCTTTCTTTTGTAGTAACAATTGCAAAAGAATATTTAAATAAAGGTCTAGAAGTTTTAGATGTTATTCAAGAAGGCAATTTAGGCTTAATTGAGGGTGTAGATAAATATAAACAATCTTTGGATAAATCATTTCAAGAAGTTATTGAAGAGAGTATAAGATTATCTATTGAAAACGCACTTAAAGAATTAGAGTTAAACGATGAGCTTCCCATTCAATTTTTGGAGCAAAATAAGCAAATTGAAGATGAAATCAAAAGACTTACTCAAGAACTTCAAAGAGAGCCAGAAATTGAAGAGGTTGCAAAATCTCTAAATTTAGATGTAGATACTATTAGAAAAATACAAGAAATTTCTAAAGAAATTATAAGTCTTGGCGGAAATGAAGTTAATAAGGCAGATAAAAAAGAAGAAAGTTTAACTGATCAAGATAAAGTTGTAGAATTGCTATCATGCTTAAATAAACAAGAAAAGATGGTAATTGAGTCCTTATTTGGTCTTAATGGAAAGGAAGTTAAAACCCTAGAAAATCTAGCAAAAGAAATGTCAATTTCAGCGTCACAAGTGCAGCAAATAAAAGAAAATGCCTTGCTTAAAATGAAAAACGAAGCAGATACTAGTGGCCCTGTTGGATTAAGTGATTTATAAATGTTAGTTAATAAGCCTAGATTAAAAGCTGTATATAACGAAATAGATGGAAAAACTCTTGTTGATGTAGGTTGTGATCATGGGAAAATTTCTGTACAAGCATTAATTGATAAAAAAGTAAGTAGAGTTATTGCTACAGATATTTCTCAAAAGTCTTTAAATAAGGCAATAGAATTATCTAAAAAATATAACATTGAAAATATAGAGTTTAAATGTGGAAATGGACTAGATGTTATAAAAGATAACGAAGCAGATACTGTTTTAATTGCTGGTATGGGCGGAATGGAAATTATAGACATTCTAAAAAGAAAACCAAAAGGTATAAAAAAGATAATTTTATGTCCACATTCAAATACTATAGAATTAAGAGAGTTTTTAGTATCTAATAACTTTAAAATAAGCAAAGATTATATAGTAAAAGAAGATAAAATTTTTTATAGCATAATTGTTGCAAATGTTGATGAAAAAAGTGTTTATAAAGAAAAAGAACTTTTACTAGGGCAGGATAATAAAAATAATGCAGATTATATAGAGTACTTGAATTATTTATCTTGTAAATATGAAAAGTTATTGAAGGAAAAATTGGATGAAAAATCCAATAAAAAATATACAGAATATTTAGGCATAATAAAAAAAGAAATAGATGAAAGTAAGTAGTATAACAAAAATAATAGAAAAGTTTGCGCCTTTATATTTAGCTGCAGATTTTGATACTCCAGGATTAAATGTTGGAGATAAAAATCAGGAGGTAAATTCAGTGTTACTTTGTGAAAATGTAACAATGGATACGCTTTGTGAGGCTATAGAGAATAATTGTGAAATGATTATTTCTCATCATCCTGCAATTTTTGGAGAAATTAAAGACGATTTTACTAGAGATATAGTAAATAAGGCACATAAAAACAAAATATGTTTATATAGTGCTCATACTAATTTAGATTCATGTAAAGGTGGAATTAATGATAGGCTAGCAAATCTTTTAAATATTAACGTTACTTATCCTATAGAAAATGGAGATTGTTATAGAATAGGAACATTTAATAATGTAGCAACTTTATTTGAAAAAGAGAAAGAAATATCTGCAATATTAAAAGATAACAATATAAGAACTTTAGGAGATAAAAGTAGAGTTTTAAAAAAGGTTTGTGTGTCTTGTGGGGCAGGAGCTAGAGATGACGATTTAGTAGAATTATTAAAGACAAATGACGTTGAAGTATTAATCGGCGGAGAAAATAAGTTGTCAATTGCCCTAAAAATGCAATATTATAATATATGTCTAATTGAAGTAGGTCATTATAATAGTGAGATAATTGCAATAGATATATTTTATGATTTATTAAAAGATCAAAAAATAAAAATAATAAAAAGTAAAAAAGATATAAATCCTTATAATAATTAAGATAGGAGGAAAATATGAGTATTGACATAAAAAAATTAGTAGACTATCAAAAAGCTCTTATAGATAAGAAAAAAATGATGAACGAATACAACAAAAATGAAGTTGTAGTAACTTATATGAAAGTAAAAAAACAAAGAGATGATATAAAGAGTGAGATAGATGAAAAAATTAAAAAAATAACTGAGTTGACATCTCTTATAAACAATAAAAGCGATGAGTATGAAGAATTTTCTAAGGACCTAGATTTTGCATTACAAATGAAAATACAAGATCAACCTGTAGAAAATTTAAAATATAATTTAGATAAATTACAAAAAGAATCTAATGCTATTGATAATTATAGTAAGGAAATTTCAGATTTAGTAGCACAAGTTCAAGATACTTATAAAAAATTGGTTAGTCTACTTCAAAATGATTATCAAAAAATTACAGACAAAAGAAATGAACTAAGACAAGGTGCAGAAGATATTGCTAATAAATACAAAAAATTATTTGATGAAATTCAAAAGAATATTACAGAAATAGAAAATTCGTTAAACGATGAAGAAAAAGCTTTATTTAAAAAAGCAAATGGTATTGTAGGTAATTTGCCTTGTATTTCAAAATTAAATGTTAGGTCATGTTCAATATGCGGTCAGGAGGTAGGACCAGAGCCATTTAAAAAGGTTGCTGCTGAGGGATATGCAGTATGTCCACATTGTGGTCGTATAATTTATTAAAATAAATGAAGTTAGAAAATACAAAAAAAGCAATATTAAGACCATTTCTTGCTGGAGTTATAGGACTTTCGGTAGGAGGTGGCCTATTTTTATTGTATTACTTTAAAGTATTAGAATCATCAACGGCTGCATATGTAATAAATGGAGCAATTGCATTTGTTGGAGTTTTAGCGATGATTACAACTATATTTGTTGCTATAGAACAAGTGCAAAAACTAAAAGTTAAAAAAGAAGGGGAAGTTAAGGTTGCTACTTATATATCTCATGAAACACATACATCAGCTGGTAAAGAAAACTATTATAACGTTACCTTTTCATATGAATTAAATGGAGAGAAAATTATAAAGAAATCAAAAGCTGAATTTGTATGGAAGGAAGTTTTAACATTAAAGGCAATTAAGAATTTTAATATTAAAGTTTTAAATGGTAGAGTTGTTATGGATGATGATATTGAAGAATTATTTGAGAAAAATAAGGAATTAGTAAAATTAGAACAACAAAAATATGATGAAGCTTATTCAAAGGTAGAGCAAATTTTAGGTGAAAAGAAATAAATATGAGTTTAAATGAAAATCTAAAAAAAGAATTAGAAAAATATATTGAAGAGAATTATATTCCAAAGGATCATGTAAAATTAAAAAGATGTGGAATACAAAAAAGAAAAGAATCAGATTCTTTTGAAAAATCCATGATGTTTACTTTAAATAATGTTTCCACTATTCAGTGCTTTATTACGAAAGATTTTACTCCTAATATAAATACAACAACTTGGCAAGAAGAACTTTTTCTCATAATAGATAAAAAAATAAATGAAGGAACAATAAAAAAAGATTCAGATATTTATACAAAAGCAGGGGTGTCAAGACAAACTTTTTCAAAAATTAGATCAAATAAAAATTATCATCCAGAAAAAGATACGGCTATTTGTTTTTGCATAGCATTAGAATTAAACTTAGATGAATCTTTAGATTTATTAGAAAAGGCAGGCTATACTTTGTCTAATTCTATAGAAAGAGATGTAATTATTAAGTACTTTGTTGAAAAAAAAGTTTATTCTATTCCAACAATTGATGAGTATTTAGATGATAAAAAATATGACTTATTAGGCAATTATTAATCACTCTATCACAAATGTGTCCAGCAAAATACCACAAATGTGTCCAGCAAAACATCACAAATATGTCCGATAGATATAAAACGATAAGGTGAAAGTGCCGATAAATACTATAAAACTTTGGTTTTAGAAAATTTTTATAATATGTACAATTTTTTAGATAAGATTTTTTTATAAATGTCACTTTTAAGGTGACATAATTTTTTTCATTATTTTCTAGAATTATTGTAGAGAGATAAAACTCTTAATAAAAGATTTTAGGAGATAAAAAATGAAAGAAAAT
>CAYZGK010000017.1:0-32176 GCA_964478025.1 uncultured Christensenella sp.
ATAAATATCCTTTGAATTTTTCCTCATTTTTATTGCTTTCTATTTTAGGGTATAACTTATTTGTGGGTGCGACTTAGGTCGTGCTTTTTTTTTGCCTATTTTTGTGGTATTATTTCCTTATGAATAAAAATAAACTATTAATATTTTCCATAGTTTTAATAATGTTGCTATCGTTAACAGGATGCTCAAATTTAAAATCCTACAATAAAACATATTTAGATTATTTAGGTACAGTTATAAATATAGTGTCTTTATCTAAAACAGGAGATAATATAGAAACCTTTCAAAGTGATGCTGAAAGTATTTTAGAGTATTATGATGAGAATTTTTCCGTTTATAAGGAAAATAGCATAGTTTATAAATTTAATCAATCTAAAGGTAATGAGTGGCTTGAGATAACGCAAAATGAGTATAAAGTATTTAATTTAGCAATATCTTTATATAATGATACAGAGGGTGCATACAACCCGGCTGTTTTTCTAATGTCTGATTTATGGGGGTTTACTGATAGATTTTCAAGTAATTATGTAAAAACTAAGCCATATGATAGAGATAATCCAAAAGAGGAATTACCAGATAAGGAATATATTAATGGATTTATATCTGTTAATAATTTTGAAAGCGTAAAAACAAAAGAGGAAAATGGTAAATATTATGTTTATAAGCCAGGAAATTTTGTAGAAATAAAGGGCGAAACATATTACATGCAAATAGATTTTGGAGGATTTTTAAAGGGGTATTTAGCTGGTCTTTTGTCAAAAAAGAGTTATGAATATAATATAGATTGTGGCTATATTGCATTAAGTACATCGTCAATTGGAATTTTAAAGAAGGATGATAAAGGTGGAAAATGGAATATACAAATAAAAGATCCAAGAGATACTGAAAACACTTATTTAACAACATCACTTTCAAACGCAGTAGTTTCAACATCAGGTGACTATGAATTATATTATGAAATTGATGGAAAAAGATATTGTCATATAATAGATACTAAAAAAGGAATGCCAATAGATACGAATATAATGTCAGCAACAGTTATTTATGATTATGATAACAATGAATATCTTGGTGCGAAAACTGATGCCTATGCAACTGCAATAATTGTTATGGGAGTAGATAGAGCTAAAGAATTTATAGAGGAAAAAGGATTAAAGGCAAGTTTTGTATATTTAAATAGCGATAATGAAACTTGTATATATAAGAATTTTTAATGAGCATAAATAATATAAAGCAAGAAAAAGAGAATAAAATTTTTAAAAAGTGGGATATTTTAGTTTATGCCATATTGCTTGTTTTAATAGTGGTTTTATTTTTAGTAGTTTTTATATCAAAAGATGATTCCAAAATAGAAGGATTTGAAATGTCATATAAAAACAACAAAATATTAACTTATGATTTTCAAAAAGATTTTTTTGACTATAATAGTGAATTTATAGAAATTAATGAATGTGAAAACGGATATATAATATTATTTTATTTAGATGATAAAAAGACAGATTTTAACAAAATACAAGTAAATACACAAGATAAATGTGTTGTTGTTTTAGATGCTTCATGTAGTACATCAAAAGATTGTACTTCAATGTCTATAAAAAAAATATCTGATACTATAATTTGTGTTCCACATAGTTTAATAATTAAGCCTTTAGGAAGCTCAAATATAGAAGATAATATAGTAATTGGGTAGTTAAGATTTTACATATAAAAACAAAAAGAGTAAAATAAATACAAAAAAAGGAGGTCTTTATTATGGAAGATCAAGAAATGAATGATAAAGAAAACATTTCAAATGAAAAAGAAACCGAACAAAAACCAACAAATAAAGTAGCTGCTTGGTTTAAAAAAGTAGGTGCTTGGTTTAAAAATGTTTGGGAAATGTTAAAAGAAAAACTAGGTATAAAGAATCTTATTACCATCGGTTATGCAGTACTTGCTGTAATAATTATTATATTTATTATTTCGCTATCTGTTGTAAGCGTTAAATATAATAAAGTAAGTAATTCCGCATTAAATGGTGGTACAGTTAATGGTGGTTCTTCAGTAAGTAATGTAGAAGAATCCTTATTTAATACATGGAAAGAAGGATATCTAACTACTAGTAAGTATGAGGGAGCATATTCTTTAACCTATAGTGATAAAACTACTGTAACTACCGATGGAGAGGTAACATCAACTGAGACAGATACAGAAAAAGAGGTAACTTTAGATGATGGTCAGTATGTCAATGAGCAAACAGCAGTAACAACAAAAGGCACAAGTACATCAGGACCATATGTGTCTTATGAAATTATTAAAAAAGACGGAGAGCAATATCTTTATTACGATAATACATATGAAGGAACGGATTCTAATGGTGAACCACGTTATTCTTCTTTATATCCATATATAGTAGATGAAAACTTTCATAAAACAGAAGGTGTATATAGATATAAAAGATTAATAACATTTAATGATAATGCTTCTGTTTGGCTTGCAAATTGTAGCACTTTTGAAAAAGCAAAATCTATATTAAATACTGCTATATATACATCATATCAAGAACCTATAACAAGTTCTGAATTTAAAATTGAAGAGAAAGATGGTTCTATAGTTGCTACTATAACATATACTTATGTTGAAATATCAGATATAAAATATGTATACACTGACACAACGATGGTTTTATCGGTAAAAGACGGCAAGTTATATCAATTTAGATGTACTGAAACAAGTACAAGTGACTATTTTTCAGGTATAAAGACTATTACTGCAAGAGAATGTAATTTAGATATAGATTTTACATCAAATGAAACATTGTTTAACACAATTAGTGAAGGAAAAAACCCTACAGGAGATGTGCAAGGTGGATATCAAATTTGTGTCGAGTACTATGTAAATGGTGGAGAATATAATACTAATAATTACACAAGAATTGGCTCGTCAGTATCTTTAATAGAAAAGGATACTTTTGATTGGTATTTGGATAAAGAATGTACAAAACTTTACAATGACGAGAAAATGACAAGTGAAGGCATTTCTTTATATGGAAAACTAAAAGATGAAATTACATCAAAATTAATAATTACTATAACTACATCTAATGTTTACCCTGACTATTATCCAGAAGGTCTTAGAGAAGAAGATACAATAAAGACATCAGTAATAGAGTTTACAAGTGCGGAAGATGCTAAAACTAAGTTTGAGACATATTTTTTGGATGGTAAGAGCCATGACGAGAAGGCAGTTATAAATGGAACAGAATATACAATAGGAGATTTAAGTAATTTTACTTTTGAATCAAATGGAATCTACTATATTAATTATTGTGAATATGTAAATGAACTATATTAATAATAATATTTATAGGTAGAATTATTTAAAACAAGAAATAAAGGAGGTCTTTTTATGGAAGATCAAGAAAAAAATAATAATGAAGTTATAAAAGATGAAAAGGTAGATGTAGAGGATACTACTAATAAGGTAGATAATACTGATTCAAGTGGAGAAGTTTACCCAAATAAGCCTACAAATAAGGTAGTTGACTGGTTTAAAAAAGTAGGTGCTTGGTTTAAAGGCACTTGGGAAAAATTAGAAAAGAAACTAGGTATAAAAAATCTTGTTATTATAGGTTATGCAACATTAGCTGTAATTTTAGTTATACTTATTGTTTCTCTATCTGTTGTAAGTGTTAGGTATAATAAAGTAAGTAATGGTACATTAAATGGTAATACAATTAATGGCGCAGGTTCAAATAATAGTGCTGCCGTAAGTCAAAAAGAAGAGCAATTATTTACTACTTGGAAAGAAGGAATGAATGCAACTGCAAAATATGATGGAGCATATTCTATAGTTTCAAAGTTAGATTCTACAACTTTAGATAGTGGTGTTAAAACTCGTGTTTCTACAGAAGAAATAAACGAAGTACTTCTTGATGATGGACAATACATATATAAATATAATTGGAATGACAAGAGATATAATGCAGACTCTCAAGAAACTGGAAGTGCTTCTACCGTTAAGTATAATGCAATAATTAAAGATGGTGAACAATATAAAGAGTTTTCGGATGGAAAAGATGCATACTATGCAGCAGATGAATATTCTTGTAAAATAGCAGAAAAACCATGTTTAAGTCAATTACAATCCGTAAAGTGTGAGGGAATTTGGGTTGCAAGTTCAGATTCGTTTAAAAATGCAACGAACAAGTTAACTGCCTTCATAACAAGGGTCAGCCAGGGTAGTTTGCTAGTAAGTTCAAGTGTTGAAATTTCAGAAGAGAATGGCGCAATAGTTCTTTTAGTAAAATATACTCTTGTAGAAAATGATGCATCTGCAATTGTAAATGACACAACTGAGATAAAATATTTTGTTAAAGATGGTAAGGTTGTAAAAGTTGAAGAAAAGCGAACAATCGATGGCAAAGAAGTAGATAACAATGCAACAACAAAAGTTGAATCAGAAACAACTACAACTGTTGAGTATAAATTGGATACGGATACTTTTAATCAATTAAAAACAAGTTTAACAATTCCAACAACCAAGACTGCTTTGATGGGTTCTGTTAATTATTATATAAATGATTATTGTAATTCACAGATGGCTGAAGTTGGAGAGCCTCTTGATTCCCTAATTTATTCTCGAAGTGTAGATTGGTACTTAGATAAAGATTACACAACACTTTATACTAATGAAAAAGTAAAAGGTGGAGATGCTCTTAATTTGTATGGAAAGATAAAAACGCCATCAGCTTCACAAATATATTTAGTGTTTACTGATCATATTGATTATAAATATCCAGATTTTTATCCAGAATTAATAAAGAAAGATTCTCTTGATAGATGGTCTCAAGTTTATGATTTAGATAGTGTTGATGATTGTAAAACAATAGTTGCCAACAATATCTATAATGGTAGTAGTAAATATACTATAAATGGTGTGGATTACACTAAAGATGAGTTAGATAATTTTAATTTTGAATTAGGCAACACTTATATAATTGTTGTTGGTTATAGCACTTACAGCGGATTATATAGTTAATACCACATTAAATATAATCTTATAGAATTTTATGCCTCCAAGGAAAGATTAAAAACCTTGGAGGTGTTTTTTTATATAAAATTTTCATGTAATAAATTATGTGTTAATGGTAATTAAGAATAATATAAAATAATTAAATCAAGCAATATCAAGAAAGCAAATAATTAAAATAAGGCCACTTTTATATATTGGTTTGGCAAATATTCAACTTAAGATTAAACAAAGCGTGTATGCCCTTATAGTAAGGCTAGAAGTAATTGCAAAAGAAGGCAATACTATATCTATATAAGGTACTGCCTCTTATAATGCAAAATCAAATTACATAAACAAAAGATAATATAAAAAAACATAGCTTCAATTTTTATCGAAGCTATGTTTTTGTTTTGCTTAAATAATTTATTACATTGTATGTTCTTTAATAACCTTTTTAGGGCATTTTAAGACACAAGTTTTACAACCTGTACATTTTGTATAATCTATAACTGGAAGGTTGTCTACCATGGTTATAGCCTTTTGAGGACAGAACTTAGCACAAAGTCCACAAGCTATACAGCCATTAGCACATTGAGCAATAGTTTCTTTTCCTCTACATTTTGTATTACAAGCAACATAAACTGGTGCTGTATTTGGAATTCTTTCAATACAAAGTTTTGGACAAGTATTAATACAAGAACCACAAGATGTACAAAGTGCAGGATTTACATGTGCTACATGATTTACAACAGTTATTGCGTTTTGTTGGCATACTTTTTCACACGAGCCATGGCCTAAACAAGCTGTAGTGCAAACTTTAGATCCTTTATGGTATAACATCTCCATATGACAATCGTCGTTTCCTGAATAGCAGAACTTATTTACAGCAGCATCTCCACCATTACATCTAACAACAGCAACAGTTGGAGATTCTGCAACGAATTCTACTCCAGTAAGCTCAGCTATAATTTTTTTGTTTTCTATAGATGTGGATTTACAATCATTTAAACATGCTTTTCCAGAGCATAAGCCTTTTGCAAAGCCTTCACAACCAGAGTAGCCACAACCACCACAATTTGCGCCTGCTAGATTCTCTATAACCTTAAGAAGTGTTTCATCTTCTTTTATTTTACATACTTTTGTAACAATAAGAATTGCTACAGTTAAAACTACCGCTAGTCCTGCAATTAGTCCTAAAACTAAACCTACTTTATTCCATTGAACACTGGCATTTAATAACATTATCATAAAAATACCTCCTATATAACTAAGGCAAATACATAAAATGCCATTGCCATAAATGAAGCTGTTGCCATAGTGATAGGGAAGCCCTTTAGATATTTAGACATTTCAAGTTTATCTACTTTTTCTCTAAGACCACTCATTATGCATATTGCAATAGTGAATCCTATACCTAAAAAGACACCATATAAAACAGCCGAACCAACATTGAAAGTAGATACACCTAAATCAGCCATTATAGTAGGTACATCCATAACTGTCTCAGCAACACCAAGTACTGCACAGTTTGTTGTAATTAATGGAAGATATATACCCATTGAATTATAAAGTGGTGGCATAAACTTCTTAATTACTTTTTCTATCATTTGAACAAGCGCTGCAATTACAAATATAAATACTATAATTTCAAGATATTCAATTTCAAGTGGTATTAGTACATAGTTATATATAGGGAAAGTAACTAAGCATGTAATAGCCATTACTACTGTTACCGCAATTCCCATACCAAAAGCACTCTTCATGCTCTTAGATAATCCTAAGAATGGACAAATACCATAGCTTTGAACCAATATGGCGTTATTAATAAATGCTGCTGCTATTATAATAATCATTACATTTCCCATAATTACGCCTCCTTTGTTTCAGCTTTTGCTGAAGTATCTTCAATTTTATTGTATTGTTGCATCATTTCAACATAATTTTTCTTTTTTCTATTGTTTTCAAAATTATCATATAGTGCATTAAATCCAGCTATAAGCATACCATATACTAAAAATGCTCCTGCTGTATTTGAGAAGAATCCAATAGAGAAGTCCCAAAGAGTAACGCCAAACAATTGTCCAGCGCCCAAAACTTCACGAATAATGCCCATTAAAGTTATTGCTAGTGTAAATCCTAGTCCCGTGAATAATCCGTCTGCTGCAGAGTCTAATACAGGGTTTTTACTAGCAAAACTTTCTGCTCTTCCTAAGATAATACAGTTAACAACAATTAAAGGTAAGAAAACACCAAGTGCACTATATAGATCAGGAATATACTTATACAAGAACATTCTAACAATTGTAACGAATGTTGCAATTATTAAGATAAATGCTGGAATTCTAACCTCGTTAGGTATAACTTTTCTTAATGCTGAGATAATTGCGTTTGAACATATTAAAATAAATGTTACCGCAAGTCCCATACCAAGTGAGTTAAATGCTGATGATGAAATGGCTAGTGTAGGACAAGTACCAAGTACTAATCTAAATGTTGGATTGTTAACAAGTACGCCATTTTTAGCAATTTCTTTAAATTTTTGACCTGTCATATTATGCCACCTCCTTTAAAAGAACCTTATTAAGATAATCAATAGCATTGTTTACGCCATTTTGAACAGCTTTTGACGAGTATGTTGCGCCAGAGGCTATTGTTCCTCCTGTGTATGTGCTAGACAAACCTTCAAATTTTGCAAGAACGGCATCTGTAAACTTACTCATAAGGGTTTGAGATGAAGCGTAGTCTGCAATTGAAACTTTTTGTACAACACCTTCGCTGTTTGCAAGAACATATACAGAAACTGTTCCAGAGTGGAATCCATCGTTGCCAGTTGATTGAATTAAATAAGAGTTATTAGAAAGTTTATAAGCTGCATCAATTGAACCACTTGGAGCGGTATAAGATTCATCAATCTTTATTGTTTCACTTAATTTAACTTCATCGCCACATAATTCTTTTATAGCTCTATTTATAATTTCTTCATCACTTACTTCCCATACATCATTTAGAATAGCAAGAAGTCCGCCTGAGATAAGAGCTATACATAAAAGTACTGCAATACATCTAAAAGCTTTACTTTGGAAAAATTGTTTAGTAGTCATTTATTTTTCCTCCTTTTGCTTTTTTGAAAAGGTTTTAATAAACCAGTTTTTAATCTCTACATGAATAGGAGTAGAACCAAATGGTCTTGGATGAAGAACCTTGTTAAATATAGGAACAAGTAAGTTCATAATTAAAATTGCAAAACTTACTACTTCCATTTGTGTTGCTTTTCTAAGTCCAGCTGTAAGTAGTCCTAAGCAGAAATAATAAGCGTAGCATGCCCATTTATTATTTGGTGAGGATACATAGTCAGTTGCCATAAATATTGCACCTAAGAATAAACCGCCTGTAAGTATACTTGGCATAAACATCTTCATTGAGCCATATAATACACAACTAAATAAACCTGTTGTAACAATATATATTAGTGGCCAGCGAATATCTATAACTCTTCTTACAACTAAGTAAATGCCTCCAACTAAAAGTGCAAGTTTACATGTTTCACCTAAGCAGCCTCCCATGTTTATTCCAAGGAACATATCAAGAAGCGAAAGAGTGGTTGTAGAAGAGCCTGTTTCTAACATTTTAGTTAGGGTTGTAGCTCCAGTTACAATTGCTCCATTTGTAAGCGTTGTAGAGTAGTCTGCCATAATAGTTGTAAAACTCATAAAAGCAAATATTCTACCAACAATAGCAGGGTTAACAATATTTTTTCCTGTTCCACCAAATAGCATTTTTACAACTGCAATAGCAAATATTGCAGAAAGTGCTGGAATATAGGCATATTTCATTGCTAAGTTTCCTGGCATACACATCGCAATAAGTAATCCTGTAATTAGTGATGTAAAATCAAACTCAGATAAAATTTGTTTGAAGTTTTTCTTTTGGCAAAGCTTCCAAACAACTTCAGTAGCAACTGCTGCAACACTTGATGAAATTATAGTTATAAGCGCATTCCAGCCAAAGAAAATACATCCCATAATACAAGCTGGAAGTAATGCTATAACAACATCAATCATTATGTTTTTAGTAGTTCTAGGAGATCTTAAATGTGGGGTACTATTAATTACAACTCTTTCCATTATTTATTACCTCCATTTTGTGCTTTTTTTCTATTTTCCATAATTTTAGATTTAGCAAGGGCTATGCTTTGAACAAGTTCTCTTTTAGCTGGGCATACATATGCACATGAACCACAAGAGATACAATTCATAACACCCCCAATTTTTTCAGCGCTTTCATAATCTTTTGCAAGAGTAAAGAAATCAATTTGCATTGGAAGCAAGTTCATAGGACAAACTGAAGCACATCTTCCACAATTTATACAAGGTGTAGGATTTTTGTAGTGAATCTCTGTTTCATTTAAGGCTAAGAAGCCTGATGAAGTCTTTGTTGTATAAATATCTGTAGATAGCATTGCAGGTCCCATCATAGGTCCACCAGCAACAAGCATTGTTGTATTTCTCTTAAATCCTCTGCAGAAGTTTAAAATATCATCATATCTAGTACCAATTTTTACTAAAAGATTTCTTGGTTGATATAAAGATTTTCCAGAGCAGGTCATATATCTTTCATAAAGTGGCTTGTTTTTCTCAACAGCCTCGTATGTTGCAAGAGCAGTTGCAATGTTTTGAACAACGCATCCTGCGTCTGCTGGTAACTTGCCACAAGGTACTTTTCTTCCTGTACAACAATAAATTAAATGTTTTTCAGAACCCATAGGATATGCTTTTCTAAGTGGAACAACAGTAATATCTTGCTCCTTTGCACACTTTTCAATTAGGTCTGGTTTGTTCTTTTCAATACCAATCATTATATTTGTAACAGAAAGAGCTTTTGCAAGAAGTCTAATTCCAACTAGTACATCATCGTATCTTTCTATCATAACTCTATAGTCACATGTAAGATAAGGTTCACATTCAGCACCATTTATAATTAAGGTATCAACTTTAGTTTGTGGAGATAACTTAACAACAGTAGGGAATCCTGCGCCGCCCATTCCGACGATGCCGGCCTCTGCGATTCTATTTTTAATAGTTTCAGGTTCTCTATCTGCAAGTGGTTCTAAAACCATATTGTTATATAAATTATCATTTTCAATTATAATATGATCCATGAAAACGCCATTTATATTTGGTCTTTTTTCAATTCCAATAACCTTACCGCTAACACTTGAATAGATGTTAGCACTGACAAAGCCTGTAGCTTTTCCTATTAATTGTCCTTGTAAAACACTATCACCAATATTTACTATAGCTTCTGCAGGCTTTCCAATATGTTGACCAAGTGATATGGCAACAATAGGAGGGGCTGGCATTTCTTCTATAGGAATGTCTTTAGATAATGCTTTATTGTCTGGTACATGAGCACCTTTAAAAAACAACTTAGCTTTCTTTAACATATAGTCTCCTCTTTATTTTGTACTTTATAGTTTATTAACAATTTTTCATAATACGTAATTGGAACTTTATGAATAACAAGATATACTAAAGTTCCAACGATAGCACCACTAAGTACCCCAATTAATGCCAAGTAAGGAAGGTATGAAATCATAAGACTACTACTTACTACTAAGCAAAATACAAGTACTTGAACAATGTTATGTATAACTGCACTTACTATACTAATAGCAAGCACAGAAATTTTTGGGTGTAAAAATTTCACAAATATACTAGATACTATAATACTTACAATTCCAGCAGTTAATGAGTAGATAAGAGAAGAAACATTACCTACTATTAAACATGAAAGTGTAGTTCTTATAACAACTAAGATTATTGCATCAACTGGGGTATACATAAATAATGTAATTAAAGAAAATACATTAGAAAGACCTATCTTTGCTCCTGGTAAAAACAAAGGAGGCAATAAGTTTTCTAACATAAAAGTAACTAAACTTAAAGCTGTAAGTATGCCTAAAGTTGTTATCCTTTTGGTATTTAAACCAAACGAACCCATAAAATTCCCCATTAATTTTATTAATTTTTAGCGCCTAAGCACTTATATTAATATTATGTACTTATATATAAATAATGTCAATATGCGACATTTGTCTATTTTCTTACAATTTTTGTCAAAATTAACAATTTATTGAAAATTTATCGATTTAAATAGATAATATAAATAGAGGTAAATATGAAAGTTCGATTCAATGAAAATAAAGTTATAGTAAAAGAAATTCAAGAAGGCTTAAAAGCAAGGGGTGGATACTGTCCATGTAGAGTAGAGAAAAATGAGGATACAAAGTGTATGTGCAAAGAATTTCGTGAACAAATAGCAGATCCAAACTTTGAAGGATATTGCCATTGTATGCTTTACTACAAAGAAAAATAATTTCAACTCTTGCTTATTATATAAATATTATATAAAATAATTATATTATAGTTTTGGCGAGGTATTTAATGAAAAGTGATATTGAAATTGCAGAAGGTATTGAAAAGAAGAATATTGTAGATATTGCTGCAAAGTTAGGTTTAAAAGATGATGATATAGAATTATATGGAAAATATAAAGCTAAGATATCTGTTAAACCATCGCCAAAGAAAGATTCCAAACTTATATTAGTTACAGCAATTAATCCAACTCCACTTGGAGAGGGAAAGACTACTACATCCATAGGTCTTGCCGATGGATTATCTTTACTAAATAAAAAAGTATGTTTAGCACTTCGTGAACCATCTTTAGGCCCAGTATTTGGAATAAAGGGAGGCGCTACTGGTGGGGGTATGGCTCAAGTTGTTCCTATGGAAGATATAAACTTGCATTTCACTGGAGATATACACGCAGTAACTACAGCAAACAATTTAATTTCAGCAATCTTAGATAACCATATACATCAAGGAAATGAACTTAATATTGATATAAACAATATTGTTTGGAAAAGATGTATGGATATGAACGATAGAGCATTAAGATGTATAACAGTTGCTCAAGGCGGAGAAAATAATGGCGTAGAGAGAAAAGATGGATTTAATATCTCTACAGCTTCAGAGACGATGGCTATACTTTGTTTAGCACAAGATATGGCAGATTTAAAACAAAGACTTTCAAATATTATTGTTGCATATAATACAAGTGGGGAGCCTGTAACAGTTAAAGATTTAGGTTGCCAAGATGCATGTGCTATCATACTAAAGGATGCAATAAAGCCAAATCTTGTTCAAACTCTTGAAGGAACACCAGCAATTATTCATGGTGGCCCTTTTGCAAATATAGCTCATGGATGTAATACAATTATTGCTACAAAAACAGCTCTAACACTTGCAGATTATGTTGTAACAGAAGCAGGATTTGGAGCAGATTTAGGAGCAGAGAAATTCTTAGATATAAAATGTAGAGTAGCATCACTAAAGCCTAGTGCTGTTGTTTTGGTTGCAACCGTTAGAGCTATAAAGTACAATGGCGGCGTTGCTAAAGAAAATGTTAAAGAAGTAAACATGCCTGCACTAGAAAAAGGTATTTGTAACCTTTTAGGACATATAGATAATTTAAAGAATAAATTTGGCGTAAATGTTGTCGTTGCAATAAATAAGTTTATAACAGATACAGACGAAGAGTTAGAGTTTATAAAAAATGAATGTATTAAGAATAATTGTGAAGTAGCATTATGTGAATGTTGGGAAAAAGGTGGCAAGGGTTCAATTGAACTTGCAAATGCTGTACTTAAAGCTATACAAAAACCAAGCACATTAAACTTTACATATGATTTAAATGATTCAATAGAAAATAAGATAAAAGCAATTGCTACAAAAATATATGGAGCAAAGGATGTCGTATTTGAAGAAAAAGCAAAAATTGCGATAGAGAAAATTAATAAAATAGGTAAGAGTAATTTACCTATATGTATCGCAAAGACACAATACTCTTTTTCTGATGATGCTAAAAAATTAGGTCGTCCAACTAATTTTACATTAACTGTTAAAGATGTAGAAATTAGAGGTGGAGCTGGATTTATAGTTCCTATTTGTGGAAATATATTATTAATGCCAGGATTAAGTAAAAATCCTGCTGCACTTGGAATGTCAATAGATGATAAAACTTTAAAAATAAGAGGATTATATTAAGATGGAAGAAGAAGTAAAGTCAGTTAATTTTATAGAGGAAATAATTAACGATGATTTAGCACAAGGTAAGACAAACGAGATAATTACTCGTTTCCCACCTGAACCAAATGGTTATTTACATATAGGACACGCAAAGTCTTTATGTATTAACTTTGGTATTAAGGAAAAATATCATGGAAAGTGTAATCTAAGATATGATGACACTAACCCAAGCAAGGAAGATATTGAGTATGTTAATTCCATTAAAGAAGATATTAAATGGTTAGGTTTTGAGTGGGATCAAGAATTATATGCTTCAGATTATTTTGATCAAATGTATGAACATGCAGTAGGTTTAATAAAGAAAGGACTTGCTTATGTTTGTGATTATTCTGCTGAGGAAATTAAAAATACAAGAGGAGATTTAAATCATCCAGGACAAGAAAGCCCTTGGAGAAATAGATCTATTGAGGAAAACTTAAAACTTTTTGAAGAAATGAAAGAAGGCAAATATGCAGATGGTGAAAAAGTTTTAAGAGCAAAAATAGATATGGCTTCTCGTAATATGAACATGAGAGATCCAGTTATTTATAGAATTTTAAGAGCTACTCATGAAAGAACTGGAGATAAGTGGTGCATTTATCCAATGTACGATTTTGCTCATCCTCTTGAGGATGCTATAGAGGGAGTAACTCATAGTATTTGTACTCTTGAGTTTGAAGACCATAGACCACTTTACGATTGGGTAAAAATAAATTGTGGTTATACAACAGGTTATCCAAGACAAATTGAATTTGCAAGACTTGGCATGAAAAGAACAATTATGTCAAAAAGATATTTAAAGAAACTTGTAGACCAAGGAAAGGTTGATGGTTGGTCAGATCCTAGAATGCCTACGCTTTCTGGTATGAGAGAAAGAGGATATCCACCAAAAGCTATTAGAAAATTCTGTGAAGAGATAGGAGTTTCTAAAGCAAACAGTGAAGTAGATGTTGCTCTTTTAGAGCACTTTGTTAGAGATAATCTAAATATGGAAGCCGATCGTGTAATGGTTGTAAAGGATCCTATTAAATTAACTATAGCTAATGCTGAAAATGAGGTTTATGATTTAGAGAATAATCCTAATGATGAATCTAAAAAGACTCATAAGGTTACATTCTCAAAGAATCTATATATGGATAGAAGCGACTTTGCAGTTGTTCCACCTCCAAAATATAAAAGATTAGTTCCAGGTGGTACAGTAAGACTTAAAGGTTCTTACATTGTTGAGTATGTTTCACATAAGTGTGATGAGAATGGAAATGTTATAGAGGTTGTATGTAACTATATTCCTCAAACAAGACAAGGCCAAGAAAATTGTAATTTAAAGTGCAAAGGCGTTATTCAATGGGTTAATGCTGAAGATTGCATAGATTTAACACTTCATGATTATGATTATTTATTACTTGATGGAGAGGGCGATTTTGATACAAGATTAACTCCAAATAGTCATGTTGTATATAACAATGCAAAAGGTGAGGCTGTACTTAAAGATTGTAAGCCTTATGATAGATTTCAATTCATGAGAATTGGTTACTATAGTGCAGTTAAAACTTATGGTGAAAACGGAAAGTATGAGTTTAACCAAATAACTGGATTAAAAGATAGTTATGGAAAATAAATATTGTAAGTTTACTAGCGTTGTTGAAGTATAGAGTGAATCTATATCTAAATATAACGCTGCAAACGGTACAAAATTTTGTTTATTCGATTCAGATAATATAACAATTTTAAAAGCAAAATAGGTAAGTTAAATGGAAATTTAGCTTATCTATTTTACGTGAAAAATTGTAACAATTTAGTAGTAAAAACTTAAAGTAGATTTAGAATGTAAAAAAAAAATATAAAAATTTCGTATATAAAATGCTTGATATTTCAAAAATGGAATTATATAATAAATACATAACAATATATTGGAGGTAATTATGTCAATATTTACAAAACGAGTTAAAAGTATTTTAGATGAAAAGAAAATAACTCAAAAGCAATTATCACAATTGTCTAATATTGCAGAAGCGTCTATTTGTAGATATCTTCGTGGTGATTCAGAACCGAGGTTGGATATTATCACAAAAATTGCGAAAGCATTGGATGTTAGTGAGTCATATTTGATAGGAGAAACGGATGAGAAAAAGAATGATAATTATAAGTTAGAAATAAGAGATATCGTTGCTAGGAATAGAAATATAATGACCGATAAAGATAAAATGGATATTATCAACATGTTATATGGTAGGTATGATGATAAGTAATTTGTATAGTAAAGAGTATGATAAAATGGTTGAACTTTCTCTAAACGTTCTTATGGACTACCAAGAATATAGTTTTCCATTAAATATAAATAATCTTATAAAGAAAATGGGTATTATCGTAAAACCATATTCGGAATTGAGTTTTTATGAATATATAAATCTATGCAAAAAAGCGCCATTTGGAATGACAGTTATGAGTAAATATGATAATGGTCACACAAGTTTTGAAATATATTATAATGATGTTGATTATAAAAAGACTAAAAATCGTTTTACTCTTGCGCATGAAATTGGTCACATAGCTAATGGAGATATAAATAAAGCCATTACAAGTAATGATGAAAAACTTTATGATTATTTTGCCAAATGTCTACTGGCACCACAATGCCTTATAATTCAAAACCAGGAATATGATATAAAAACAATTGTTAAAAAATATAATGTTTCCAAACAGGTTGCAGAGTTTTGGTTACAAGCAATTAATAATAGAATATCGTCATATGGTGAAAATTGTTTGACGAATTTAGAAAGATTTTATTTAAAAGAAAGAAAAAAATACTATAACCATCAGCCGCCAAGCAAAAGTCTATAGTATTTAAAACAGAAATGATATACTAATTTCTTATCATTAGTGTATCATTAAAAATCTAAAAAAAGCAAGTATTTAAATAAATAAAGGAGAAAATAATGATTACTAATAGTAAATTGATGAGAGAGAATCCTCTATTCATGAGAAACAATTTTTTAAAAAGTGGTAAATATGAAATACCACAAATGAAGAAACAAGAATTAGATTTAAGTTCAATATCGCTTATTTCTTATTCTGACACACATTCAAAAGACAATGAAGATAATAAACAAAAAGGCGTCCATTTTTTTATAGATGATTATAAATTTGATGGAATATATAATAATCCACATAGAAGTTTGAATAAATTGTCTCAATATAAATTTTTACTTACACCAGATTATTCTTTATATGCAGATATGGATATTTGGAAGCAAATTGAAAATATTGCGAAAAATCGCTATGTTGGTTGTTTTTGGCAAGAAAAAGGATTAGTGGTCATCCCGACAATAAGTTGGAGTACTCCAGTAAGCTTTGATTTTTGCTTTGATGGTGTTGAAAAAGGATCGATAGTTGCAATTGGAATGATAGGTTGTAAACAAAATAAAACGGCATTTATGAATGGTTACAAAGAAATGTTAAACAGGCTTGAGCCAAGTACAATTATTTGTTTTGGAACTCCATTTTCTGAAATGAATGAGAATATTATTGAAATAGATTATCTTACAACGAGGAGGGTTAATCGCTATGGGAGGTAGAGGAACATTCGCAGTTAATAAAAAAGTAGATTTTACTTATAAAACAATCGGCGAAATTGAAGGCGTCAAGGTTTTGGAGGGAATAAATGGTAAGCATGGTTTGCCTGAAGAAAGCCATAGTAGTATGTCTTATATAAAGCTAAATGGTGATATATTAAAACAATACAGGGAGTTTAACTCCGACCATACTCCTAAATTGGATATAGATTATTCCATACACCAAGGGAAAAAGACTTTACACGCACATGATTATACTGATGGTGTAAGACAACCTGCTAGGAAATTAACAATAAAAGAAATAAAAAAATATGCCAAATTTTTTAAGGGGGTAAATTATGACAATTAAAGAATTTTATGACGAATTGTTTTTTGGTCATGACATAATATTCGATTACAAAGGCGAAAAATATTTTATTGAACATAATAATTCTAGTTTAGAATTGTATCGACTTGAAGATAATAAAACTGGCAAAATTATATTTAATTTGTCATGTGACGACAAGGATGTACTGATAAAAGAATTTTCTAATAAAAAAATGATGCCTAATAATCAATCTATATTAGATATTTTCAATGAAATTCAAATAATAGACATAGAATGATTTAAAATTATAATAATGGTCAAATGTTTAAAAGTGTAATAATTAATGAGATATCTATGCTGCTTGTTATGGAGTGTTTTGAAAGATATAAATTTTATGCACTTTTAGATATAAAAAATACCACTTATTATTTGTATATTAAAACAATAAGTGGTGAAAATCGTTTTAGAAAAATAATTGAAGACTTTTTAAAAAATCCAATTAATCAGTCTCTGTAAATACAATTACCTAAAGTATCTATCGCAACAACAACAGGAAAGTTTTCAACTTCTATTCTTCTAATTGCCTCTGGTCCTAAATCTTCAAAGGTTAAAACTTTTGCAGATTTTATAGAGCTTTGGTAAACTGCACCAGCGCCGCCTATAGCTGCAAAATAAACGCAGCCGTTTCTCTTAAATGCTTCAACGCATTCAATTGATCTTTTTCCTTTACCAATTTGGGCAACAAGTCCCTCATCTAACATAAATGGAGTATATTTATCCATTCTACATGATGTAGTAGGACCAGCAGAGCCTATAACTTCTCCTTCTTTTGCTGGGCATGGTCCCATAAAATATACAGTTTCTCCTTTAAAATCAAAAGCCTGATTATTAGCCTTTATACTTTCAAATAATCTTTTATGTCCAGCATCTCTAAAGACAAGCATAGGACCATTTAGTAAAACTAAATCTCCAACTTTTAATTTCTTTAATTCTTCTTTTTTAAGAGGTAATGTTAAGTTAATTGTTTCCACTGTCTTTTCCTCCTATTTCAAATTCAATAGCTCTTGAGCAATGGCATAAAATATTTATAGATACTGGAAGTGAAGATATATGCGTTGGATATTTTTCAATAAATAATCCAAGTGCAGTTGTTTTTCCACCAAATCCTTGTGCTCCAATTCCTAAATCATTAATTTTATCTAATAATTCTTTTTCCATTTTATCTAATTCTTCATCTTCGTTTTTTGAGCCTATTTTTCTAAATAAAGCATGCTTACTCATGAGTGTACATTTTTCGAGTGTGCCACCAAGTCCAACACCTACAATAACTGGTGGACATGGATTAGAAGCTGCTTCTTTAACAGTTTCAACTATAAGTCTTTTTGCTTCATCTAATCCTTGCGCAGGATTAAGCATATAGACTTTTGACATATTTTCACTGCCAAAACCTTTTAGCATTAATTGAACTTTTACCTTATCTCCTTTAACAAAAGATGTGTGAACAATAGCTGGTGTGTTTGTTTTTGTATTTATTCTTGTAACAGGGTCAAGTACAGACTTTCTTAAGTATGTATAGGCTTTTTCTACTTCATCGTCTATTGCTTCTTGAAGTAGTTTTCCCTCTAATATGACCTCGTTTCCTATCTCTAAAAAGACAACAACCATTCCTGTATCTTGACACACTGGACGATGTTCTTTTTTTGCTAAATCAAAATTGTTTTTCATAACATCTAGTGCAAATTTTGATGTTTTATTATCTTCTATGCTAAGTGCTTTAGAAAGTGCGTTATAACAACTTTCTTCAACCTCACAAGATATCTTGTCTATACCTTCGCTAATTTTCTTTGCAATATATTCTGTAGAAATTGTAACCATTTGCCACCTCATTGCTTATTTTACCAAAGATTTATTGTCTCAACAATAAATATTATGTTAAAATACTTTTCGATGATTTTTTGTAATCTAGCAAGTGGCAGTAAAGGAAATTGTTCCTATATAGAATCTAATGGTACATCTATCTTTGTAGATGTTGGAATTTCATGTAAAGCAGTAGAGAGTGCAGCACAAGATATAGGAATAGATTTAAATAGAGTATCTGCAATTATTATTACTCATGAACATATCGATCACGTTAGAGGAATTCAAGTATTATCTGAAAAATATAACATTCCAGTTTATATTCATCCAAAAAGTTATCTAATGTATGTTCATAAGAAAATTGGACAAGTTAAAAATCTAAAGCTATTTACTTTTGATAAAGAATTTTATATAGAAAATTTATCTATAAAGCCATTTAGACTAAGCCATGATGCAGAATATACTCAAGGTTTTTCAGTAAGTGATGGCGAAAAAAGAGTTGTATTTGCAACTGACCTTGGATATGTAACAGATAATGTATTTAAGACAATGGGAGAGGCGGATTATGTTTATATAGAATCTAACCATGATTTAGATATGCTAATCAACGGCGAATACCCACCTTATCTTATAAGTAGAATAAAAGGGAAAAATGGACATTTATCTAATATAGATAGTGCAGAAACTATAGCTAAACTTTTTTTAGAGTACAATGTTCATCGTTTTATGCTTGCGCACTTAAGTGAAAAAAACAATACAGAAGAAAAAGTATTGGAGACTCTTTACGAAACACTAAATAAATATGGAATAGATAAAAATAAGTTAGAAATAGATATTGCTACTCAAAATAAAATTTCAAGGATTATTGAAGTATGAAAGGACAAAGGATATTTGGGGCAAATAGATTAAATGCAAATTTGACAATAAGAGATGGAGCAGGAAACTTTATAGTTTGCTATCTTTTACAAATAATTCTTCAATTTTTGTTAACTTTGGTTTTAATGGCTACAGATGTTTCTGATACTTTTCAAACTACAGTCGCTTATACCTGTTTACTATGCTCAATAAATGAAATATCTATTATTTCAGCTCCAACTTTATATTCTAAGGTTTTAGGTCAAAACTATTTTAAAGGTATGGGATTTAATAAAAAGGTAAGTGTAGTTCAAGTATTACTTCTAATTGTTATTGCCATTCTTATGGTTTGTGCATTTGCTCCAATTGCAAATTATTTTGTTAACTTTATTTATTGGACGGGATTTGATGCAAGTAAAATAAGCACGCTAACTGTAAAAACGGTTCCAGAACTTATTGCAAGTATTGTATTTGTTGCATTAGTTCCTTCTGTTTGCGAAGAGATAACATATAGAGGTATGATAGGAAGATCATTTACATCAAAGAATATGATATTTGCTATATTTATGTCAGCATTTTTATTTGCGATAATGCATGGCTCTCCTGTGCAACTTGTTTATCAATTTGCATTAGGTGCTATTGTTTGTTTAATATTCTTTACAACTCATTCAATATATACTGCAATGATAGTGCATTTTGCTAGTAATACAATCGCACTTGTTGGTGGTTATATAAGTTATGTAAATAATATAACTGCAGTTAATGACTTAGTTTACATTATAATGATGGTGTTTGGTTTAATAACACTTCCAGTGGTTTTATATTTCTTTATTAAAATTTCAAATAAGGATAAATGGGTTGACGTTAAAAATACTAAGTCAATTAATGAAAAGTTAAAACTTATGTTTGAAACAGTAGAAGATAAACAAGAGCGTGAAGAGGTTGAAAAACAAGTAGAGATAAATCTTTCAAAATTAGAAACACAAGAGGCAAAAGAAGTTTATCTAGAGCATGTTAAAACATCAAAAATGAAAAATACTTCAATTGATAGAAAAGCACTAATTTTAGCAATTGCTTTTGGTATGTTTGTTTGGATAATTAATACAATTCTTTGTTATATATGATAAATATAAAAATCGTTTGTGTAGGAAAAATAAAAGAACAATTTTATAAAGACGCAATTTTAGAGTATACAAAGCGTCTTTCTAGATTTTGTAAGTTTGAAATTGTAGAAGTGAATGAAGAACTTATTGACCCTGGTTTAAAGAATTTAGATATAGTAAAACAAAAAGAAGGGGAAAGAATCCTATCAAAATGTGAAGGATATAAAATAGCTCTTGCAATTAATGGAAATAATATCTCATCAGAAGAGCATGCAAAGAAAATAAAGGAACTTGGGGTTTCTGGCTCATCTCACATAACATATATAATTGGTGGCTCATATGGATTATCTGATGAAGTTTTAAAAAATGTTGATTATAAGTTAAGTTTTGGAAAACTAACATATCCACATCAATTAATGAGAGTAGTTTTAACAGAGCAAATCTATAGGGTATTTACAATAATTGAAGGTAGTGGGTATCATAAATGATTGAAGAAAAATATATGAAAGCTGCTATAAAACAAGCAAAACTGGGCGAAAAGTATGACGAAGTGCCAGTAGGTGTTGTAATTGTTAAAGATGGAAAGATTATAGCAAGAGCCCATAATCAAAAAGAAAAGAAAAACTGTGCAAATTATCATGCTGAGATGGTAGCAATAGAAAAAGCCTGCAAGGTGGTTGGAAACTGGAGACTTATTGGGTGTGATGTATATGTAACACTTGAACCATGCCCAATGTGTACAGGTGCTTTTATAAATGCAAGAGTAGATAATATCTATTTTGGGGCTTTTGATAAAAAAGCAGGATGCCTTGGAAGTGTATATAATTTAATGGAAGATGGTAAATTTAATCATAAAGCAGGCGTGCGGGGTGGAATATTAGAAAAAGAGTGTGCTAATATATTAACGGAATATTTTAAAGAAAAAAGAGGCAAACAATGATAATAGTAGGATTAGGAAATCCAGGTACTCAATATAAAAATACTCATCACAACGCAGGATTTATTGCAATAGATTATATTGCAAACAAATATAACGCAGATTTTAAACTTGAAAAGAAGTTTGATGCTGAAGTTGCTATGCTAAAGTTAAGTGGTGAAAATATTATTTTTGTAAAACCTCAAACATATATGAATCTATCTGGAATTGCTGTTCAAAAGATAGCAAGCTATTATAAAGAAGATTCAACAAATGTCTTTATAATATTTGACGATATAGAACTTCCACTTGGAGTTATAAGAGTAAGAAAGAATGGCTCAGGTGGCTCTCATAACGGAATGAAAAATATAATTCAAATGATGGGAACTCAAGAAATTCCAAGAATAAGAATTGGTCTTGGAGTAGATAGAACAATGGATTTAAAGGATTTCGTTTTATCTAAGATATCTTCACCAGATATGGCCATTTTGGATAAAGTAAATGAAAAAATATATATGGGATTAGACTCATATATAAAAGAAAAAAACATAGATAAATTAATGCAAAAACTTAACGGCAAGGTTGAGTAAATGGAATTAAAACATCTTAATGAATTATTAAACCTAGATAATTTAGGTGGACAATTTTCTATCCTGCAAAAAAAATTGGAGGACGGGGATGTTTTGTGTCTAACGCCAGGAAAAGGTGAGAGAATTCATATAGCATCAGCCTTAAACAAACAAGTTATATATGTAACAAAGGATTCATATTCAGCTCAGCAAACGTATCAGCAAATAAAGGGTTATCTAAAAGATAGAGTATGTTTATTTCAACCTAATGATGATCTTCTTATGTATAGAAAATCATTTCAAACAAATATTCCATGTGAAAGAGTAAAAGCACTATATAATTTTTTAGAGAAAAAATGTGATGTTCTAGTAACATCGCCACTAGCTTTAGTTCAATTTGTGCCATCAAAGAAACAAATTGTTGGGTTTGTTAGAGAAATTAAAGTAAATGATGAGATAGATATATATGAGCTTATAGATTTTTTAAGTAAGATAGGATATTCAAGACAAGAGATTTGTCAGGAGAAAAATACCTTTGCAGTACATGGGGATATAGTAGATATATTCTTAGCAGATCAATCAATGCCAATTCGTATAAGTTTCTTTGGAGACACTATTGAAAACATAAAGTACTTTGATGTTGAGTCAATGTTATCAACTGGGGCGATAGATGAGATTGTTTTATATCCAAATAACGATATGCTTATAGAGAATGGTGATAAGGAAAACGCAATACAAATAGCAAAAAAAGATATAAATAAGATGCAAATTGACGCCGCAACAAGATGTGAGCAAATTATATCTGAACTTGCAATTTCTCAAAGTGTATCTCAACAGGATCAATGGTTAATTCCGTATGTAAGTAAAAGTTTAGATACCATATTTAGTTATGTATGTAGTGACGCTATAATGGTTTTAGATGAGCCAGATTCCATAAAAGGAATACTAAGTAATTATAGAAAAGAAAACGAATCAAGAGTTGCAGAACTTGCTAAAAAAGGTGAAGTTACATTAAAGCATGTAGGTGCAATTTTAAGTAGTAGTGAACTAGAAAGTAATTTAGATAAAGTTACAAAATTGGCTTTTTCAAATTTAACATCAAGTAGCACATTATTAAAGCCTAAAAATATTGTGAAGTTAGACTCTAAAAAATTAAATAATTATGTCCTTCACTATGATGTTTTAAAGGAAGATTTATTGTTGTTCTTAAGGTCAAACTATATTGTTGTTGTTTGTCAAACATCAAAAGATAGAGCTGAAAGTTTAACAAAAAATTTAATTAGCGAGGATGTACCTTGTGTATGTATAGATGAAGATATTCCAAAAAAGCCAGGTATTTATATTGTTCAAGAATCAATTCTTGATGGGTTTATTTATAAAGATGAAAAGATAGTTGTTATAGGCTCAGATAACCTTGTAAGAAAGTCCTCATCATCTCAATTTAGAAAGGACAAGAAAAATGTTTTTGTAATGCCAAAGGTGGGCGACTTTGTTGTTCATGAAACTTATGGTATTGGTAAATGTTTAGGTCCAAAGAGAATGAGACTTGGAGAAGTTGAGCAAGACTATGTAGTAATTGAATATTTAAATGATGGTATTTTATATCTTCCAGTAAGTCAAATGGATAAAATTTCAAGATATTCAGGAAGTGAAATAATTCCAAAGTTAAGTTCACTTCAAGGAAAAGATTTTGAAAAATTAAAGGCAAAAGTTAAAAAGTCTATAAAAGAAATGGCAGTAAATCTACTTGATTTATATGCCTCAAGACAAAATAAAAAAGGTTTCCAATATTCAGAAGATGATGAGTTAATGAGAGAATTTGAAGATAATTTTGAATATGAGGAAACGCCCGATCAAATTGATGCTATTAAAGATATAAAAGAAGATATGGAAAAGGGAGTAATTATGGATAGACTCCTTTGTGGAGATGTAGGATATGGGAAAACTGAAGTTGCACTTCGTGCCATATTTAAAACTATATTAAACGGAAAGCAAGCTGCATTTTTATGTCCAACAACAATACTTGCACAACAACACTATGAAACAGCAAAAGAAAGATTTAAAGGTTTTGGAATAGGTGTTGAACTTATTTCAAGATTAAAGACAAACGCAGAGATAAAAGAAAGTTTAGAGAGAATAAAGGAAGGAAAGTCGCAAGTTGTAATTGCAACACATAGACTTTTATCTAAAGATGTTCAATTTGCTGATTTAGGATTACTTGTTTTAGATGAAGAACAACGTTTTGGTGTAGAACATAAGGAAAAATTAAAGGTATTAAAAAATAATCTAAATGTTTTAACGCTGTCTGCAACCCCAATACCAAGAACACTTAATATGTCGCTTATTGGAGTTAGAGATATTTCAGTTTTAGAAACTCCGCCTATAAATAGGCTTCCTATTCAAACATCCGTTGTTGAATTAACGCCGGCACTTCTTGAAGATGCAATAAAAAGAGAGTTAGGAAGAGGAGGACAAGTCTTTATTCTATTTAATGACATACAAAAAATAGAAAGATTTGCAAGTGATGTTCAAGCTTTAGTTCCAGAGGCAAAAGTAATTTTTGCACATGGTAAAATGGCAAATATTGAACTTGAAGATAAAATAACAAAGTTTTATTCAAAAGAAGCTAATGTTTTAGTTTGTACAACTATTATTGAAAATGGAATAGATATACCGGACGCAAACACTTTAATTGTTTGCCATGCAAATAAACTTGGCCTTTCTCAACTTTATCAATTGCGTGGAAGGGTTGGAAGAAGCAATAAGATAGCTTATGCATATTTTACTGTTGATCCTAACGAGGTTTTAACGGATACTGCACTTAAAAGATTAAATGCGATAATGGATTATACAGAGCTTGGCTCTGGATTTAAGATTGCCATGCGAGATTTAGAGATAAGAGGAGCAGGAAATATCTTAGGTAGAGAGCAACATGGCCATATTGAAAAAGTAGGATATGATATGTACTGTAAACTCCTTCAAGAAGCAGTAAATGAGATAAAAGGATTGTCTTTACATGAAACTACATGTCAAATGGAAATTAACATCGATGCATACTTAAGTATGGATTATATTTCAGATGATAATGCAAGAATGAAAGTTTTTAGAGATATTTTAGATGTTCATACAAAAGAAGATGTAGATATTTTGGTAGAGAGAATGAAGAGCAGTTTTGGCGATGTTCCACAAGGCGCAATTAACTTAATAAAGATTGGTTTTGCAAGAAATCTAGCTCAATCAATTAACATTGAAAAAGTAGTAGTAAATGCCAAAAATTCATACCTTGTATTTGAAAATATAGGATTCTTAAAAGATGAAAAAATAATGAATGCAATACAGGATTTAGGTAAAAAAGCAACAATTACTAGTGATGTAAAGCCAAGGGTCGTTTTTGACTTTGGATGTATTGATAACAATCATAAATTCGATAAAGTTTGTAAATTTTTAATTAATGCTGCATATTAAACAAAATTAAATTGTTTACAATAATATGCGCATTATGTATAATTAAAAAGTATAAAAATTATTATATAATATAAGTCCATAAAGGAGCGATATAGATGAAAAAGAAAATTTTAGCTGTTTTGGTAATAATGGTTGTTGCTATTACGACACTTTTAACTACTACAGCATGTGCAACTGGAATCTTTAAAGTTAACGAAGATAGAGATTACCATCAAGTAATTGCTACAGTTAATTATAAAGATCTTTCAAAGGAAATTTACAAAGGTGAATTAGAAAATTATGTAAGTGCGTATGCTTCTTACTATTCATACTACTATTCAATGTCTACAGAAGACACAATGAAATATTTCTACAACTCATTAACAAGAAATGCATTAATGGGAATGTATGCTAAATATGATTTGTATAATAATCCTGATAATGAGGCTTATAAGGGAAATTCAATAGATAATTCTAAGAGTATTACAGAATTTTCATCAAAGGATTTTGTTTCTTTACAACAATATGTTTATGCAATTGATCAAGTAAACTCTCAATTCTTATCTTCATTTAACTCATTACTTGAGGAAGAAGAGGAAGAGGAAGAGTCAACAGGTAAGGAAGTTGAAAAGACTGATGACTTACCAGAAGCTAGAACAGTAAGAACATATGAAGATGAAGATGCTGATTCTTTTGACGCTTCATCAAAGGTTTCTTGTATCGCAATTTATTATGGTGAAAAATATGTAGATTTAACTTATGGAGAAGTTACAGAAGAATTTATTAAAAACACTCTTGGTGAATCTAGTGTAGATACTTTCTTGCAAAAGATGGAAGCTTATAACATCATTCAAAAGAAGATTGATGCTGAAAAAGATAACACAGAAAAGAAAGCTATGAAAACCGCTTTAAAGACTCTAAAAGAAAATATGTCAGATTCATACGTTACATACCAAGATACATTAGACGATCAAGTAACAAGTGTAGTATTAAGCAACTTCCAAACAAAAGTAGAAAAAACAGTAAGTTCTACTGATGATGAAATTAAAGCAGTTTATGATAAATTAATCTATGGCGATAAAGCAAATGCAGATAAAGACACATATGCTACAGCTCTTGAGAATACAGATACAACAATCTACGTAAATGCCGTTGATACATACGCAGGTGTAAAGAGTATTTTATTAAAATTTAGTGATGCTCAATCATCAGCATTAACAGCAATTACAGCAATGTATGGTAACAATGAAACAAAGATTAACTATTTAAGAGATAAGATGGCTTTAGGAATTGCAGATGACACAATTGATACAATGCTTAAAGATAATAAAGGTGTTACTTCTAATATTTCTAATACTCAATATGATTCAACAAACGATTTACTATCTCAAGCTTATACAGATAAAGATGTAAGTTATGTTGTAGTTTTATATGCAATGGCAGAGGATATGAAGAATGTTCCTTCACAAATCGTTGCTAAGTTTGAAGAATCAGACGAATATAAAGCAATGGATGCTACAAAACAAGCTACTGCAAAAGCAATTGTTGAATACAATGCAAAAGTAGAAGTATTTACTCAATGGATGTATAAAGTAAATGATGACTCTGGAATGTTCTCAAGTGATTCTTATTTAATTACTCCAGATGGCGAAGATACATCTTATGTTGAAGAATATACAGTTCTTGCAAGAAAACTTGCACAACAATCAATTGCTTCTTATACAGTTGATGGATATTCTAGTGGTACTACTATTAAAGATGATTCTGTTGACTTTACTGGAAATGCAATTTCTGCTAAGGGTACATATAAGATTTATTCTCAAGAATATACATCTAAAACAACTAGCCCTACAGATACATTAAAGGCTTATGTTTATACATTAGAAACTGAAAGTGGTGCAACTATTTCATTTATTATTAATACATATGGAATTCATGTTGTATTTGTTTCAAATCAATATGGTAAAGATGCTTTCGTTTCAGATGGTGTTGAAACAAAAACAATTGATGAAAAGAGTGCTATAGTTTATACATTAAGCCATATCTATGATCAAAATTGTACTATAAAGTATGACAACAAATATACAGCAGTTAAAGAGGATGCTACACCTGATTTAAATACTAAGTATTACGTATGGAACGCAGGTGAATTTGAACTTGCAAAGATTGATACTTTTGAAGAAGTAAAGAGTAGTGATACATTTGATTCAACAAAAGTTTACTATATCTTAAATAGTGATAAGAATTATGAAAGAGTAGATGATTTAACAGCATTTGCTGAGGGCACAACTTATTACACAAAAGTAAGAACATTTAAAACAGGTGTTACATATTACACAGCATCATGGGAATTAGTTAGTGTTTCATGTGATTATATGACATTAAAAGAATATCTTGATGATGAAAGAATTGATCAAAAATACCAAGATGAATATTCAAAGGAACAAGTAGAATTATTCGTTGATGATATTGATGTAGATTCAGGTAAGTATATAAAGAAGAATACAAAGGTATATGATAAATTACTTGAAGATTTAACAAGTAGCACAACAAATAGTTAAAATGATTAAGGGAACGTTGAGCGTTCCCTTTTTTAGGAGAAAGTATGGATTTTACAGAAAAGACAGTAAAAGAAAATTTAGTATTTGATGGAAGAATAATTCAAGTTTATAACGATGAAGTTATGCTTGATAATGGCAAACTTACTCGTAGAGAATATGTAAATCATAGAGGAGGAGCAAGCATTTTAGCTATAGATAAGGATGATAATATTTATTTAGTTGAGCAGTATAGATATGCCTATAAACAAATGCTTCTTGAAATACCAGCTGGAAAACTAGAAAAGGGTGAGGATCCTAGGGATTGTGCTGAAAGAGAACTAAAAGAAGAAATAGGCGGAACAGCAAAGGAAATTAGAAAAATAACGCTTTTATACCCAACTCCAGGATATACCAATGAACCATTATATATATTTGAGGCCGTAGGGCTTGAAATAGGCGATAATAAACTTGATGAGGGTGAATTCCTTAATGTTAAGAAAATTCCATTTAAAAAGGCTCTAGAGATGGTAAAGTCTGGTGAGATAAAAGATGGTAAAACAGTTGTAGCAATTTTATATCATGCATTAAATAGTTAAAAAGTAGTGTATAGAAAAAAATAAGGGAGTTCAAATTGAACTCCCTGTTTTGTTTAGATTTAATTATTTACCTGGCTCTACGATATCTTTGTAACAATCTTTTGAGTAGAAGTTAGCTTCATCTTTAGAATGTGTATCATACCAAAGTTGTGCGTAGAATGGAATATGTTTAGCAAGTTCATCATAGTTCCATGGAGCTGGTTGAGAATCTTCTGGTCCCCAGTGTCCAGATCTTAATACTAGGAATGGAGAAGCTTCAAATTGTGTACCATCGTGGTATTCCCAAATAAGCTTTGTATATAAGTCGCCTTTCTTCATTTCCTTAGAGATTAACTTACCGCCTCTAAATTCAGCTGCTGAGATACAATCATTAATATCGATATCTTCATCTGCCTTTGTATCGTCATAACCATGAGATAAAAGCATATCTTTAGTAACATTTTCTTTCTTCTTCATAGCTGCATAGTCGCAAGGAGTATTTTTACCATCTGGTAAAACGCCTTCACACCATAGAGGGTACTTAGACCAATCATCACCAATCTTATCATAAGCTTCTCTAGAACCGAAGAATGCATTAATTCTTTGTGCACATTCTGGATGACTTAACCAATATTTTGGAGAGTTACTATTTTCAAATAATGGCATAATAGCCTTCTTTGCAATAAGTTTCTTAAATGGCTTACCAAACTTCCATAATCTATAGAAGAATTTGCTTGATAATTTATTCCAGAAATCAGCATATGTTTCTGAAGCTTGGAAATGTAAGTAATTATCTAATACATCAGAATCATAGTACCACATGCAGTGGAAGTTTCTAGCGATATTCCAGTCTGGTTTAAAGATGTCTTTAGCAGAGCATCCCATCATACCAAAACCTGATTGGAAAGTTTCATAACCAGTAACACGAGCTGCCTCACCATTACCAATATTGTAAACATGTCTCCAGAATTTATCTGGTAGGGTTCCATCCATATCACCAATAATTAAGTTTTTAGCCATAAGTCCTGATGATCTAGCGGTAGCCCATTCAATAGGTGTATTCCAACATGTATGGAACATTAATCCATCATGCATATTGTTCATCATGAAGTTATCGTATAAGATACCTGATTGTCTTAAAGATACCCAGTATCTTAAACCACTTTCGATAATATGTCTTTCAGCACGTAACTTAGTTACAGCATAGAAGTCAAATGCACTAACAAGAAGTGGATCACCAACACGTCCCCAAGGGTGTTGATATGTTCTATTACCATATTCAGCAACTGTTCCTACTTCGATAAATTTGATTTCATCGTGACGAGGATTTTCTTTAATAGCTTCACATAGATTTACAGCACCATAGTAGTTTGTAGATTCTGCAAGCTTTGGATTGTGATCTGATACAGGTGGTATAACTGCAGCGCAGTGGAATACGTAATCTGCTTTATCTACTGCTTTAATACAGTCTTCTTTCTTAGAAAGGTCACCAAAAATAATTTCGATGTCATCTCCCCATTGTTTCTTTAGCTTTGCTGCTAATTTCTCATTTGCTGGTTTTTTTCTTAAAAGAACAATTCCTTTAACACGACCTGTTTCCATGTTTTGCTTTAAAACTTCGCTACCCATGTTACCAGAAGCACCAGTTACTAATAATGTCTTCTTTTCCATTTAGTCCTCCAAAATAATGTAATTTCAATAAAAATATGGCAATTTGCTGCCTTTCGTATTATAACATAGGCAAATCGATAATGTAAATATTGATTAATATAAAAATTGACAAAATTTTAATATTTTTAGGCAAAAACCATAATTGGGCTAAAAAACAAATTGGAATTATTAATGACAAAATGGAAATAAAACTTTATCGTTTGATAAATTGTAAAGATTATTGTAAACTTGATAATAATTATATTATATGGTATAAATAAAAAGGCACGAGGCTATAATGGCAAAAATAAAAGAACCTAAAATGGAAGATAAAGTTGTTCAGGTAGAGGAATTGGAAAATTCGGAAGAAAATGTTCCAAAAGTCGAAACAACCGTATCTAAAATTGGTGATAAAAAGGTAGTTAAATTAAATAAATTTGACATATTCTTTATAAGAGTATGGTCTTTTATTTGTGCTTTTATTTTAAAAATTTCAGGATGGATTACAAAGGGCTTAACTTTTATCTTTAAAAGAGAAATTCCACAAAGATATGTAACGGCAGCTGTAGCAACAATTTTAATTATATTAGTTGTAATTATTATTACAGCTCCATTTAACATTAATGTTGAAAAAACAGAAACACTAGACATATACAATAGTAATTTGATTGCAGTACAAAGAAAGGTTGGTGAAAACACAACAACTGGTGAGCCAATATATAAGTGGGGATATGCAAATAAAAAGGGCGTTATAAAAATAGACTGTATTTATGAAAAGGCTATGGATTTTAAATATAATGTTGCGTTTGTTTTAGTATCTGAAGTAAAAAGTAGTGGTTCTACATCTACATATTGGAAATTGATTAATACAAAAGGTAAAAATGTTGGTTCTATTCAATTCCAGCAAGTAGTTGGAGCAGATCCAGTAGTTTCAACATTTGCGGATAATAAACTTGCAAAGGTTTGCTTAGCTGGAAGCTATGGTTATATAAACACTAAAGGGAAGATGGTTATTGATGCTGAATATAGCGATGCTGGAGATTTTATAGATGGTATTGCTAGAGTAGGTAGAGGTTCGTCTTATTGGTTTATTAATAAAAAAGGTAAACAAATATCTGATGAATATGCATACGCTAGAGATTTTGTTGAAGGTTATGCAGCTGTTAAGACTTTAGCAGGAAATTGGAAGTTTATAAATTCTAATTGTGAAGATATTATAGAAGCTAAGTTTGATGCGGTATCTGATTTTTATTGCGGATACGCAGCAGTAAAATTAGGTGGCTCATACGCAATTATTGATACTAGTGGAAAATATGTAGTTAAAACAAATTCATTCTACGATCTTTCAATTCTAGATAACTTTAATATAGAAAGATAAATATTTATAAATACAATATATTATATAGACATTAAATAATTTTTTTTGAGTTTTTGGATATACAACCAACTCCACAATTTAATAATTAGTTAATTAAAAATTTTTCTTGTAATTGCCTAAAAATCCTGATAATATATAAGAACACACCCATAAGAAGATAGTTTTTCAGAAATTTATAAAAATTTTTAAAAATATCTAATAAAATTGTTTGACAACAGGCGATATTATTTGGTAATGTGTAAAGGCTGTTTAGAAATAGGCAGCGAAGATGTACCTTAAAAACTGAATAGAA
>CAYZGK010000018.1:0-31807 GCA_964478025.1 uncultured Christensenella sp.
TTTATATTTGATTTTATGCTTGTTTCTTTGTAAAATAAACATATTACTTTAGGAGCAAACATATGAGAATTTCCGAATTATTTAAACAAAAAAAAGCAGTATATTCATTTGAAATATTTCCACCAAAAATTGATAATGACATCTCAGTTATTTATGATACATTAGATGGTTTATCTGGATTAAAACCAGACTATATTTCCGTTACTTATTCGGCAGGTGGAAAAAGCAATAATGCTAGATCTTTAGAGCTTGCTTCAATAGTAAAGAATAAATATAAAGTTGAGCCACTTGCCCATTTAACTTGTATAAATTCAACTAAAGAAAAAGTGGCACAAGCAATAGAAACACTAAAAGGTTATGGCGTTGAAAATGTGCTTGCTTTAAGAGGAGATAGAATTCCTGGCCTTGAGTGTAATGATTTTAAGTATGCCTCTGATTTAATTCCTTTTATAAAAGAAAGAGCAGACTTTGATTTAGCTGGTGCTTGCTATCCAGAAGGACATCCAGAGTCTAAATCACTAGATGCAGATATAGATAATTTAAAGAGAAAAGTAGATGCTGGTTTAACACACTTAAATACACAACTTTTCTATGATAATGAAGATTTTTATAGATTTATGGACAAGATAAGAGCTGCAGGTATTAACATTCCAGTTCAAGCAGGAATTATGCCACTTATTAAAAAGGCTAATGTAGATAGAACTATTCAAATGGCAGCAACAAAAATCCCTGCAAAGTTATCTAGAATGATTTCAAAATTCTCAGATAATCCAGAAGCATTAATGGAAGCTGGTATTTTATACGCAACTGATCAAATTGCGGACATATTAGCCTCTGGTGCTTCAAATGGTATTCACGTTTATGTAATGAACAATGCATATGTTGCAAGAAAAATTACAGATAATGTAATAGATTTAATTAATGGAGTAAACAATAACTAGTGGAAATTGAAAGGCGTGAACTTTTAAGATATTTAGGTTATAAAGGGCAAGAGATTAATTCAGAGCTTGAAGATAAAATATCTCTTGCAATTTCTATATGTAAAAAAGAAGCACAGCCAATTCATATTTTAAGAAAATATACACTAGATTTTGAAAATAGAGAATTAAAAGGAACAGGATTAAAACTAACAGGTGAAAGCATATGGAAGCACTTAAGTGGATGTAATGAAGTTTATATGGTAGCAGCTACACTTGGATTTAATCTTGAAAAAAGAATAAATAGAGCTTTTATTGACGATGCAACACTTGCCGTTCTTTTAGATAGTGCGGCAACTTGTTTAATAGAAAGTTATTTAGATGAAATAGAAAAAAATATTCCGGAAGAATTAACATTAAGATATTCTTGTGGCTATGGAGATTGGGATATAAGACAGCAAAAAGAAATTTGTAAACTTCTTGATACTCAAAAACAAATTGGTTTATTTGTGAATGATGCATGTATGTTGACTCCACAAAAATCAGTAACTGCAATTATGGGGATTAAAAAATGACATTAAGAGAAAAATTAAAAAATGAATTTGTAGTTTTAGATGGTGCTTTTGGTACTCAACTTCAATTAAGAGGGATGAAAGTAGGTACTATTCCAGAAACTTTAAATATTACAGATCCTGACATGATAAAAGCTATTTATCTAGATTATGTTAATGCAGGTAGTGAAGTTATATCAGCAAATACTTTTGGTGCAAACTTTAAAAAGCTTGGTTCTCATGAAGAGGTTGAAAAATGCATTGTAGCTGGTCTAAAGCTAGCAAGAGAAGTTGCTAAAGATAAATATGTAGCCTTAGATATTGGACCTATAGGAGAACTTATTGAACCTATGGGACAAATGAAGTTTGATGAGGCATATGAAATATTTAAAGAAGTTGTAAATATTGGAAAAAAGTACGCTGACTTAATTCTAATTGAAACAATGTCAGATTTGTACGAAGCAAAAGCTGCAGTTCTTGCTGCCAAGGAAAACTCCGACCTTCCTATTATTTGTTCAATGAGCTTTATGGAAACAATGAGAACATTTACTGGAACCTCAGTTGAAGCGTTTGCTCTAACACTAACACCTTTTGTAGATGCTCTTGGTATTAACTGCTCACTTGGCCCAAAGCAAATATTGCCTATAATGAAAGAACTTTCAAAGTGGACAGATAAACCTTTATTTATTCAAGCAAACGCAGGAATTCCTGATGCAAGAATGGTTTATCCAATAAAGGCCGATGAATTTGCAAAGTACTACGAAAAATATATAGAACTTGGGGTAAATATTTTAGGTGGTTGCTGCGGGACAACACCTGCTTATATAAAGAAAATAAGAGAACTTGTAGATAAAAGCAAAATTGTTAAAAGAGAAGTTTATGTAAAACCTGCAGTATGCTCAGCTACCGATGTTGTAGTTATAGATAATGACTCAATTGAAATTATCGGAGAGAGAATTAATCCAACTGGCAAAAAATTAATGAAGCAAGCATTGCTTAATAATGATTTTGACTATATATCTAATCAGGCTTTATCTCAAGTTGAGGCAGGGGCTACAATACTTGATGTAAATGCAGGTCTTCCTGAGATAGATGAAAAAGCAACATTAACTAAAATGGTTAAGCATATTCAATCAATAGTATCTGTACCACTTCAAATAGATTGCGGAAAAGTGGATGCTATTGAATCAGCACTTCGTTACTATAACGGAAAAGCTATAGTAAACTCTGTTAATGGTGAAGATAAAGTTTTAGATAGTATTTTACCTGTTGTTAAAAAATATGGTGCACTAGTTGTTGGATTAACAATAGATGAAAAAGGACTACCACAGTCAACAAGCGAGAGAATTAGAATAGCTGAAAAAATAATAAATAGAGCAAAAGAATATGGTATAAGAGAAGAAGATATTTTAATAGACTGTCTAACACTTACTGTTTCAGTTGAAAAAGATCAAGCTAGAAAAACATTAGATGCAATAAGTGAAATTAAGAAGAAGTATTCAGTTAAATTCGTTTTAGGTGTGTCAAATGTATCGTTTGGACTTCCAAATAGACAAATAACAAACTCCTCATTTTTAAAGGCAGCGCTAGCCTTTGGATTAAACTTGCCAATTATAAATCCAAATATACCAGAAAATATAAAGGCAATTGAAGATTTTAAGGCAACTAAGGGAGAGTATGATAAAGAGTTTTTCTATGCTGAGTTTATGGATACTGTAGAGAATAACATTAACTTTGTTGTAGAAGATAAAAATCCACCACAAAATGCAGATCAAGATATATTCTATTGCATAAAAAGGGGATTAAAAACATCAAGAATAGCATGTGCAAAATTATTAGAAAATAATTCGCCTATAGATGTTATAAACAATTATTTAATTCCTGCTTTAAATGACGTTGGGGACGAATATGAAAAAGGAAAACTATTTTTACCACAACTAATTGCTGCAGCTGAAAGCGCTAAAGAATGTTTTGCTGAAATAAAGAAAGTTTTACCAGCAGGGGAAAGCAATAGAGGAACAATAGTTATCGCAACTGTTAAAGGTGATATTCATGATATAGGTAAAAACATTGTAAAGACAGTGCTTGAAAACTATGGATATAGAATTATAGATTTAGGAAAGAATGTAGAACCTCAATTAATTGTTGATACTGTTAAAGAAAATAATGTAAAACTTGTTGGATTAAGTGCATTAATGACAACAACAGTTGGTGCTATGGAAGAGACTATTAAACTTCTAAAAGAGCAGTGTCCATGGTGTAAGACGTTTGTTGGTGGTGCTGTTTTAAATTCTGATTATGCAGCAAAAATAGGTGCAACTTATTATACTAAAGATGCAAATAAGAGCGTAAAGGCTGCAAATGAGGTGTTTGGTTATTAATTATTGCATTGTATGCGTGCGATATGTTAATTTATATATAATATATTAAGAAAATATGGAGGTATTTCTATGGAAAAGTTAGAAAAGAAAATTGTAGATTTATTACAAGATGATGCAAGATATACTCCTGCAAAGTTAGCTGTTTTATTAGGCGAGGATGAAAAGACTGTCGCGAATGCAATAGCGAAACTTGAAAAGGATGGCATTATTGTAAAGTATGCTGCCATAGTTAATACTGAAAAAACTGGAGAGGATTCAGTTGATGCTTTAATTGAGATTAAAGTTAATCCTCAACCAAGATCAGGTTATGACGCAATAGCTGAACAAATCATTAAATTTGACGAAGTTAAGAACGTTTATTTAATGAGTGGTGCTTTTGATTTAGTAGTAACAATTGAGGCTAAAACAATTAGAGAAGTTTCAATGTTCGTTAGTGATAAATTAAGTGTTATTGAAGGTATAAAGGGTGCTTCTACCCACTTTATTTTAAAGAAATATAAGGAAAGTGGTGTTAACTTACAATCTTCAGAAAACAACAATAGAATAGAGTTACACGCATAATGGATTATAGTAAGTATTTAAACAAGAATGCAGCAAGCATTCAGCCATCGGGAATAAGAAAATTTTTTGATATAGTAGCAGAAAGACCAGATGCTATTTCCCTTGGCGTTGGTGAACCTGATTTTGATACTCCTTGGATTAGTAGAGAAGCAGCTATTAAAAGTATTCAAAAAGGTTTAACTCAATATACAAGTAATTTTGGTATGCCAAAATTAAGAGAATTAATTTGTAGATATTACAAAGAAAGATATGGATTAAGTTATGATCCTAGTAAAGAAGTTTTATGTACAGTTGGAGCTTCAGAGGGAATTGACTTAACGCTAAGAACACTAGTAAGCGCTGGAGATGATGTACTTGTTCCAGAGCCATCTTATGTTTCATATAAGCCATGCGTAACACTAGCATCAGCAAATGCTGTGCCTGTTAAATGTAGTGCAAAAAATGAATTTAAAGTAACACTAGAAGCTTTAAAGGAAGCATATACTGAAAAAACAAAAATATTAATTCTTCCTTATCCAAATAATCCAACAGGAGCAATAATGGAAAAAGAGGATTTAGAAAAGATTGTTGATTTCATTATAGAAAAAGATATTTTAGTTTTAAGTGATGAAATATATTCTGAATTAACTTATACAAAACAAGGGCATGTTTCTATTGCATCGCTACCAAAAATGCAAGAAAGATGTATTGTCATAAATGGTTTTTCAAAATCTTTTGCAATGACAGGCTGGAGACTTGGATATGTTCTTGCTCCAAAAGAAATAATAAATGTTATGTATAAGATTCACCAATATGCAATTATGTGTTGTCCAACAGCAAGTCAATACGCAGGAATTGCATCACTTGAACATGGATTTGAAGATAACTTCTCAACAATTACAGACATGAGAGACAAATATGATATGAGAAGAAGATTCCTAGTTTCAGAGTTTAATGCTATGGGATTAAAATGTTTTGAACCAAAGGGAGCTTTCTATGTATTCCCATGTGTAGAATCTTTAGGAATGACGGGAGATGAGTTTGCTAATAGATTATTTAGAGAAAAGAATCTTGCCGTAGTTCCAGGTAAAGCATTTGGAGATAGCGGTGAATACTTTGTTAGAGTAAGTTATGCTTATAGTATGAAAAAACTAGAACAAGCAATAGAAATAATAAAAGAATTTGTTAAAGAAAATAGAAAATAGAGGTTAACATGGCTACAAAAATACAAATAAATTTATCTGATGGAAGAAGTATGAAAGCAGAGCTTTATGAAGATGTTGCACCAATTACTGTTGCTAACTTTTTAAAGCTTGTAGATGACAATTTTTATAATGGATTAATATTCCATAGAGTAATTCCAGGATTTATGATTCAAGGTGGTGGAATGAATGAAACTATGGAACCAAAGGAAGCAAAATCTATTAAAGGTGAGTTTATACAAAATGGAGTAAAAAATACACTAAAGCATACTTTAGGTGTTTTATCTATGGCAAGAACAAGTATGCCAAATTCTGCATCATCACAATTCTTTATTTGTGTTGATGACACTCCACATCTAGACGGAGCGTATGCGGCTTTTGGTAAACTTTTAGATAAAGATAGTGAAAAGGTTGCAATAGATATATCTAATGTTAGAACTACAAGTTTTGGTTGGTTCCAAGATGTGCCAAGTAAACCAATTGTTATAAAAAATATTGTAAGAATATAAAAGAGTAGATAAAAAAAATAGGGGAGAAGTTTCTCCCCTAATTTTTTTGTTATTAATTATAAAGATCTTAAAACTTTATTAACTAAACCCATATCGCATTTTCCAGCGAAATTTGTTTTGAAATGTTTCATAACACTAGGAATAGTTTTATCCTCAAGTTTTAATATTTCAGCTTTAATTTCATCTTCTGACATTAATGTTGGAAGATATTTTCTAACAGTTGCAATTTGTACATCAAGTTCAGCAACAGTTTCAGTTCTATTTGCTTTTACGAAAGATTCTCTTTCTTCTAAAAGTTCCTTTTCACATTTTTGTAAAATAGAAACGATATCTGCCTCAGATAATTCTTCGCCTTTGCTTCTTTTTTCAATTTGAGCAAGCATAGTCTTGTTTACAACTAAATCTAAAGCAGTAATGGCTGCTTTATTGTGTTCTTTCATGTACTGAATTTTGTCTTTTTTAAAAGTATTTATATCCATATATGCCTCCTAATTTATATGTTGATATTTAAAAAGAGAACCTTTGACGAGTTCTCTTAGTGTTAATATTCTTTTGTATAACCTAACAGTTCGTCTGTTGTTACTCCCAAGAGCTTTGCAATTTCTACAAGACATTCTAAAGATGGCTCAGCGCCGCCTTGTTCATAGTGTGATATTGTTCTTTGTGATAAACCTAATAAACCAGCAAGTTCTGTTTGAGATAATTTTTTAGATTTGCGAAGTTTTTTTAGATTATTACGAAAATCCATTGTTGTTTTGTTCCTTTTTTGTAATCTATTAAAGTATAGCAAAGAAAAAAAACTTTGTCTATGAAAAAATAGAAAGATTATGCTTAAATAATTGAGAGTTGTTTATACAAGTTAAATCTACTTTTAGAATTTATTTTCTACGAATTTAAACCCCTAATCTAAAAGAAAATTATTTTTTGAATAATTCTGAGTGTGTACCAAGTCGGTAAAGTATAAGTATAAGTAAATTATCATTTATCTCATAAACAAGTAACCAGTTTGGCTCAATATGACATTCACGAGTACCTTTGTAATTTCCAGATAATTCGTGATCTCTATGCTTATCATCTAACTTTTTACCATTTGCTAACGTGTTAATGACTTCAAAAAGTTTATCAAGATTTTTATTTTGTTTTTTAGCAAGTTTTAAATCTTTTTTAAATTGATTAGTAAATTGTATATCGTATTTCATTCTTCTAATGCTGCTTTTAAGTCTGTCATGTTAGTGTATCTTGGAGCAGAAGGGTCATTCATTATCTTACGTCCTTCTTCTATTGCTTTAACAGTATCATCGTTAGGAACTTCTAATTTTAATTCAAAAGGAATGCCATGTTCACGAATAGTTGTTCTTAAAAACATATTAATAGCAGTTGTCATATTAAGGCCTAGTTCGTTAAAGATTTCATCAGATTGTTCTTTTATTTTTTTGTCTACTCTTATATTTAAATTTGTTGATGCCATAAAATATACCTCCATGTAACTTAATTGTAATATAAAATAAGCATAAAATCAACACAATGTCATTACAATATAATTAAAATTTAATTACATAAGTTAAATTGTTTTGAAGGAAAGATAAGTCTCGCGCACGTGCATTTATATAATAATATTACTTGTGTAAAATAAAATAGTTTGTTAATATTATACTTGTATAATTTCGAACAAAACATGAGGCAATTTGAAATGAAAAAAATAAGTAAATTTTTAATAATTACAACAATAGCTTTAATTATGTTAATGGTTTTTGTTGGATGTAAGAAAGATGAAACCATAACCTTAAAGGCTCCAGAAAATATTGTTATAAATGGTAGTGTAATAAGTTGGGATGCAGTAGAAAATGCTACTGGATATGAAGTTGTAGTAGATAACAATACTGATAATGTTATAAGCACAGTAGATGCTATGTATACGGAAAACTTAACTGAACTTGGTAGCCATTCAATAATGGTTAGAGCTTTTTGTACTTTAAACGATGAAAAAATATATAGTGATTATTCAACATTTACTTTTGATAAAAAAGAAAAATTAGCGATGAGTAGTGTTACTATAAATGGTAAAGTTGCTTCATGGGACGCAGTAGAAAATGCCTCAGGTTATTATGTTAAAGTTATAAATATTTCAAGTGAAGTTTTATATGAAGGAACAATTACAGAGACATCTTATTCTTTTGATGAATCATCTGTAGCTGCTGATGAACAAAAATATTCAAAACCAGCTTTATATACAATTTATGTAACAGCAAAGGTTGCAGAAAATGAAACAAAATATTCTGATTCAAATTCTGCATTTGCTTATTATTGTGTAACAACTCAAGTTGAAAAGACATCAATTACAGCAATTACTTCTACAAGTGTAAGATGGAAAGCAATGACAAATGCAACAGGATATACATTATACCTATATTATGTAGGAGCAAATGGTGATGAACTAGTAGAGACATATGATTCTTCAACTAATTCATATGCATTATCTTACTTAGACTTTGAAACAAAAGGCGTTGGAACATATTATGTTTTAATTAAAGCTTTAGGTGATAAAGGTGATAATAAGGTTTATTTAGATAGTGATATAAGTGAAAGAGAAAAAGATTCTGAAACAGGTAAATACCTATATGATTTAAAAGTTATAGATAATGCTCCATCAGATTTAACAATGTCGGTAGATTCTAACAATAAAACATGGGTAGAGTTTAAATTAGACTCTATTGATGATATTGAATATTGCACAATTTACTTAAAAGCTTATAACGCAGATGAATCTTCATCATTAACTACTATTGATAAAAAAATATCTTTAGGAAGTGGAACTTTTGATTGCACTCAAACAACAGATACAACAGTTGATACATCTAAAAAATATTATGAAATTTCTAATGCTGACACTCAGTATAGAGAAGCTAGAAATTATACAAAGATTGACCCAACTGTTAGTTCATACAATGCAGCTATTGATTACTATAGAATGGTAGGGGATACATCTTCTCATAGTTACGAATTATTAGTTGAAGATAATTATTATAAAGTTGATAATTTAACAATAAATCTAGAGCCTAATGATAAGTACTATATGAAAGATTCAAATGGTGTATATTCACTATATGAAGTTATGGATAGTAAGACAGCTTATGCTGATTTAGATGATACAACAACTTACTATACATTAAATGATTCAAATGAGTATGTATCAATAGGAACAAAGAGTGAGATTACCGAAGGAACATATGATAAATATTATTATCAAGTAGTATTTGCTTTAATTGGAAGCGATTACTACTATAAATATAATGGTGAAGAATTTGACAAGGCTGCAAATTATTATACAAGAAATAACGATTTAACAAGTTTTGAATCAGGTGTTACATACTATGAATTTAATAGTGTTACATACAAGTTATGTATAGATGATTTGTTCTTTACAATTGATGAAAATGGAAACTATGAATATGTAAGATCAGATATGTCATATTATGGAAAGTTATTTACAATTTCAATGGATATGACTGGTACATCTTATCAAATAATAGTTCCAGATGCTATAACTTGTAAAGATCAATATTTAAGTTATAAAAAGCCAAATTTAATTGATAGTTCTATATCTTATGCAACATCTTCTATTAAAGGTTATTTTGATAGTGAAGATGAGTACAATACATTTGTTAGTAAGTACAATGGTTATTTTGGTGTAGAGACTATTGGTGAACTTCAATATATTAATTATGAATCAGATAAGAATTATGTTCTTTTAACAGACTTAGATAACTTATCTTATAACTGGGTTTCAATTCCAGCATTTTCAGGAACATTAGATGGAAATAACCATACAATTAAAAATCTAGTTATAAAAGCTGATAAGAATGATGATGAAGCTGGATTTATAAAAACTAATAATGGAATAATAAAAGATGTGTACTTTATAAATTCAACATTTAAAGATGATACAAACTCTATAAATGTAGGTCTTGTAGTATTTGCAAACGAAAGTACAGGTATAATTTCAAATGTTTATGTATCAGGAAATATTAAGGGAGCTTATATTGGAGCTGGACTTGCTTATGTTAACGAAGGAGAGATTTCTTATTCACAATCTGATGTAGATATTGCTTCTAGATTATGTTCAGGCTTTGTACATCTAAATTATGGTAATATTAAATCTTCAAGCTCACTTGGAGATATTACAGCTGCAGATAACTATATAAGTTTAGGCGATTATAATGAAACAATAGTTTTCCTATCTGAAAAGACTAACGAAACTTATGAGCATGCAAATGATGCTATTTATGTATATGAAAATTTAGAGTATAAGTATTTAGGCTTAGGCTCTGAAATTATAGCTAATAACGATTTATTATTAGATTCAGATAAAAAGTATGATGAATATTTCTGTGTTGAAAACTTTGATGTTTTAGGTGCTGGTTTTATATATAAAAATAGTGGAGAAATAACTTACAGTTATTCTCAAGGAAGTATATCTGCCGTAGCAATCTTAGGAGAAGCACAAGCAGCAGGTTTTGTTGTTGATAACACTGGAACTATTGAAAGTTCATTTGCTGGTCCAAAATTCTCAAGTAATTCTAAGAACTTGCTTAAGGTAAGTGCTGAAAGTGATAAGACTAACTCAGAGGCAGCAGGTTTCGTTGTAAAAAATAGCGGTACGATATCATATTGTTATTCAACGCTTCAAGCCACAGCTCAGAATATGTTTGGTGGTTTTGTAGCAAGCAATTTATCTGGAGCTACAATTGAAGGTTGTTATTCAACAGGTGGTATAGGAATACAAACATCAGGAACACAAGGTGCATTCTTAGCTAAAAATGAAGGTACTGTAACTAGTTGTTATTTCTATAATGCTTACACAACACAAACACAAAATAATAATGATTCATATGCAACTCGTGCAACAAGTGTGAGTGATTTAATAGAAAAAATAAATGCACTAAATAGTAATAAGTTTGCAACTATCTCTGATGTTGTAACACCAGCAGTTGTGGGAATAATTTATGTAGAAGAATATGAAACATCAATTGGAACTGGTTCTTACATTAAGACAGTAGGTTCATATGCAACTGTTGTAGAAGGTAGTGTTGTTACATATTCTGATATAGTTTCAGATAGTGATAATTTTGATTATATAGTTATTGGAAGTGTATCTGTAAAGGGAACCGCACTTGTTATATATCAAAATAAAACAACAAACGATAGAGTTGTAATTAAAGTTACAATAAAATAAAAAATTCAAGGGTCCTTGAGACCCTTTTATAGTATGAAAAGACTTACATTATTTTTAGACGCTGACGATACTTTATTTGACTTTGACGCTGCAGAAACAGCTGCAGTTTCTTTGCTTTTTAAAGATTATGATTTTCTAAAGTATAAAGGCATTGTGCCACTATATAAGGAGAATAATTTAAAATGCTGGAAAGCACTAGAAAGAGGAGAAATAACAAGACCTCAAGTTGCCAAATTAAGGTTTAAATGGACCTTTGATAACTACAATATTAAGTTTAGTGATTATGATACATTAAATCAGCAATATTGGGTTTATTTAGGCCAGCAAACAATAACGCTAAAAGGTGCTGAAGACTTTCTAAAGAAAATATATAAGGATAACGATTTATATATAGTTACAAACGGAACTACGCATGTTCAAAACAATAGATTTAAATTATCTGGGTTAGATAAATATTTTATAAAAAGATTTATATCTGAGCAAATTGGTTTTCAAAAGCCATCAAAGGAATTTTTTGATCATGTTGAAAAGGAACTAAATGGAATAGATAGAGAAAATGCATATATAATTGGAGATTCTCTAACTAGTGATATGAAAGCTGGAGTAAATGCAAATATAAAGACTATATGGTTTAATATAAAGAAAGATGAGATAGGAGATAGTAAGGTGGATTTTGAAGTTCACAGCTATGACGAACTATACAATTTAATAGAAAATTTAAGAAAATAATATGGAAAATTTTAGTTATTATGCTCCAACAAAAGTAATATTTGGAAAGGGCTCTTTAGAAAAGCTTGCAGATGAGTGTTTAAACATAAACGCAAAAAAGATTTTTATTGTATATGGCTCTAAAAGAATTGAAGAAAATGGACTTTTAGAAGATGTTAAAGAAAAATTAGAAAATGCTCAAATTGAATATTTTTTATTTGGTGGAGTTAAGGCAAATCCAAGCTTAGAGTATGCACTTGTTGGTATAGATAAAGCAAAAAGTTTTTGTCCAGATTTAATACTAGCAATAGGTGGTGGCTCTGTTATAGATACAGCAAAAGCAATCTCTGTTGGCGCTATAAATGATATAGATATATGGGATGCTTGGTGTGGCAAAGTAAAGTTTAATAAAACAGTCCCAGTTTCATGTATATTAACAATTCCTGCCGCAGGCTCGGAGATGAGTAATAGTGCAGTACTTACTAATGAAAAATTAAAATCAAAAAGAGGATTAAGTTCAGACCTTTATAGATGCAAATTTGCCATTATGGATCCAGTTTTTGCTATGACGTTGCCTAAAAAACAAATAGCTTGTGGCATTGTAGATACTATGCTTCATACAATAGAAAGATACTTCTATCCAAAGGAAAAACAACATAACCATATGAGTGATGAAATAGCAGAGGGATTACTTAGAAATGTTATTAAATATGGCAAGATATTATATAGTGATCAAACTGATTATGAGGCTATGAGTGAGATAATGTGGGCAAGCTCACTTTCTCATAATGATATAACAGGACTTGGTGGTGGAAAGGATTTTTCAGTTCATCAATTAGGACATGAAATATCTGCTATGTTCGATATAACACATGGTGAATCGCTAAGTGCAATATGGGCTTCATGGTGTAGATACGTATTTAGAGATGATATAGATAGATTTGCAAAGTTTGCAAAAAATGTATGGGGAAGTAAGTTTGAAGGAATTGAAGCAGCGATAGATGGAATAAATAAAACAGAAGCTTATTTTAAATCTTTAAATATGCCAATTTCTATAGGTGAACTTTCTTGTGGAAAATTAGATGAAAAAATAATAGATGAACTTGCTTTAAAATGTACAAGGAATGAAACAAGGAAAATAGGCGTTTTTAAACCACTTGATCTTAAAATGGTAAAAGAAGTATATAATTTGGCAAATTTTTAGCCATTTTTTTCCTTGTGTTTATTTACGCGCGAGTGGTATAATTTTAACTACAAAAAAAATATTAACTATTCTATCTTAATTAGAAACAGGAGGAAACATGGCAGAAAAGAAGAAAAGTACATTCTTACAATTTGTTTTATTCATTGTAATGAGTTTAGCAGCATTTGTTGTACAAATTGTTTTAGTACAATTTTTACCAAAATTATTGGTTTTATGTGGTGTAAGTGAAAGCTCTACATTTACAGCATGGATCTTTGGTCAATACACAGTTCCAGCATTTGTAGGTTTTGCTGTAGGTAACGTAGCAGCTAAGGTAATTTCTTACATTTTAAATAGAAAGAAAACTTTTGGCGCAGTAAATAATTTAGCATTCTCAATGACAGTATATGTTATTATGTGCGTTGTGTTAATTATTGCTGAAACATTAGTAGGTGAACCTTTAGCAAAAGCTTATGCTAATTTATTCAAAAATGTTCCTGCTCTTGTTGAATGGTCTTCAACATTATCTATGATTACATATTCTATTGCAGATTTCTTAATCGTATTTATTATGGAAAAATTTGTTATCATGAACGATAACTTATTTAAGTCAAAGAAAAAAGTTGAAGAAGAAGATAACGAGGCTCCTGTTGAAGAAGCTCCAGCTGATGAAGTTGAAGAGTCTGCTCAAGAAGCCGATGTAGTTGACGAAGTAGAAGCTGAAGAAACAGAGGAAGTTGATGAAGAAGCTCAAGAAGAAACAACTGAAACTGAAGTTGAAGCTCCTGTAGAAGAAGCTAAGGAAGAGGAAGAAGTCGCTGAGGAAGCACAAGAGGACGAAACTGAAGTTAATGAAGAGACTCCAGTTGAAGAAACTAAGGCAGAGGAAGTTGAAGCTGAAGTTGATGAAGTTGAAGAAACTAAAGAAGAGACTCCTGTAGAAGAATCAGTAGAAGAAGCTCAAGAAGAAGTTGTAGAAGAAACAACTGAAACTGAAGCTGAAGCTCCTGTAGAAGAAGTTAAAGAAGAGGAAAAAGAAGAAGAGGCTCATGTTGAAGCTGAAGCTGTAGAGGTTCCTGAAAAGAAAGAAGAAGCTAAAGAAGAAGTAGCAGAAGAACCAGTAGTTGAAGTTGCTCCTGAATCAAAAGTAGAGGAAACTAAAGCTGAGGAAGTTAAAGAAGAAAAGAAAGAAGAAGTAGCAGAAGTTAAAGAGACAAAGACTCCTAAACAAAAGGCTATGGGTACTATTGAATTTGACTTAAGAGTTGATGGATATCACTTCTCAATTTATGCAAATAATAAACAATTAATGTTTGAATCTCAAGGATTTGCTTCAGAAGATTCAGTAAAGAGCGGTTTTGAAACATTCAAAAATACAATCTTAGATCCAAAAGTATTTGCATCAGTTTATCAAGATAAGAAAGGCTTATGGAGATTCATTATTGCAAAGAGATATGTTGGTGAATGTTATAAGACAAGACCACAAGCTGAAAAGGCTATTGAGTCAGTTAAGAAATTTACTAAACTTGGTGCTGTTGTTGATTATGAATTTGATCAAGAAAAAGAAGATGAGTACAAGGCTGCTAAGAAGAAGTTTAATAGAGGCACAGGTGTTGATTGGGATACAGTATTAAAAGTTGGTAAGACTTCTGGTAAGTTCACAATTACTGGACGTGAAGATAGAGGATTCTTCTTTGCTCTATATGCTAACAATGGACAATTACTATATGGTAGCCGTTACTATGCTTCAGAAGATACATGTTCAGATGCTATTGTAACATTTAAGAAAGCTGCATATTTAAATAACTTCTTTATTGATAAAGATAAGTTCGATAACTATAGATTTGTTTTAAGAGGCGCTAATGCTGGTATTACATATCTAGGTGAAAGTTATAGAACAAAAGATGCTGCACAAAGTGCTGCAGAATCTGTAAGAAAGTTTGCACTTTCTGCTAAGATTATTCCATATGCTCCAGAAGTAGAGGAAAAAGAAGATAAAGAATAGTTCTAAATAAAATACAAGTGTCGGACTTAATTAGTCCGACATTTTTGTTTTCTAAGGATAAGTTATGTATCGTGCGCGTGCGTATTTACTTGTTATATTTGCGTGTAAGTGTTATTATTAACAAAGATTAAAAGAGAGGTATAACTATGTTATTAAGCAAATTATGTTGCGAAAGAACAAAAGAAGCTCCAAGTGATGCTTCTATTAAGAGTCACATTTTATTGGCAAGAGCTGGATATATTAAGCAAGTTGCAAATGGTATTTATTCAATGACAATGCCATGCCAAAAAATGAGTCAAAGAATTCAAAAGATTATTAGAGAAGAAATGGATGCAGTTGATGGACAAGAAGTTCTATTCCCTGTAGTTATGCCGCGTGAATTATGGGAATCATCAGGAAGATACACAAGTATCGGAGCTGAAATGGTTAGATTTAAAGATAGAAAGAATGCAGATATGTTATTAGGTATGACACATGAAGAAGCTGCTGTACATATGGCTAATCATACTATATCTAGTTACACACAATTACCATTTATGATTTATCAAATTCAAACTAAGTTTAGAGATGAAGCAAGAGCTAGAGGTGGATTAATTAGAGTTAGAGAGTTTACTATGAAAGATGCTTATTCATTCCATGCAACAAAGGAAGATTTGGAAGAATATTATATGAAAGTACATAAGGCTTATCAAAACATCTTTAGAAGAGTTGGAATGAAGAGATTTATCGATGTTAAGTCTGATACTGGAATGATGGGAGGCTCTGTAGCGCACGAGTTTATGCTACTTACAGAAGTTGGTGAAGATTCTATTGTTTTATGTAATGATTGCGATTATAGAGCAAATATGGAAGTTGCAACAAGTGTTATAGATAAACCTAACTTTGAAGATAAGCCATTAGAGATGATAGACACTGGAGAGGATCATACAATTGAAGATGTTTGTAAAAGATTAAATGTAAGTCCAAAGCAAACAGGAAAAGCAGTTGTATATGCTGTAAGGGGTGACCAAGAACAAGTTGTTATAGCTTTTGTTAGAGGTGACTTAGAAGTAAATGAGGCAAAATTAAAGAAAGCTATACAAAAAGATATTGTTCCATATGATGGAGGAATATCTGATACTATTGCTTGTGGAAATATAGGACCAAAAGGATTAGATTCAAAGATAATAGTTGTTTTAGATAATTCATTAAAGGGGTTAAAGGACATCGTAGTTGGAGCAAATAAACCGGGTTATCACTACGTTGGTTTTAATGCTGAAAGAGATTTAGAAAATCCACAATTTGCAGATATCTCAAAGGTAAAAGAAGGAGATACATGTCCTTGTTGTGGTGGAAAATTAAGAATAGAAAATGGTATAGAGATAGGTAATATTTTCCAACTAGGAACTAAATATACAAAATCTATGGGAATGACAGTAACCGGTGCTGATGGACAACCATTTAATCCAATTATGGGTTGTTATGGTATTGGTGTAGGTAGAGCTATAGCATCTATTGCGCAAGAATCAAATGATGAAAATGGTTTAATACTTCCTATGTCTGTTGCTCCATGGCAAGTTCATTTATGTGTATTAAGACAAGATGATCCTGTTGTTGCTGAAAAAGCTAATAAATTATATAAAGATTTAGAAGCAAATAAGATTGATGTATTAATGGATGATAGAAATTGTGGAGCAGGAGTTAAGTTTAAAGATGCTGATTTAATGGGAATGCCTATAAGATTAGTATTATCTCCAAAGACATTAGAAAATAATGAAATTGAAGTAACAATTCGTGCTACAAAAGAAAGTTTCAGAATACCATTTGATGGTGCTATTGAAAAGATTCAATCAATGATTGATGAAATGATGGAACCTTATAAAAAATAAATCAATGAATAAGAAAAAATTAGGACCTCAATAGAGGTCCATTTTTTTTATAATTTTATTGCTCACTTACGATAATTTATTGCTCACTTTTATTGCTCACTTATGTTGATTTATTGCTCACTTTTATTGCTCACTTATGTTGATTTATTGCTCACTTAGGTATATAATGATTATGAAAAAGTGAGGTTTTTTATGGATATAGCGTATTTTAAAGAATTGTTATCTTATACTTATGAGAAGGAATGGATAGAATTTAAAACAAACTGGGATAACCGCGATGATATCGGCGAATATATCTCAGCACTATCTAATAGTGCAGCTTTAAAAAATGTTCCATACGCTTATATATTTTGGGGAGTTGATGATAAAACTCATAAAGTTGTACAGACACATTTTGATCCAGACAAGGAAGAAAAAGGCGAGTCTTTAAAACATTATTTATCAAGATTATTAGAGCCATCAATAAATTATGAATTTGATAGCCTTGATTATGATGGAATAAAAGTTATTTATTTAAAAATTCCAAAAGCAAAGTTGGTGCCAGTAGAATTTAATAAAGAAAGATATATAAGAATAGGTTCGTCTAATGAGAAATTAAGAAAATTTCCACATATTGAGGCCGATTTATGGCTAAAACTTAGAAATTCAAATGATTCTATAATTAACCATGAGGCACCAAGACAAAACTTAACTTTTAATAAGTTGTTAGTTTACTATATGGCAAGAGGTTTAAAATTAAAAGAAAATACCTTTAAAGAAGAATTAAACTTTTATGTACCAGACACTAAAAAATATAATATACTTGCTTATTTAATGGCAGATGAAAATGATATAGCTGTAAGAGTTTCTATATTTAAAGGCACTAGAAAATCTGACAACTTATACTCAGTTAGAGAGTTTGGCAATCAATGTATGTTATATGCAATAGATAAAGTTTTAGAATATTGCGATGTTGTTAATATCATACAAGCAGATGAAACTAATAGAGTTGTAGAAAGAAAGGAAGTACCTTTATTTGATTCAAAGGCTTTAAGAGAAGCTGTATTAAATGCGTTTATTCATAATGAGTGGATAGATTTAAATGCACCAATGATTTCTATTTATACAGATAGAATAGATATATTGTCTTATGGAACAATTCCAGCAGGTCAAACCCTTGCAGGATTTTATGAAGGAAAAAGCCAACCAAGATGTAGAGAACTTGCTCATATATTCTTACAACTAAGAATAAGTGAACGTTCAGGAAGAGGAGTTAATAAAATTATTGAAGCATATGGAAAGGAAGCTTTTTTAATAGAAGACGATTATATTAAAGTTAGCATTAAGTATAATAGGGTTGAAAAAAGCAAAGTTGCTTCATATGAAAAAGAGGAAAAGGAAAAAACTAGAAAAACCTCTAAAGAAAATAAAAATAAAATAATAGAGGAAATAAGAGATAATCCAAATACTACAACAAAACAATTAATGTCAATTTTAAATTTAAATAAAACATCTATACAAAAATACTTGAAAATTTTAAAGGATGAAAATCAAATAGAACGTATCGGTTCTAATAAAGATGGATATTGGAAAGTAGTGTAATCAAAAAAAATTAGGACCTCAGTTGAGGTCCATTTTTTTATAAGTTTATTGCTCACTTTATTTCTTTAATACTTTTAAATAATTTTCAATATCTTTTTTTGCTTGTTTTAAATCGTGATCAAGATAATTGCCACACTGTTTTTTCTCAGAACCTGGAACATAATCTAGTTCTAAGCATTTTTCAAAACATTTTATTGTCATTTCTTTTGCTTGCTTTTCTTTTATTCCAAATAAAAGCAAATAACATCCTGTTCTACAGCCCATAGGTCCAAAATAAACAACATCATCCTTTATCTCACTATTTCTTATAACAGTTGCAAATAAATGCTCTATAGAATGAATAGATGCATAAGAAAGGTAATCGCCACCATTAGGTTTTTTGAATCTTAAATCGTATGTATATACATTATGTGCTTCACCTAAACAATAAAATCCAGGTGTTAATTTGTCATGATCTAAAGTAAAAGATTTTATATTATCCATATGTTTCTCCTATATTTCCTAGATAATATTATCATTTAGTAGGTAATTATTCAAGTAATAGTGGCAAAAAGTGGGCGAGATTTGGCAATGCGCATTGACACTAAAATTATATTAAATTATAATTATTATATTAAAGAGGGGATTATATGATAAATATTGCAATATGCGATGATGAAATACTAGAACTTAAAAAGATAACTTCCTTATTAAAAGAATACTTTCAAGAGCATAAAAATATTCAATTTAATGTTGAAACATTTCAAAAACCATTGGAGTTAATTGATTATATAAATAAAAAAGGTAGCTTTGATGTTTATATCCTAGATATTTTAATGGATGGAGTAAAAGGCACAGATGTTGCTGCTGAAATAAGATCCAAGAAAAATAATAGCGAAATAATATTCGTTACAAATTCAAAAGAATATGCCGTTGATGCCTTTGCATTAAATGCAGCACACTATTTAACTAAACCTTGTTCAAAAGAAAAGTTTGATGAAGCTTTAAATAGAGTAGTTGAAAAAATAGAAGAAAGAGGAAAAGAGTTTATTGTTAGAAATACATCAGATGGATTAATGAAAATTAATTTAAATGAATTTATTTATTCTGAATCTTCTGGCCATTATCAGTATGTTCATTTAACTAGTGGAGTATGCTTAAAAATTAGAAGTAAAACTAGTGAACTTTGGGAAGATCTAAAAAGTTATAAAAGATTCTTACAACCTCATAGTGGATATATCGTAAATATGGATTATGTAAAGAATATAACATCATTTGGTGTTAGCATGGAAAAGATAGATATTCCTATTTCTAAAAACACATATAATTCTATAAAGAAAATTTATTTAGATTACACATTTAATAAGGGTTAAAATGGATAATGCAAGTATAGGTAATATTGTTTTGAATGTAGTTAGCTGTATAGGCACTTTAGTACTTGGCTGGTGTCCTATGGAGTCTAAACGTTCTAATAAGATTACAATTTTTACAGCACTAATTGTTTTAGCTTTAAATATTACTATTGCCTTGCTTGCAGATGCATATATAACAGATTTAAGTATTTATCACTTGTCTTTAATATCTTGTGCCGTTGTAGCTTTAATAGCATATTTCTTTTTATCTAAAGACACTGTATGGCAAACTTTATTTGAATTTTTTATTCAGGGTAATGCTTTTTTAATTATAATGTACTCATCAAAGGCATTAGCATACTATTTTGTTAATAATAATGTTTGGTTTGAATTATTTATAAGAGTTATTGCGTTTGGTTGTGTATTTGTAATTTATAAATTTTGGTTTAGAAAAATATTTAGATTTTTAGCAAATAATAATAAAGATAATGCAGCATGGGGAATAATGACTACTATTGTCTTTATATTTGCAGTACTATTCTATTTAATACTTTATTATCCAGAACCATTCTATAAAAAAGATTTATATGAAAATTTAATTATGATTGTCTCTATTAGTTTAATAATTTTAATTTATCTTGGAATTATATCAATATTGTCAACACTAGTTGAAAATAATAAATTAAAAATGGAATCTGAGAAAAACAATATGAAAATTTCATATTGGAAAACTCAAATAGAAATGCAAAAAGCTTCCATTGAGAAAACTAAGAGAATAAGACATGATTTAAGACACCATATAAATGTAATATTTGGAATGTTTGTCAAGAAAGATTATGATGGTGCCGAAAAATATCTTGAGGAATTAGGAGCAAAGGTAGATAATATTGCAACTGCAACCTATTGCCAAAACTATACAGTAAACTGTCTTTTAACTCTTTATATACAAAGAGCTATAGATTTAGGAATAGATGTTAATTACCAAATTAATATTCCAGAAAATATAAATATTGATGAAATGGATCTTGCGTCACTTATGGCAAACTTAATAGAAAACGCAACAGAAGGTTGTCAATCTTTGAAAAAGCCAAAGGCCAAGAAATTTATAAATATAGTTACACAATATCAAACAGGAAGCTTAAGAATAATGGTAGAAAACTCTTCTAATGATAATCTTGTATTTAATGGAGCACTTCCAGTTTCAACAAAATCTAAAGAAGGTGGAATAGGAACTGCTTCAATTCAAGATATAGCTACTAAATACAAGGGAATGGTAGATTTTTCTCAAGAAGCTGGAATCTTTAAAGCTCGTGTTATTTTGAATTTTTAATATGGAAAATTTAGATAAAATTTTAGAAAGTTTAAAAGTATACTTTAATAGATGTGAAGAGCTAAATACGCTTTTACTTTCTCCTGAGATAACTATAGATTCTAAGTTAAATCAAAAGTATGCAAAAGAAGCTCAAGAAATTGAAGCTTATGGAGTGCTATATACAAAGATAAAAGACTGCATGCTTGAGAGAGAAACATTTAGTGCATATCCAGATTTTATAAAAGAAATAGATTTAAAATTAGATAATCTTATTTTAGAGTATAGAGAATTAATAAATAATTCTAAATCAGATTCCTATTCAGGTTGTATTATTGAAATAGTAGGTAGCGAAAAAGATTTTATAGATAAATTATTTAAAATGTATTCAGTTTTTTGTAAAAATCAATCCTATAAATATTCAATAAATGACAATAAGATGACTATATATGGCAAAAACGCTTACTCTAAATTAAAGGGTGAATGTGGTATTTGTAAAATAGAAGATTTAAAAAAGGAAATTAAGGTTTTAGTATATCCACTTGAAAAAGCACAAGAAAATATAATAAACGATAAAGATATAAAGGTAGATTATTTCCACTCCTCAGGTGCAGGTGGTCAAAATATTAATAAGGTTGAAACTGCAATTAGATTAACTCATATTCCAACAGGGATAGTTGTTACATGCCAAGATGAAAGATCTCAAAAACAAAATAAAGAAAAGGCATATGAATTATTAGAAAAGAAATTAAAAGAACGCTCAAAACAGGAAGAAAAATTAAACTTTGAAAAGAATCGTAAAGTAATTTTAAGTAAAATTAAACCTATTAGAGTATATAATATATCAAATAACACTATAAAGAATATAAACTCTGAGAAATTATATGAATTAAATAAAGCGCTAAATTGTGCTAATATAATAGGAGAGTCTATAGTTTAAGGATTGATATAAAACCTTATGTATTCAAATATAAAAATAGATAATTCAAAAATAGTTTTATCAAGTAAAAGTAGAATCTTTAAAACAGAACAGTTTGTAAAACAAACTGGAGATTTGCTTTGTATAGATAAATTACTTAATAAAATATCAGAATCTATTTTATTAGCTTTGTCAAAAGGGAATCTTTTTAAAGAAAATAAGCAAAATAGTTATATAGTTTCAACGCTTGATAATAAAAACAAATTATTCTTTAAATTTGGTGAAAACTTATCTTTAAACTTTAATTTAAATAAAGATGATATAGTATTTTATAAGTTCATTACGGATAGTAAGGTAAAGTTGCAAGATAAAAGATTATTATCATTTTTTAAAGTTAATGATTTTAATATGTCGCTAAAGACGACTATAGATAATACTCAAGAGTTAGATTTTTCAAAGCTTTATATACTATCTAATACGGATAAAGTTAATTTCCCACTTCTTAATAAAGAACAAGAAAAAATTGTAACAATTGAAGATAACAATGTTGTTGTTCAAGGTGTTGCAGGTTCTGGTAAAACCAATATTTGTATAGATAAGATAATATATTGTGCGTGCAGAAGATATGTAGGAAAAGTTATTTATTCTACATATTCTCATGCTCTTGTTGAGGATACTAAAGAAAAAATAAATTTATTTTCTACTAATATAAAAAACTTTGTAACATCTCTAAAGAGTGGTAATGTTGAGTTTATTGATTTAAATCATAAAGTAGCTATAGAGAATAAATTAGGTATTTGGCTTGATGTAGATGATGAGCAAAAAATTATAGAAAAATTAGAGTTTATTGTAAGCTTTTTAGAAAACAAAGTAGACTATTTTATGATAGAGGATCTATATAGCCTTTATGGAGATAAATATAACGAATTTTCTAATGAGCAATTCTTTATTAAAGAGTATTTAAAGAAGATAAAAAATTATAACGTTTTAACATCTTTAGATAAAATAAAATATATATCTTATGAGCTTATATATAAAGAAATCTATGGATTAATTTTTGGTTGGTGTGAAAATGTAAGTGGTGAATTGTCACTGCAAGAATATATCGATTTAAGAAAAGATAGTTTTTCAAAACAAGAGGCAGAATGTATATACTATATTTCTCAAGATTATAAAAAGTACATGCAAGCAAATGGTATTGTAGATAATAATATTGCATCAAGAATTCTTTTAGATAGAGTAGATAAAATTGAGAAATATTCACTAGTTGTTTTAGATGAGGTACAAGACTTTACTCAAATAAATCTAAAGTTATTTAAAGCACTTGGAAGAAAAATGTTTTGCGTTGGTGATGTTCTTCAAATGATTAACCCAACATATTTTTCATTTGCTTATTTAAAAAGATTACTATTTGAAAAAGATATTACAAATGTAGTTGAACTTAAAAACAATTACAGAAATAGTGAAAAAATAGAAGAAATCATTAATAAACTTTGCGATTTAAATGTAGCTCAATTTGGAAGTCATAGTTTCGTGCTTAAAGGTAAGAGTATAGATAATGGACTTCCAACAAAAACAGTTTATGTAAATGATGGGAACTTTATAAATAGTATAGAAAATGAAAGTTATGCTGATGTAACAATTGTTGTTAGTAGCATAGATAGAAAAAATAAATTAAGAGAAGTATTTAATAAACAAGAAATACTTACAGTATCTGAGATAAAGGGCTTAGAGAGAAACTGTATTATACTTTTAGATATTCTTTCAGATAATTCAGAAAAATGGGATACGCTTAATAGACATGTAATTAATAAAAAGAAAGCAGAGGAAAACTCTGTTTATAGATATTATTTCAACTTATTCTATGTTGGACTATCTAGAGCTAAACAAAATTTATTTGTAGTTGAAAGAAAGAATATTGAACTATTTAATAATTTCTTTAAAGATAACTTTGAAGTTATGAATCAAAAGAATGCCTTTAATTCTTTAAATAGTATAGCTTTAAAGATGGAATTAAAAAACGAAGAAGTTATATCAAGAATTGAAGAGTTTATAAAGCTTGAACAATATGATAACGCAAAATGGCTTTTAGAAAAATTAGATAGCGTGGATGCAGATAAATATTCAAAGAAGATAGATATCTTTGAAAAGTATGTAAGAAAAGGGGACAACAAGCAAGCGGGAATTGAACTTTGGAGAAACGGACTTTTAGATGATGCAAAAAAACAATTTACAATTTCTCATGATGAAAAACTTATAGAGCTTATAGATTCGTGTGCTGAAAATTCCTCAAATACACTTGAGTATGACATAGTCCAATTCTATTTAGATGTTTTAGATAATGATGTGGCAAAAGGCGTTATTATTGATACGCTAAATAGGGATGTAGAAGATATAAAAAATAATATAAAGAAAATAAATGAAAATTTAAAACATAAACGAGGTTAAACGATATGGAAACAAAAGATGTACAAGTATTGATAGAAGCATTTAAAGGTTATAGAGATCTATTAACACCAATTCAATTAAGTTTACAAGAACTTGCGGATACTTACTCTACAATGGAAGAGAATCTAACTAAACTTGGAGCAACATTTAATGGTGATGCAAAAAATAAGTTAGAAGAGATTTACGCAAACTTAGCCTCACAAACAAAAAAGTCTACAGATTTAGCTGCAAATATTGATCAATTCTTAAAAAATAGTGCTAAATATTCATCTGACTTAAAAACGATGACAAGTAGTTTTGAAGAGCTTGAAAAGAGTTTAAATAATTTAAATGAGATTGAAGATCAAGCAAAATCTCAAATGGAAAGACTTGAAAAACTTATTGAAGAAAAGAAGATAAACTATAACGTAAGAGATTTGCAAAAATCTTTGGATAGCTATAATACAAATGTACAGAAAATTAGTGACTTTATAAATAAAGATGTTGCCTCAGTTTTAAATGAAAATTCTAGAAAAATAGATTCAGTTAAGAAAGATAATGAAGCAATTATAAAACAAATAGAAACTGAAAATAACTCAATAAATGAACTTATTGGTACTTTTAAATCTACTAATCAACTTTTACAAAACACGGTAAATGGAGAGAGTGTGAATGAAGAGTATATATTTGCCATATTAGATAAGTGGGCAGTATCAAGAGGAGTAAAGATTAAAAAATAATGCAAGATAATATATTGCTAATAATAAAGCAAGATAACGTGCAAGAGTTTAGTAAAATCTATGAACAATACAAATGTGTAAGTATTGGTAGATTTCCTATACTTTCGTTATGTTATTTATATGATGCTAGAAAAATTATTAAGCAATATGAAAAGGAATTACTGCAAGTAAAAAGTTATGAAAAAGTTTCTTTAGATTTAGATATATTTAGTGATTTTAGAAAGGTAGCTGGAAGGTGCATAAGACTATATGCAAATGGAGAGATAGTGCACCCTCTTGAAATGCTTTTAATATTAGGAAAGGTATCAAGATTAGAAAAAGTTTATCCATCTTCTTATAAAACAAATAATATAACTGAGAATTTAAAATTAATACAAAAAATAAAAACAGATGAGGAAATTAATCCAACTGAAACTATAATAAAGGTTCCTAAACCAAAGCTAAGTTATAAGAGAAAAAAAGCAATAGCAATAGTTTCAATGCTTTGTGTTTTTATGATAGTTGTATTTTCAGGTTTATCTATATTTGCATTATTTCTTGGAACAGGAAGTGATAAATATCCACTAAGAGTTACAAGTGAATCTCAGCTTAAAAAAGCAATAAATGAAGGAAAGTCTGTTATTCTACAAAGAGATATTGAGATAAATGATTTTAATATTGATGTTTGTAAAAGCACAATAGATGGTAATGGTTATACTCTTACTATTAATAACACATCGACCTTTATAAATACATTAAGTGGAACTATACAAAATATAACAATTAAAGTTAATAAAACCTTAGCAGTAAATACAGACTTTGCGTACATTAAAGAAAATAAAGGTACAATAAAAAATGTAAATCTTGTTATAAGTGGTGGTTTTACAAGTTCTTATAGTGATGATAAATATTTAGGACTATCGGTTTTGGTGCTAACAAACACTGACGCTGGTGTAATACAAAATGTACAAGCTCAAGGAAATATAAATCTAACATCAGATGGAAATGTAAGTACACAATTTGCAATTTTCGCTTATGAAAATAATGGAGTAATAGAGAATTGTACATCAAGTACAAATATAACTACATCGCTTGTAGATACCTCCATTTTTGCATATTCAAACTTAGGTGAAGTAAAAGATTGTAAAAATAGTGGAAATATAGAATATTCAACACAAAGTGTTTCATGGAATCCATTTGTATCTTGCATTGTTGGTGTTAATGAAGGCGGAAGTGTAAGTGCTTCAGAAAACGAAGGAAATATTACCATAAAAACAAGTGGCAATAATAATAGGGTTTGCGCAGGTGGAGTTGCAATATATAACTATGGAACAATCTCATATTGTAAAAATATAGGTGAAATTAATATAGATATTGCCTTATCTGCAATCTATGCAGGTGGAATTGCAGCATTAAACTCGTCAGGTTATTCATATAATTACTTATGCCAAGGATTAATTGAAAATTGTATATTTATGGGAGATATAAACTTAAATACATCAAATGAAGGAGCTTATGTTTATATAGGTGGTATAGTTGGTGATAATTCAGGGTATAATGACGGATTTTATTATTACTACCCAGGTTATATAAATAATAGTGTTTCAGTCATTAATTCTTTAACAGTAACAGGAACATGTAATAACAAATATATTTATGGCTTAGTAGGATTAGTTGAAACTATCGGTGGAGAGGGTAATGTTTATCTTAAGGATAGTCAAATAGATGGGGGTTTAGCAACAACATATCAGACTATAGAGGATGGAAAAATAGTTACTAAGCGTAGAGTTTATGAAGAATATGAAGATTTAGTTTCAAAATATAGTGATATTGAAGACATAAAGAAGTTGGAGATTTATTGGTAATGAAAGAAGATTTGGCAAAAATGATTTTATATTTATCTGCATTAATTTTAGGAATATTAGATGTAATATTTGTCATTTTTAGTGCAATTTTCTTATGTTTAATATTAACAGGAGTTATTTTAGGAACAAAGGTATTTATTATTTTGTTATTTGTTATGATAGGTTTAAATGTTTTGTTCTTAATTTATATTCCTATTTATCTTAAAATTAGAAAAGACTAGTTAAAAACATTATATGTTTTTTTTAATATATGGTATACTTTCCGTGTTATAGGTGGTATATGCGTAAATTACTAAAATTTTTAAAACCTTATAGGGCTCAATGTATAATTGCGCCTTTATTTAAGTTTTTAGAAGCATGCTTTGAAATTATTGTCCCAATATTAATGAAGGTAATAATCGATGAGGGTATTCCAAATGGAGATACTACATTAATATATAAGTACATAATTCTTATTTTATGTATGGGTGTGCTTGGATTAACAGTTTCATGTATTTCTCAATATTTTTCAGCTGTTGCTGGAATGGGCATGGGAACCGTTTTAAGAAGAGAAGCTTTTTCTCATTTAAACACACTAACTAATAAAGATATTGATGAACTTGGTGCCTCAACATTAGTTACAAGATTAACATCAGATATAAACCAAGTATCTACAGGTGTTAATAGATTTTTAAGACTATTCTTAAGATCTCCATTTATTATTATAGGAACTGTTGTTATGTCTTTTATTATTGATGTATATATGGGAATTATAGTGCTTGCCTCAGTTCCACTAATATTCTTAATAATTTGGTTTGTAAGTAAAGTTACAGTTCCAAGTTATAAAGATATACAAAAGGATGTAGATAATGTTTCATTAAAATCTAAAGAGAATCTTGAAGGTATAAGAGTTATAAGAGCATTCTCAAGACAAAATGATGAACAAGAAGCATTTGATAAAACAATAAATAGTGTTTCTAAAAAGCAAATTAAAGTAGCAAGAGTATCCTCACTTTTAAATCCACTAACTTATGCAGTTACTAATATTGCAATCGTTGTTGTTTTGTGGCTTGGTGGTGGGTTTGTAAATAAAGGTAGATTAACAGCTGGAGAAATTACAGCAATTGTAAACTATTTAATTCAAATTTTAAATGCAGTTGTTATGTTATCTAACTTAGTTGTAATCTTAGCAAAGACTCAAGCTTCCGCAATAAGAGTAAGTGACTTTTTAGACACAAAACCATCATTTAATGATGAGGGTAATTCGTTTATTGAAGTAGATGAAACAAAGCCAAAGATTGAATTTAAAAATGTAGATTTTGCATATAATGAGAAAAAATTAGTTTTAGAAAATTTGAACTTTACAATTAAAAAAGGTGAAACTATAGGAATTATAGGTGGTACCGGTAGTGGTAAAACAAGTTTAATTAATTTAATTCCAAGACTTTATGACGTAACTGATGGAGAGATTCTTATAAATGGAGTAAATGTTAAAAAATATACATTTAATCAATTGTGGTCAGAGGTAGCAATTGCTGTTCAACATTCAACATTATTTAAAGGTACTATTAGAAGTAATTTAAAAATTGCTAATAAAGATGCAAGTGATGAGGATATGTATAGAGCATTAAAAATTGCTCAAGCGTACGACTTTGTTATGGAAAAACAAGGCTTAGATACAGAGGTTGCAGCTAAAGGTGCAAACTTCTCTGGTGGTCAAAAGCAAAGATTAAATATAGCAAGAGCAGTTGTTCAAAATCCAAAGATATTAATACTTGATGATTCATCATCCGCTCTTGATTATGCAACCGACTTAGAGTTAAGAAGATCGCTAAAGTCGCTTGAGGGATTAACAACAATAATTGTTTCTCAAAGAGTTGCTTCTGTTTTACAAGCAGATAAAATTATTGTACTTGATGATGGTAAAGTTGCTGGAATTGGTTCGCATGATGAACTTTTAGGAACAAATACTGTTTATACAGAAATTTATGAATCACAAACAAGAAAGGAGGACTCAAATGAAAAAGTTTAATAGTTCTGCTTTTAATAAATTAATGAAATACACAATAAAGTATTGGAAATACTTATTGCTTGTTATAGTTACAGCTTTAATTGAAGTATTTGCCTCTTTATATTCTGTTATAAAGATTGGTGATGCAGTAGATTGTATGGTAGAGCAAGGAAATGTAGATTTTGATTCTCTATCTAAGATTTGTATTTTAATTGGACTTCTTGTTCTTGTTTATGTAATTTCTGAGTGGTTAATGGAATTATTTGCATCAACAATTACATCAAACGTTGTTAGAGATATAAGACATAATATGTTTGAAGCAATACAAAAAGTTCCATTATCTTATATAGATTCTAATAAAACAGGAACAATTCTATCTAAGATGATAGTTGATGTAGATCAAATTTATGAAGGGCTTTTAATGTCATTTAACCAACTATTTTCAGGAATAGGAACAATACTTGCAACAATTGCCATTATGATGTCTATAAACTATAAGATAGGCTTGATTGTAGTTTGTATAACTCCAGTATCTTTAGTTGTTGCGACGCTTATTAGTAAAAGTACACATAAATACTTTAAAAAACAATCTGAATTAAGATCAGATATCTCAGCTCAAGTTACTGATGCTGCAACTAATCCAACACTTTATAAGACTTGTAATTTTGGAGATAGAAGCGAAGAAATTTTTGATGATACGAACAAGACTTTAGAGAAGGTGTCAATTAAGGGAACATTCTATTCATCTTTAACAAATCCATCAACAAGATTCGTTAATAATGTTATTTATGCTCTTGCTGGCCTTATAGGAGCATTTGCAGTAATAAATGGTGGAGCATTTAGTTTAACTGTAGGACAATTTACTATGTTTTTAACTTATGCTTTAAAATATGGTAAGCCATTTAATGAAATATCTGATGTATTTACTGAAATAGAAAGCGCTACAGCTTCAGCAGAGCGTGTGTTTGAAGTTATTGAAGCATTAAAAGAAAAAGAGGATAGTAGCGACTCTATAGTCCTAAAAGACGTTCAAGGCAATATAGAATTAAAAGATGTTGCTTTCTCATATTCTAAAGATAAGAAATTAATAGAGAATTTAAACTTAAATGCAAGCCACGGAACTAACATTGCAATAGTTGGAAGAACTGGTTGTGGTAAGACAACACTTATAAACTTGCTAATGAGATTCTATGATATAGATGCTGGCTCAATAAAGATAGATGGAAACAATATATATGATGTTACTAGAAATAGTCTAAGATCATCTTATGGAATGGTATTACAAGAAAGCTATATATTCTCAGGGACAATAAGGGATAATATCTTATTTGGGAGAAATGCTACGGAGGATGAGGTAATTGAAGCTGCTACAAAAGCTCATGCTTATAACTTTATAAAAAGATTACCACAAGGTTTAGATACAGTAATATCTGAGGGTAGTAATTTATCTGAAGGACAAAAGCAATTATTATGTATAGCAAGGGCAATGTTATACTTGCCTAATATGTTAATACTAGATGAAGCTACATCATCTGTAGATACAAGAACTGAAATAAAAATTCAACAAGCATTTGATGAAATGATGAAGGGAAGAACATGCTTTGTTGTTGCTCATAGATTATCTACAATTAAGAAAGCGGATTGTATTTTAGTTATGGATAAAGGACATATAATAGAGCAAGGTACGCATAGTGAACTTTTAGAGAAAGGTGGACTATATTCGGAGTTATATAATTCACAATTTGCTAAAAATTAGAAAAGATTAAAACGAAAGGTACAGGCTTTATAAGCCTGTATTTTTTAATGCTTGGTATTTGATATATAATGTTGACCCAATACTTGACCCAATACTTGACCCAATGCTTGACCCATTAACCAATTTTGGAATTGGTTTAATAAACAGGATGATTAATTTTGGTCTGTTTAACAAACTGTAATTAGAGTTTAAATTGAGTAAAACTTTGCTAATGTAAAATTTAAGTAAGATTATTGATTTATGCTTCCCCCCCCCCCCGATTTGATAGAATAAACAAAATAGGAATTTTTGGGAAAAATAAAGCAAAAAGTGGAGGATTATATGAAAAGAAAGTCATTTGCCGCAATTTTTTTAATTGTGTTGATGCTGATATTATCGCTTACAGCGCTTGTCGCTTGTGGTGAAGAAGAGCATGAATTTGCAGAAACATGGTCATATGATACTGAAGGGCATTACCATGCTTGTAAAGTTGAAGGGCACACAGATGTTGATGAAAAAGTTGAGCACACCTTTAATGATGGTGAAATAACAACAGCAGCAACAGAAGATGCAACAGGTGTAAAAACTTATACTTGTACTGTTTGTAATTACACAAAGACTGAAGTTATTGCAAGACTAGATCATACACATGTATTTACTGATGTTGTAGAAGTGAAAGCAAAATGTACGACAAATGGTAATATTGCATATAAACATTGCACAAAATGTAACAAGAATTTTGATGCAGATAATAAAGAACTTTCAAATGTAGTTATATTAGCACTTGGACATGATATGGATGCAGGTGCAATTACAACGGCTTCAACATGTACA
>CAYZGK010000019.1:0-27198 GCA_964478025.1 uncultured Christensenella sp.
TTGCCGGAACAACACCTGATGATACAAATCCTAAGAACTGGACAGCCCTAAACCGCCCAAGGCATAAAAAGCAGTAAATTCAAATAATAGATGATACATTCCCTCAAACAGCAATAGTTTAAACGGGGGATGATATATTCTCACAAACAGGCAATATAGAGGAAAGAGCCATGGTGATTCATGCAGTCAGCTCGTGCTATGTAGAATCAGTTGTTCTTCTTGAAATTAAAAAGCCTTTAGACGAGAAAAAATGATTTAGTATTGTTAAAATTTAATGTTGTTTGCTCCAGTATTTTGGCGCCAAAAGTTAAATTTAATTGCAATATGTTTAGGTGTATGTGGTTGCTTCAAACTATAAGTTTTGAATATAAATTAAAATTAATTGATAAAAATTTGTTAGAAACGAAACTTGAAGAAATGAAAAACTTGATAGATAATAATGATAAATAGCAATTTATAGTGAGGCTGATAGTATGAAAGATAAAAAAATACCTAATCCAAATACAATAAATCCTATTACAGGATACGATAAAGAAATATATATAAAGCCAACAATAAAGAATAAAAATATCATTGTAGGAGATTTTTCATATATTGCAGATTCTAATTTTGAAAGTCATGTAACACATCACTATGACTGGAATAATGATAAGTTAATTATAGGAAAGTTTTGTCAGATAGCCTCGGGTGTTGAATTTGTTATGAATGGAGCAAATCATCAAATGAATTCAGTTTCAACTTTTCCATTTTATACCTTAGAAGGATGGGAACAAATACCACCGACACGAAAAGATTTACCCATAAAGGGAGATACTATCATTGGCAATGATGTATGGATAGGACAAAATGCGACTATTCTTCCAGGAGTTCATATTGGAGATGGAGCAATAATTGGAGCTAATAGTGTTGTTGGTAGTAATGTTGATTCATATACAATAGTTGTAGGAAATCCTGCAAAAGTAATAAGAAAAAGATTTGATGATGAATTAATAGAAATTATGGAAAAATTAAAATGGTGGGATAAAAGTATAGAAGATATAAATAATTTAATTCCTTTATTAACAAATGGCAATTTAGAGTATGTAAAAGAACAATTAAAGAAATTATTATAACTACAAATGAACTGGTAATCTAAAAGTAGACAAATAAAAAATTTATGATTTTTTTTCGGTTGGAACCATATTTTTCTTTTGATTTGAATGTAAAAAATTAATTTATTACTATTTATTTATAGAATTTAATGCTATAATATAACCGAGAAAAATAAAGTAGACTTTAGAAATATCGGTGTTATTATGAAATATATAAAAAGACAAATAGAAGAAATAATAAAAAAAACATCCACACAATATCCTGTTGTAATGGTATGTGGACAAAGACAAACAGGCAAATCAACCATGCTTCGTCATATAGCTGAAGAAGATAGAAAATATGTTACATTTGATGATGTAAAAGTTAGAACTTTGGCAAAAGAAGATCCTGAATTGTTTTTTGAAACATATGGAACAAAGTTGATTATAGATGAATTTCAAAGAGTTCCTGATATTTTGCTCCATATTAAAAAAATGGTTGACGAAAAGACTTATAGGGATGGAGATGCTAGTGGAATGTTTTGGTTGTCTGGCTCTCAAAAATTTGTAATGATGAAAAATATATCAGAGTCACTGGCAGGCAGAGTTGCTATTTTTAATTTATTACCTCTATCTACAAAAGAAATTAAAGGAATTGATGAGGATTTATTTGTTCCAAATTTAGATGTTTTAAAAAATAAAAAAAGCATCAAGGTAACAGAAAATGAGATATTTGAAAGAATATTTGAGGGAGGTTTGCCAAAAATAGTTTGCGATAAGGTAGATAGAGATATTTATTACTCGAGTTACATGAATACATATATAGAAAGAGATGTTTCATCTTTAGAGCAAGTTGGTAAACTTGATGAGTTTAGAAATTTTGTTACATATATGGCTGCTAATACAGCGCAAGAACTTAAATACGATTCTATATCTAGAGTGGTAGGGGTTTCGACGCCAACTATTAAAGAGTGGGTAAGTATATTAGAACGTTCTGGAATAATTTATATATTAAGACCATATCTTAATGGTATTAGTAAAAGGCTTGTAAAAACGCCTAAATGCTATTTTTTGGACACGGGTTTGGCTGCATATTTAACATCTTGGCCAACTCCCGAAACTTTAAAAAATGGAGCAGCTGCAGGAGCTTTTTTTGAAACATACGTAGTGTCTGAAATATTGAAGAGTTATTACAATAATGGTAAAGAACCTAATATTTATTATTATCGAGACGTAGATCAAAGAGAAGTAGATTTATTGATGGTTGAAGCAGATAAGATATATCCATTAGAGATAAAGAAGAATAAAATGCCGTCAAAACCAAATAAAAATTTTGAAATTTTAAACAAGTTCAATTTAAAAGTAATGCCTGGTTTGATTCTTTGTATGAGTGATGAATTAATACCCTATAATAGAGAGTGCTGGATGTGTCCAGTGTCATTATTATAATTTTGCTATTAAATACAAGTGTAGGGCTATATAAAGGATTGTAACTGGAGATAAATAGGTTGAATATTTCAAAAATCAAAACAACATTTAAAAATCTTGGATATTTTAAGTGGTCTTTATGGATTTCTCTTTGTGTTTTAGCATTAGTGCCAGCTATATATCAAACCATTAGAACTTTTCTTATATCAATAAATACTTCTACTGCAGGAATTGATGTTATTGGTCAAATGGAATGGTATGATCTTATAGATGAAACAATTAAGGCATTTTTGATTGTTCCTTTATACTCAATTCTTAATAAATTTTTTAAAGAGAATAGTGAAGAAAGTTCATTTTTTACATTTAAAGCTTTAATTATTGTATTCATTTTATATTTTGTTTTTAACATTGGAATATTTATCTATGGTAATAAGTTAATTTCTTATATGAATCCACAAGAGAATGATATTACTGCAATAACAAGATATCTGCAGTTAGAAACGATTGCTTTTATGATAGGGATTATCCCATCTTTCTTTAATGTGGTATTTGTTGTTGCGGAGAAGACTAAGAATGTTTATATTTTTCTTGGCATTCGAGTAACTTTAGGAATTATTTCTGATTTTATTCTTATTCCATCTATGGGCGTTAATGGTATTGCTGTTAGTAATATGATTACGAATTCAATTTTAGCTGTTGCGGGTTTTGTAGTTTTATACATTGAAAAACTGATTAAGCCTTGTACATTTAAGAAAAGTGATGGTTCTAAATATTTTTCTTGGTTAAAGGTTGGCCTATTTTCAGGCACACAACAGTTTATAGACAATATAGTTTACGCTTTGATGATAGGAAAGATGGTAAATATGGTTAGTGAACAAGGAAATTATTGGGTTGCAAATAACTTTATTTGGGGATGGCTTCTTATTCCAGTCACTGCGATGGTCGAGATTATTAAAACGGACTGTAAAAATGATGATGGTAAAATGATTCGTTCAAATTATTATTTACTTTCTTTGTTTATATTTGTTTTTTGGGCGTTAACTATTTTTGGTTGGAAGCCATTTTTAGCTTATGCTGAACAATTAGAGAATGCTGATTATATATTTACTATATTGTTAAAACTTGTTCCTTTCTATATAGCTTACACATTATGTGTAATACCAGATTCGATATTTATAGGAAAAGGAAAAACTTATTTAAATGCGATTAATAGTGTGTTAGTTAATTTTGTTTATTATGGAATCTGGTTTGTTCTTTATAAAACAAATACGATTATTTTTACTATTGATATGATTATTTATATGTTTGGTTTTGGAATGGTTTTTCACATGTTTATTTCCTGGATTGAACAATTATGGTATGATAGGAAATTTCTTAATATTAAAACAAAATAGACAATATTGTAAAAATGTCAGAAACTCAACAAAAATGATGATAAATTTGCAAAAATCCGTATAATTTATCGCAAAAAGTGTTTTTTATTTACCACAAATCTTGTTTTTTTGAACATCTTTGAGAAAATTATTATAAAGTGCCTATAATTTTGTTTGTAATTATTTTTCTAATCATTTTTTTGTTGGATTTGCGTAAAATATTAGCAATTAACGATTGTTTACGTGATTTTAATGTTTAGATTTATTATAAAAGTCGCTTCGAATTTATTAATTTTTTGCTAAAAAGTCGCTCGGAATTTGTTAGATTTTGCTAAAAAGTCGCTCGGAATTTGTTAAAATTTATTGAAAAGTCGCTCGGAATTTGTTATATTATTTAAAAATGAAAATTTATTTTTAAAGGAGCAATAAATGTATTATAAAAGAAAAATTGATACACTTTTAGATAATTGGTTAAAAAAAGAAAATAAGTCTCCAGCTTTAATTGTAGGAATACGTCAATGTGGAAAAACTGAGACAGTATTTGAATTTGCTAAAAGAAATTCATTAAGATTAGTTGAAATAAACTTTTGGACTAATCCAGAATATAATTCTGATTTTGAAGGGAACTTAGATGTTGATACTATTATTTCAAATATTTCTTTAAGGTTTCCAAATATTGATATTAATCCTAAAAAAACATTAATATTTTTTGATGAGATTCAGGATTGCCCAAGAGCTAGATTATCATTTAAAAATTTTAAAAAAGATGGAAGATACAATGTAATTGGGAGTGGGTCATATTTAGGAATTAATGGTTATAATATAGGGGATATTACTCCTATTCCAACAGGATACGAAGAAGTCTTTAATATGAAGACAATGGATTTTGAGGAATTTTTATGGGCTTTAAACTATAAAGAAGAACAAATTAATAAACTTGTAGAATATTATTATGATAAAAAACCAATTCCAAAAAATATTCATGAGATATATAAAGGTTTGTTTTTAAAATATGCTTGTATTGGTGGATTTCCTAGAGTTGTTAAAACATATTTAAAAACTAATAAGTTATTAGAAGCTTATAAAGTTTTAAATAGTATTATATTTGATATGAAAACGGACTTTGGTAGAAGAAAAGATAAGAATGGAAATCCGGTTTTTAAAGCTGCCGAGGTTTCTAGAATACAAAGTGTATTTGATTTAATACCTACATTTTTAGCAAAAGAAAATAAAAGATTTATTGTGTCAAAAGTTTCTGGAACTTCATCTTATGATAAAAATGATGCAATTGAATATTTAAAACAAGCACATATAGTTTCAAAAGTACATAATCTTAGCACTCCATCTCTTCCTCTTATTGGAGAAAAAATAGAGTCACAATTTAAACTTTTCCCAGAAGATATAGGAATTGTAACCTCTATGTATGGTTTAGATACAATTGCGGCGATAAATAAAGGCGAATTAGGTCAAGGTAAAGGCGCAATATATGAAGCTTTGATATTTGATTCTTTAAATAAAGTTGGAATGGATGTGTACTATTTTGCAAAAGAAAGCGGGCTTGAAATAGACTTTGTTATCTCGTACAAGGGTAATGCAACATTAATTGAAGCTAAATCTAAAACAGGAAATACTAAATCAAGTAAAACAGTAATGCAGCATCCAGAACATTATGGTAAAACTAAATTGATCAAGATAGGGGATTATAATATAAGCGAGGAAGGAGATATAATTACAATTCCACAATATTTAACTTTTGTTTTAGGTAAAGAAAAGTATGATTTTTAATCAAAAAATTATGTACCAAAAAAGGTGAGCATAAATAATTAATCTAATAAATAATTAAACTACATAAAATTAATGGAGGCAAAATATATGAAAAAACCATTTATTTCAAAAAGTAGCGACGAGGAAATTGTTTGTTCAAAGTGTCATAAAAAATTTAATATTAAAACATGGTATACTATTAATGGCACTAGGAACCCAGAGCTAAGACAAAAAATTCTTAGTAAGGAGATTTATGATCATAAATGTCCACATTGTGGTGAAGTAAATTATTATCCACTTGGATTCTGTTATTATGATGAAGATAAAGATTTTATAGTTTATTTCAGTGACATTGAAGATATTTATTATAACTGTTCACGCGAACTTTATTTAAAATATGATGATAAAAAAACATTTATAACAGGGGCAAATTTTCCTAATCTACTTATAGAAAAAATTACTGCACTAGAAAATGGTTTAAATCATAAGTTATTTACAGTATATAGAGTACTAGATACACTTTATTGTGCGGATGTTTTTCAAAATAAAGAAGATATTGAATTTGTAGACTCATATTTAGGTTATGATACAAATAATAAACTTAGTTTAGTTCTTGTTTTAAAATTTTGTGGCCAGGAAGAAAATATGTATAAAAAGTTTGACCAAGAGTTGTACAAATCAATTGAGGCAGAATTTAAAGATAAATTAGATGGAAGTTGTGATTTTCTATTTAATAGTGATTGTGTACCGGGAATTATAAAAGAAGGCAAAAGGGAAAAGTTGGAGAAAATAAGTTGTGCATTGGTTAAAGATAGAGTACATGGTACGTATTTTGCCAAAATCCCTAAGTTTAGTAAAGAAGATTACAAGGAAGGAGATTTAGTTTATATAAATGACAATAAAGAGGGACTTTATGAGGCTATAATAGACTGTAAGACAAATGAAATGAATTTATTTTCATGTCCTTATGTCTTTAAGGACGAATATACAATAATAAGAAAACTATCTAAAAGAAAAATGGTGACAGTTGCTGATTCAAATGAGCCTATAAATAATACGATTTTTGAAACTGCGTTAACCTTTTATGATATTGGAAAAGGAATATTTCCATATGAGTTAGCTATGAATTCAAAGTGTGTTTTGCTTACTCGAAGTGAAAAAGAAAAAAGTGAATATAGTATGGACTCATTAATAGAAAATAATAATGATGTGAAAAAAGGTATAGAAATAAAAACGGACTTTTTTGCTAAAAATAAAGATAAAAAAGCATATTTAAACGTATTTTTAAAACAACCACAAAATTTGCCAGAAAAGATAGAAGGTGACTCTTTACTTAAAGTAGTTTTCAAATTTGATGATGTTGTTAAATATGCAATAGATGCGGCGTTTGATGGAATTGTTGTTATCACTTTAAATAATGAGATTTATCTTAAAAGAGAGTTTTTAATTGATTATTATCTTTCAGAAGGCATTTTAGCTAATAATAAGCGAACAATAGATTTTCTAAATAATTTAAGTGAAAAAGAAAAAGAGTATTTAGGAGAAGAAAATTTTAAATATTTATCTATGATATATGTTGAAGATAAAGCAGTACAGGAAATAGCAGCAGAACAAAATAAGGACATAAAAGAAGTTGGAGACGCACTGCTTGATGCTTATAAAAAAGTAAAAGAAATTGTAAAAGTTAATTTTTAGATATATTATAAAAATAGAGCTACAAAGATTTTTAATCTTTAGATAATATTCCCGGTATTTTCTAGTGTAGAATTTATACGGGAATAATTATTTTATAAATAGGAGAAAAATTATGAACGAATTAAAAATAGGGCATATATACAAACATTTTAAAGGTAATTATTACGTAGTTGAAAATATTGCTTTAGATAGTGAAACTAAAAGAGAAATGGTAATATATAGAAGACTTTACTCAGATGGTGGACTTTGGGTTAGAGATAAAGAAATGTTTTTATCTGAAGTAGATCATGTAAAATATCCAAATGTTAAGCAAAAATATAGATTTGAACTACAAGAGATAGAGGATGTAACAAAGAAATGATAGAAAAATATTGTAGTGAATGTGGAAATAAATTAGAGTTAAAAGCGCTAGACAATGAAGGAATAATTCCATACTGTAAAAGGTGCAATGAATTTAAATTTCCAAAGTATAGCGTTGCTGTTTCCATGATAGTTATAAATGAGGAAAATAACAAAATATTATTAATCCAACAATATAATAAGCCAGTATATATTTTAGTTGCTGGTTATGTTAATAAAGGTGAATCATTAGAGGAAGCACTTAAAAGAGAAATAAAAGAAGAAACTGGAATGAGTGTAGATTATTGCGTTTATAATAAAACCAAGTATTTTGAGCCATCAAATACGTTAATGTGCAATTTTACAGCATTTGTTAAAAACGACAAAGATTTTAATCCAAATAGAGAGATTGATTCATATAATTGGTTTAGCTTTGATGATGCTAAAATTAATATAAAAGAAAATAGTTTAGCTAAAGAATTTTTATTGTATTATTTAGATAAAAATAAAGACATGTAAGCAAAAAATGAGTGAATTATTATTAGAAAAACAGAATGGGATTTTAACTCTTACTGATGGTAAGATATCTTCCTATTGTGATTTTTCAAATTTAATTCCAAGATTAAAAATAAATAATCTAAATGCAGAGAATATAGTAAAGGCAACTAAATTAAAAGAGAGTTTAAATCCTGTATGTGTAGATATGACAGCAGGCCTTGGGGAGGATTCATTTTTGCTTGCAGCAAGTGGTTTTAATGTTTATATGTTTGAGAGCAATAAAACAATATTTACCCTATTAAAAGATGGACTAGATAGAGCAAAAGAAAATGAGCTTTTAAAGGATATTGCAGAAAGAATAACTGCCATAAACGAAAATAGTATAGAAGGAATATCTAAAATAAGTTCAAGCATTGATGTAGTTTATTTAGATCCAATGTTTCCAGAAAGACAAAAATCTAGTTTAATTAAAAAGAAATTCCAACTTTTACAACAATTAGAAAGGCCATGCAATAATGGAGAGGAGCTTTTAGAGGCAGCCATTAGTGTTAAGCCTAAAAAGATTGTTATAAAAAGGCCACATAAGGCAGAATTTTTAGGAGGAAGAAAAGCTTCATATCAAATAAATGGAAAAACCATAAGATATGATGTAATTGTGTTATGAGTAAAGCAAAGAAAGTCTTAATAATTTTAGTGATTTTTGTTTTAGTTATTATTGTTAGCTTTGCTTTTTTGTTATGTGATTTTACAAATAATACTCCAGATTATATACTTAGCCTAGATGAATCTTTAACTGCAAGTGACATTTTGATGCAAAAAGCAGAAGATGCTGCTAAAGAAATGGATTTAACTGGACAATATAAATATCTATTTAATGAAGAGGAAATTAATAAGCTTCTTGCAACTCTTGTTAGAGATATTGATGTAAGTTTTTTGAAGATAAAAGCAATTTATTTAACTATAAATGATGAAGATAAAATTTTTGCTGAGGCTCCATATTGGATAACATTTTATAGAAGTTGTTTAAAAGCAAGTGGCTATTTGCAGTATGATAACGAAAAAGTAGAACTTAAGTTGTCGGATGCAAAGTCTGGTAATATAGAACTTCAAAGTTGGTCGCTAAGGGCAGCATTAAGTGATAAAAATCTTAAAAAAATTACAAATTCAATTAGAAAAAACAAAGTTTATTTAACAATAAAAAGAGAAAAAAATTATATAATTGCAACAATGACAAAAGAAGAAATTTTAAGAACAATTATTGAAAACTCAAAAAGAGTTGTGACAGGCGTTTTAACTACAGCAATCGTTGGTGGACTTATGAACAACACAAGTACTGAAATTGTCGTGAACAAAAACGGACTTACAGGTATTATTTTGCATATAAACCCACTTGCATAATTTTTACATTTAAAATTGATGATAAATTCTAGATAGTTTGCTATAATACTCGCGATAAAAAGTGTTAGAGGTATTTAAATATGAATATGGATTATATTAGAAAATTGCCACTTCCAGAAGAAATAAAAGAACAATATCCTGTTCCTAATGATTTAGCCCTAGTTAAGGCAAAAAATGATGAAGATATTAAGAAAATATTTACAGGAGAAGATGATAGATTTTTATTAATCATAGGTCCATGCTCCGCAGATAGAGAAGATGCTGTTTTAGAATATGTCTCAAGACTTAGAAAACTTCAAGAAAAAGTTTCTGATGTTATTTATATGATACCAAGAGTTTATACCAATAAACCTAGAACAAATGGTGAAGGTTACAAAGGAATGCTTCATCAACCAAATCCACAAGGTAAATCAGATATGTTAAAAGGAATTTTAACTATTCGTGACTTACATTTAAAAGTTTTAAAACAAACAGGTTTTTCTACAGCTGATGAAATGTTATATCCAGGAAACTACCAATATTTAGACGATTTATTATCTTATGTTGCAGTAGGAGCAAGATCAGTTGAAAATCAAGAACATAGATTAGTTGCCTCTGGAATGGATGTGCCAGCCGGCATGAAAAATCCTACAGCAGGTGATTTAACTGTTATGTTAAACTCTATTCATGCAGCACAAAAGGGTCATACTTTTATCTATAGAGGTTATGAAGTTAGCACTCATGGAAATCCGCTTGCCCATGCAATACTTCGTGGACACGTAAACTCTAAAGGACAATCTTTCCCTAACTACCATTATGAAGATTTATTAAGTTTAGCAGAAGAGTATGATTCAGCTCACTTTGAAAATCCAGCAGTAATAGTTGATTGTAATCACTCAAATTCAGGAAAGAAATTTGAAGAACAAATAAGAATCGCAAAAGAGGTAGTTCATTCAATGAGACATAATCCTAAAATTATGAACATTGTTAAAGGATTAATGATAGAGTCTTATCTTGTTGATGGTTCTCAAAAAGTTGAAGAATGTGTTTATGGTAAGTCAATAACAGATCCATGTTTAGGCTGGGAAAAGACAGAACAATTAGTTATAGATTTAGCTGAAATAATTAGAGGCAATAAAGGAGCTTATTGTTAATAAATTCAACTATTTTAGTTAGAATTTTTTTCTATAAACTGGAATTTACTTTTTCAAATAATTACCTAAAATTTTGCCGATTTGAAAGCTCTATATAAAAATCGGTTGTTGACATATTATATTAATAATAATAAAATAGATTAAATGGGTTTACATTTGGGAGGGTTTTTATGCAAGAACATGATCATATAAAAGAAGACGCCTCAATAGAAGAGTTAAACGTTTTAATTAAGTTTATGGTTTCACATAACAAATCTCATAATGAAGAATTGGCTAGTATAGCAACAAAGCTTGAAAAAGCAGGTAAAACTAAAGAAGCCGAAAAAATTAAGGCAATTGTAAAAGAATTGTCTATAAGCAATGATAAACTAGCACAAGTAGAAAAAGATCTAGAAGGTTAATATGTGTCTATCTACAGTTTATAAGAACAAAATGGACGAAGAATCTATATTGATGAGAAATGTTGCAAGTATTGAGTGCGATGGTGACTCGATCACTCTTATAGACTTAATGGATAGAAAACAGGTAGTAAAAGGACAATTAGAAAAAGTTGGTCTTACTGATGGATTTGTAGTTATAAGGGTTTCAGAATAATGGAAAATAAGAAAACTACAATCATAGCACTAACTGGGAAAGGTGGAGTTGGTAAAACTTCTTTATCTGCATTAATGGTAAGAATTCTTGCAGAAAAATTTCCAGATAAAAAAATATTAGCAATTGATGCAGACCCAGCGGTAGGTTTATCTACAGCGCTTGGTGCTAATGTAACATCTACAGTTGACGATATAAGAAAATTATTTATAAATGCTGTAGAGGGTGGCGAGACAAAAGCTGCAATTGAACTTTTAAGTGAAGCAAGATATCAATTATTTGATGCTTTAGTTGAAATTAATAATGTTTCTTTTTTAGCAATAGGAAGACCTGAAGCTGCAGGGTGTTATTGCAAAGTAAATGCTTACTTAAAAGAAGTTATTAGTTTAGTTGCTAGTAATTTTGACTATGTTGTAATAGATGGAGAAGCAGGCATAGAACAAGTAAATCGACGTGTTATGGAAAAGGTTACACATTTGATTTTAGTTTCAGATGCTTCTAAAAAAGGATTGCAAGTAGTAAAAACAATCTATAGCGTAGCAAAAGAATTAACAATGTTTGAAAAATCAGGTGTAATAATCAATAGAGTGCCTGATATGAGTATGGTAGATAAATTAGATATAGGCGATTTAAACTTACTAACATGTATACCAGATGATAGTAAGATGTCATACTCAGATATGCTAGGTAAAAGCATTTTTGAATTAGATAGGAATTCCAGTATCCTTCAAGGGGCAGTGCAAGCTCTTGAAAAATTGGAAATAATATAATATATTACGGAGAGACTATGAAAGATTTAAAACATCTTTATTTTTTCGAACAACTTCTTATGGATGCAAATAATGATCTTGTTCGTAAGGCACAAGAAGATGGCAGAAAGTGTGTAGGAAATATATGTTTCCAAACTCCAGAGCCATTAATGGATTTGCCAGGGTTGTTTACAGTTCGTCTTCGTGCTCCTAAAACAGGTTCCATGGAAATGGGCACATATTACTTAACAAGTTTTCTATGTGAATATTCAAGAGCCTTACTAGAAAGAGCATTAGAAGGTGGTTATAGATTCCTTGACTGTATGTTAGCTCCAGATGGATGTACAATGATTAATCGTTGTGTTGAAAATATGGAACTATTAAAAACAATGGATAAAGAAGGATTCTTTTTTGAATACTTAGAAGTTCCAATGAAAGATGATGATAACGCATTAAATCTTTATGTATCACAATGTAGAACAAAAATTTTAGACGCTCTTCATACACATTTTGGTGTTGATGTATCTGACAAGACTTTAAGAGAATCTGTTGAAAGATACAATAAGATGTGTAGAATTATTAATCAAATTGGTGATTTTAGAAAAGAAGAAAATCCAAGAATAACAGGTTATGAATTCCATATTATTTGTATGACAACGTATGTTTGTCCAAAAGATTTATTATTACCATATCTTGAAGAAACATTAGAGGAACTAAAAACAAGAGAGCCTGATGATAAGTTTAAGTATCGTGCAAGAGTTGCTGTTGTAGGCTCTGAGGTTGATGATATAGATATGATTAAATTAATCGAGGAAAGTGGAGCATATGTTTGTGCAGATAGATTCTGTTATGGTTCGCTTCCTGGTAGAAAGGAAATTGAATTAAATGACACAGAAGATGTCTTAACTCAAATTTGTCGTCAATTTATGCACAATACAATGTGTCCAAGACATATGAACTCTGCAAAGATGCAAAGAAGAAAACAATATGTTGATGAAATAGCTAAAGAATATAAAGCTGATGGTATTATTTATGAACAAATGAAATTCTGTGACCCCTGGGCTTATGAAAGAATGACAGGTTCATACATAATGAGAGAAGAATATCATTATCCAGTACTAACAATAGATAGACCATATGTAGTAGGAAATTCTGGTCAAATTCGTACTAGAGTTCAAGCGTTTGTTGAAAGTATGGAAATTAAAAAATTACAAGGAGAGAATAAATAATGGGAGCTAAAATCGGAAGTGAAAGATTAGGCGACCTTTATTCGAAAGGTCACGTTCGTAAACGTCGTGAATGGAGAGGCTTTAAAGATACTTTCTATGATTATGGCCGTTGGCTAAAAATCATGTGGAGACTTATTAAGTTTATAGTAAAGCCTGCTAACATTAAAGGTATGTTTAGATATCGTTGGATGTCACATTATTTAGCTGCTCCAATGATGATAGATAAACATATTGTAGGATTAAGAGGAAATCATTTAAGAATTGCTCGTCAAGAGTACGATACAGTATTTATGGATGTTGCTCAACTTCTTGAGAATATCTTTAGGGCAGATAAAAATTGTGGTAACGATGTTGAATTTTCAAAGAAACTTGTTATTCTAGATGAAAATGAAATGTTTGCTATTATGTGTGGTTTCCCTACACTAAAGAGCGTATCTTGGGAAACAGCAGCAGTTTATGTTGCAGTTTTACTAGATGGCGCTTCTGTTACACATTATCTTGATGTAGTTCAAGAAATGGGACTTCCTGGAGATGTTTGTCCAATGCCAGCTGCTGAAGCAGGATGTGTTATTGATGAGGATATGCCTATATATGGTGCTTGTGCAATTCAATGTAATACAACTTGTGATGGTTCACTTTTAAGTGGTGGTATCATGACAAGAAGATACGAGGAAAATGGTATCCCATGTTTCCAAATTGCAGCTCCTCTTCGTCATACTGAAGAAGGCGTTCAAGAATATGCAGCACAAGAAATTAGAAATGCTATTAAGTTTATCGAAGATAATACTGGTGCAAAGTGGGATTGGGATGCATACTTTACAAATATTAAGAGATTCAATGAAGAAACAGCTCATAGAGTTCACTGGATGGATATTTCAAGAACTGATTATCCACAAGTTATAGGTGCAAACTTAGCATTATATTCAGAAACATCATATATGGCTGTTGCAGGTCGTGATCCATCATTCTTAAAAGCTGATAGAGAAATAACAAGACTTGCTGATGAAGCATATAAGAGAAAGGATATGATAGTTCCAGAATATAGACATAGAGCTATTATTTGGGGTGTTCAATCTCAATATTATACAGACTTCCTTCCATGGTTACAAAACTGCTGGGGAATTCTACCACTTGTAGATATGTTAAGTTTGGTATATGAGGATAAGCTTTCTGAAGATAACAAGGAACAAGCAATTTATGACCTTGCTAAACTATATCAAGAAATGATAATGAGAAATAGAACTCATGGTGGTTATGAAGTTTTACTTAAAGACTTGTGGAAGTTCTGTGATTATTATAGAGCAGATATGGTAATTCTTTGGGAGCATATTTCTTGTAAAGCTCTAGATGGAATGCATGGATTATTTGAGGAACAAGCAAGAGAGCATGGAATTAAATTAGTATGGGTTAACCACGACTTAATGGATCCACGTGTTGTTCCAAGACAAAATATAAGAGACGATGTAAATCGTTATATGAGATCTGTATTAAGAGAAGAACCTCTTGATCCATCTCTAGAAGTCATAGATGACGTTAAATCATGGTAATATAAAAGGAGAATAAATATATGAAGTATTTTGGTGGTTGTGATTCAGGTTCAACATACACAAAATGTGTAATTCTAGATGAAACAGGTAAAATGGTTTCAGATGTAACTGTTAGAAGTAAAATTAATTCTGTAGTATCTTGCCAAGAAGCTTTAGATGAAGCTGTTAAGAAAGTTCCAGGATTAGAAAAAGCAGAAAATCTTGCTTATCTAGTTGGTACAGGTTATGGAAGAAATAAAGTTCCTTTTGCTGATGAAAATATCTCTGAAATTTCTTGTCACGCAATGGGAGTGCATGTAGCAGATCCTTCAGTTAAGGCTATTATAGATATTGGTGGTCAAGATGTTAAAGGTATTGCTGTAGATAAAGATGGTACAGTTTTAAACTTTGCTATGAACGATAAGTGTGCAGCTGGTACTGGTAGATTCTTTGAAGCTATGGCTAGAGCATTTGAAATGGATATTTCAGATTTCTCAAAGCTTTCACTAAAAGCAAAGAACGTTATACCTATTACAGCTCAATGTACAGTTTTCGCTGAATCTGAAGTTATATCTCTAGTAGGAGAAGGAAAACCTACAGATGAAATTGCTGCTGGTATTGAATTATCTGTTGCTAAACGTTGTTTCGTTATGGCAAAGAAAGCTGGTGCTACAGATAGTATTACATTAACTGGTGGTTGTGCAAAGAATGATGGCTTAAAAGAAGCTATTGAAAAGGTTCTACACATTAAGGTTATTAACCTTCCTATTGACCCTCAATTAATGGGAGCTTTAGGCGCTGCAGAATTTGCACGTCAAAAGGGATTAGCAAAAGGAGTTTAATATTTATGGAATGGTGGGCAATTTTACTTATAGTATTAGGCTCAATAGTAGGTTTAGCTTTATTACTATTTATCTTAACTTTCTTAGTATACATGTTTAACTTAGACATGAAGATGATGACTTTATTAAAGCCAATGTTTACTAAGATATACGATAAGAGAAAGAGAAACAGAAAAATTTAAAAAGACAAATAAAAATACTTGCCAGCTGCCTTTTTTTGGGGGCAACTGGCCTTTATAATATAAGGAGTTTTTATGGAAGAATTAGGACAAAAGAAAGCCTCGTGGACAGGATCCCTTGGATTTATCTTAGCAGCAGCCGGAAGTGCTGTAGGTCTTGGAAATATTTGGAGATTTCCATATCTTGCTGCACAAGATGGTGGTGGATTATTCGTTATAATCTATCTTTTACTTGTATTTACATTCGGTTCAGTATTATTAACTACTGATATAGTAATTGGAAGAAAAACAGGAAAACATGCACTTCAAGCATATGGTGCAGTTCATCCTAAATGGAAATTTTTAGGAGTGCTATCATTTATTGTTCCTTCAGTTATTTTACCTTACTACATCTTAATTGGTGGTTGGGTTACAAAATATATGGGAACATATATTATAGGACAAGGTGCAGCCGCCGCAGCGGATGGATACTTTACTAACTTTATAACTGATCCAGCGCTTCCTGTTATATTTATGATAGTTTACTTACTAATAACAGCTGTCGTTATTTATTTTGGTGTAGAAAAGGGTATTGAAAAATTCTCTAAATACATAATGCCAGCATTATTTTTATTAGTTTTTGGCTTAGCTATTTATTCTTTAACAATAAAAGGTGAACATGGAACAGGTATTGATGGATTAAAAGTTTATTTAATACCAAACTTTGAAGGTATAACATTCTCTAAATTCTTAAGTATAGTAATGGATGCATTAAGCCAGATTTTCTTCTCACTTTCTGTTGCTATGGGTATTATGATTTCTTATGGTTCATATGTTAAGAAGGAAACAAATCTTAGCAAGTCTATAGCTCAAATTGAAATATTTGATACATTAGTTGCATTCCTTGCAGGTTTAATGATTATTCCAGCCGTTTATGCAATCTCTGGTGCAGAAGGTATGACAGCAGGCCCAGGACTAATCTTCGTTGCATTACCTAAGATTTTCAGCACAATGGGAGTTGCAGGACAAATAGTTGGAGCATTATTCTTTATAATGGTTGAATTTGCAGCACTTACATCAAGTGTTTCTATTATGGAACCAATTGTTGGAAGTTGTATGGAATGGTTCCATATGTCAAGAAAGAAAGTCGTTGTTATAGTTACAGCTATTGCTGGAATTATTGGTACAATAGTTTGCTTTGGTTATAGCTTCTTCTATTTTGAAGTTACTCTTCCAAACGGATCAACAGGACAATTACTAGATATCTTTGACTATGTATCTAACAACGTATTAATGCCAATTGTCGCATTCTTAACATGTATCTTAATTGGTTGGGTTGTTGAACCAAAATGGGCTATTGAAGAACTTGAATATGGTGGTTTAGTTTATAGAAAGAAACATATGTATGCTATTATGATTAAGTACATTATTCCAGTATTACTATTACTTCTATTCTTAAATGCAACAGGATTGTTCTCAGCAATAGGAAGTTAATTTTAGTTATGAATTTTCAACGTGCTGACCATAGAGTTTCGCTTCTAGAAGATTTTTATAATCATTTCAATGAAGATATTAGGCTTCAAAGAAGACATGGTCAGGTTGAATTTCAAACTAACATGAAATACATTCACGATATTTTAAATGAAGACAGAAATAAGCGCATACTAGATATAGGTGCAGGAACTGGCGCTTATTCTGTCTTTTTAGATAATGAGGGGTATAGAGTTGATGCAATTGAACTTGTACCCCATAACATAGAAATTTTAAAAAGCAAAAAAAGTAACGTTAATATTCAGCAAGGAAATGCATTAGATTTAAGTAGATATGAATCAAATACTTTTGATTTAGTATTATTGTTTGGCCCAATGTATCACCTTTTAAAAGAAGAAGAAAAATTACAAGCTTTAAGTGAAGCAAAAAGAGTATGTAAAGATGATGGCTATATTTTGGTTAGTTATTATATGAACGATTATGCCATTATAACTTATGGATTTTTAAAGCAACATATTTTAGAGAGCATAAAAGATGGCTCTGTGGACGAAAACTATCATGTAGTTTCGAAAGAAGGCGATCTTTATTCTATGGTTAGAATAGAAGATATAGATAGATTCAATGAAAAAGTAGGATTATTTAGAAAGAAAATTATAGCATCAGATGGTGCTAGCGATTATATAAGAACACCACTTAATAAATTAAGTGATGAAGAGTTTAGTGAATATTTAAAATATCATATGTCTATATGCGAAAGGAGTGACTTGCTTGGAGCAAGTTCTCACTTAATGGATATAGTGAGGAAAATAAAATGAAACAAAAAATAATATTATCAGCAAAAATAGTATTAGTAGTATTAATGGTTCTTATAGCTATTATGGGAACATATATGAGTTCTTATAACTTAGCAGAAGATGAGGCTGCAGAAGCCTTAAAATCGACTGAAACAGTAACAGTTGAGAAAATATCTGGTATTAAGTATGCCTTTGTTCCAAAGGGCGAAATTAAAGCCGGACTTATATTTTATCCAGGAGCTAAGGTTGAATGGATAGCATACGCACCAGTAATGCAAGAGATGGCAAATAAAGGAATTCTTTGCGTTCTTTGTCATATGCCAGGAAATATAGCATTTTTTAATACTAATGCGGCAAATGGTATTCAAAAGAAATATGGTAGCGTAAAAGACTGGTACATAGGTGGGCACTCTCTTGGTGGTGTTGTTGCTGCAAATTATGTAAGTAAACATTTTGACGAATATAAAGGTATTATATTCTTTGCCTCATATACGACTAAGGATTTATCCAATTCTAATTTAAAATGTTTGTCCCTTCTTGGAGATAAAGATACAGTTTTGGATATGGATAGTTATAACAAGAATAAATCTAATATGCCTAAAAATGTTATAGAGTACACAATAAAGGGTGGTTGTCATAGTTATTTTGGAGTTTATTGTCCACAAGATGGAGATGGAGTTCCTGAAATTGAAAGAGATGAACAAATAAAAATAATAGCAGAACAAACTTCTAATTTTATTTATGGGTAATTATAAATTAATAGCAATAGATGTAGATGGAACACTTCTTAATGATAAAAAGCAAATAGATATAGAAACCAAAGAGTCTATAAATAATGCTATACAAAATAAAAAGGGAGTTGTTATATGCACTGGAAGATGCTATCCAGAGCTTATAGATATTTTGAAAGAACTACCAAAAATTAGATATGTAATAGGCACTAGTGGTACTTGGATTTTCGATACATATACTAAAAAAGATATATGTGAAGTTACAATAGATATAGATATAGTAAAAGAAATTTTTAGAAGAATAGAGCATAAAGATGTTCTTGTTCACCTTTTAAATAAAAAGTCTGTAATTCAAAGTGATAAACTTCATAACATGGAAAGATATCAAATGGGAGTTTATCAAAAAATGTTTGAAAAAATAGCAATAGAAACTCCTGATATAAAAGAGTACTTCTATTCAAATTTACCTAAACTTACAAAGTTTAATATATATCACAAGAATGTTGAAGATAGAGAAGACACGAGAAAACTTTTAGAAGATTTAGACTTAGAGCTTACAAACTCAGAAAGGACATCTTTAGAGTGTACCGCTAAAGGTGTTTCAAAAGGAACAGGGTTAGAGCGTCTTGCAAAATTTTTAAATATTGAAATGAAAGATGTAATTGCGATAGGGGATTCTGATAATGATGTTTCAATGCTAAAAGTGGCTGGTCTTCCCATTGCAATGGGAAATGCAAAAGAAAATATTAAAGCACTTTGCAAAAAGGTAGTTAGTGATAACAATAATAATGGTGTTGCTAAAGCAATAAATGAATATTTATTGTTTTAATAATAAAAAATTAAGTGTAGAATATACTTAAAAAGGAGAGAAATAAAAATGGAAGTTAAAGTATTAAGTATTGACGAAATAAATAATGAAGTAGCAGGTAGAATTATAAATCTAGTTAATAGTAATAAAAATGCAATTTTAGGTTTAGCTACAGGTTCAACTCCAGTTGGAGTTTATAAGACACTAGTAAAGGCGTATGAAGATAAGAAAGTTTCTTTTAAAACAATTAGAAGTTTTAACCTTGATGAATACATTGGTTTACAAGAAACAAATGATCAATCTTATAGATATTTTATGAACACTAATTTATTTGACCATATTGATATAGATAAGAAAAACACTCGCGTACCATGTGGTCTTGGTGATGTTGAGAAAAATGCAAAAGATTATGATATAGCTATAGATAATGCTGGTGGTATAGATTTCCAAATTTTAGGAATTGGTTCTGATGGTCATATTGCATTTAATGAGCCAGGAACTCCATTTGATGAGGGTACTCATATTGCAAAATTAACAGAAATGACAATAAAAGATAATTCTAGATTCTTTGAAAAGATTGAAGATGTTCCAACAACTGCAATTACAATGGGTCTAAAATCTATTATGAAAGCAAAAGAAATTGTATTAATTGCAACGGGATTAAATAAAGCTAATGCAGTAAAAGAATTAGTAGAGGGTAAAATGAGCGAAGATTGGCCTTGCACAATTCTTCAAAAACATCCAAATGTTACAATTTATGTAGATAAGGATGCATACTCAAAAGTTTCAAAATAATGATTATAAAGAATGTTAAAATTGTAACACCTGATAATGTAATAGAAAAAGGTTATATAAAGATAAAAGATAACCTAATAGATTCTATATACAGTGGTGATTATTTAGAAAACGAGGATGATGTTGTTGACGGGAATGGCAAAATAGCAATGCCAGGCTTTATAGACATTCATACACATGGTTCATGTGGTATTGATTTTATGGATGCGGGATGTGATGACTATAAGACAATTGAAAAAGCTTTTTATAGCGAAGGTATTACCTCATTTTTAGCAACAACATTAACTGCCGATTTTGATTCTTTATCTAAAGTTTGTAAAACTGTTGCAAGTGTAAAGAATGAAATTCCATCACTTGCCGGTATTCATTTTGAGGGACCTTATATCAATGAAAAATATAAAGGTGCACAAAATGCAGAATATATTAGAAATCCAAATATTGAAGAGTTTAATAAACTAGTTGAACTTTCTAATAACAATGTTAGATATATATCTATGGCTCCAGAAAAGGAAGGGGCACTTGATTTTATAAAGAATGCAAGAGCAAAAGGTGTTGTTGTCTCAGCTGGTCACACAGATGCTACATTTGATGATATAAAAAATGCTATAGATGTAGGATTAACAAATACGACTCATACACATAATGCTATGAGTGGACACCATCATAGAAATCCAGGAGTAGTAACTGCTGCAATGTATTTTGATTGTTTATATACAGAACTTATATGTGATGGAATTCATGTTTGTGAAAATACATTAAAAACATTCTATAAAATAGTAGGACCAGATAGATTTGTTATGATAACTGACGCTCTTCAAGCAAAGCATTCAGATAAAAAAGAATTTAAATTATTTGGTCTAGACTGTGTAAAGAAAAATGGAGCTGCATATTTAACAACAGGGCCACTAGCAGGATCTCTTTTAACAATGGATCAAGGCCTTAGAAATGTTAAAAAGTTTACGGGTGCATCTCTTGTTGATTTAGCAAAAATTTCGTCAAGAAATGCTGCAAAATCAATTGGGCTTTTAGATAGAGGCGAATTAAGCAAAGGAAAACTTGCCGATATTGTTTTGCTAAATGATGATTTAACAATAGATAGTGTATATAAACTAGGAAGAAGGGTTTACTAATGAAATTAGATAAAGATTTTAAACCGGCCATAATTGAAATTAGAAAGTTTAATGAAGATGTTGCAAAGCAAAGTAAGAAGCAACATTTAGTTATAGCTGTTGAAAGAGAACTTGGTTATATCTATAAAAAAAAATTTGATGTATTTGAAGAAGGAGTAGATGACGAGAGAAATAATTTCATAACAGAAAGAATTATAAAATCTATTCTTTGGGTAGTTGGTGGCTATAAGATTTATATAGCAGGATCTCATTCAATTTATGAAAAAATCAATTCATATTATAAAAAAGATGGATTACGTTCTTTTGATTATGATTTTATGTCTACGGTTTATGAATCTCCAGTTGAAGTAATAGAATGCACCTACGATACAATTCCGAGCGAGAAAATGTCATCAAATCCTTGTGGTGGACATGTAAATGGAAGAAGAATAGGATTTGACGCAGGTGGCTCAGATATGAAGGTGTCTGCCGTATTAGATGGCAAGATAATTCATTCAGAGGAAATTGTATGGTTACCTAAATTAAACTCAGATCCTAATTACCATTTTGAAAATATATATAAGGCAATGAAAATTGCTGTAGATAAGTTAGGTGGAGATGTTGATGGTATTGGTGTATCTTCAGCAGGTGTTTATATAGATAACAAGGCAATGGTTTCATCCTTGTTTGTTAAAGTAGATAAATCTATTCACTTTGAAGAAACTAAAAATATATATAAAAGAGTTGTTGCTAAACTTGAGCAAGAACTAGGTCATAAAATTCCATATATTGTTGCAAACGATGGAGATGTTACAGCTCTTGCTGGAGCTCTTGATTTAAAAGATAATTGTGTTCTTGGAATTGCTATGGGAACTAGCGAAGCTGTTGGTTATGTAAATAGTGATGGTAACTTAAATGGCTGGATTTCAGAACTTGCCTTTGTTCCTGTAGATTTTAATAAAAATGCACTTATTGATGAATGGTCAGGAGACTTTGGAGTAGGTTGTAAATATTTCTCACAGGATGCTGTAATTAAACTTGCTAAAATGGCAAATATAGATGTACCAAGTGAATTAACACTAGCAGAAAAATTAAAGTTTATACAAGCCTTAGCAAATAATGGTGATGAAACAGCAAAATTAATATATGAAGACATAGGTGAATATCTTGCTTACGCTCTTGCAGAATATGCAGAGTATTATAACATAAAGCATGTACTTTTACTTGGAAGAGTAACGTCAGGAATAGGTGGCGATATTATATTAAATAAGGCTAGAGAAGTTTTAAATGAAAAGTTCCCTGAGTATAAAGATTTTGATATAGGTATGCCAAGTGAGTATGTAAGACGTGTAGGACAATCTATAGCAGCTGCCTCCCTTCCAAAAGTTTAAATATGATAGTACGTAAATACGAAGAAAAAGACCTGCCAAAGATGGTAGAAATATGGAACGAAGTTGTTGAAGAAAAGAATGCTTTTCCTCAAGAAAATATATTAACGCTTTCGGATGCAAAATTCTTTTTTAAATCTCAAACATACTGCGCGGTAGCAGAGGATCAATCAAAACAAATTGTAGGACTTTATATTCTTCACCCAAATAATATTGGGAGATGTGGTCATATATGTAATGCAAGTTATGCAGTACTATCTAAATATAGAGGGCACCATATTGGGGAAGCACTAGTTAAAGATTGTATGATGCAAGGAAAAATGCATGGTTTTAAAATATTGCAATTTAATGCAGTTGTTGCCTCAAATTTAAGCGCAAGACATTTATATGAAAAATTAGGTTTTATTCAACTTGGCGTTATAAAGAATGGTTATAGATTAAAAGACAATTCATTTACAGATATTTGTCCATACTATATCGAACTATAAAAAAATATTAAGATTTTTGGTCTTAATACTTTTTTATATTATTTACTTTTAATTTTAATCCATCCAAGATGGGTCGTTTGGATTTTGTTGGAATTTTAGAATCTTATTAATATCTTCACTAGATATATATTTTTCATCAGCTGCAACTTTTACTAATGTTTCAAAATTAGATAAAGAGTGATTTTCAACATTTGCAGCCTTTAGTCTATCTAATCCTTTTTGTAAGCCATAAGTAAAGATGGAAACAATACCTAAAACATTGCATCCAGCTTCTCTAAGTACATCTACAACCTCAATTGATGAACCTGCTGTTGAAATTAAATCTTCAACTACAACTACATCTTGTCCAACTGGGACAACACCTTCAATTTGGTTTCCTCTACCATGGTCCTTAGCGCCACCTCTTACATAACCCATAGGCATATCTAAGATTTCAGAAACATAAGCTGCATGAGCAATTCCTGCTGTAGATGTCCCCATAACTACTTTGCATGTAGGGTAGTACTGCTTAATAGTTTCTGCAAGACCTTGTTCTACAACTCTTCTAACCTCAGGATAAGATAGAGTTAATCTATTATCACAATATATTGGTGATTTAATACCAGATGCCCAAGTAAATGGATCATTTGGTTTTAAAAATACGGCTTTAATTTTTAATAAATTTTTTGCAACTTCAATAGCTAAATTTTCTTTATTCATTTTAACAAAACTCCTTTACACATTTTTTATAAGCTTCAACTGGGTCAGATGAGGCTGTAATACTTCTTCCAACAACAATATAAGTAGATCCTAATTCTTTTGCAAGAGCAGGTGTTGCAACTCTTTTTTGATCATCTTTTGAATCATCTGCAAATCTAATACCAGGGGTAACAGATATTAGTCCTAGAGATTTAATAATAGGTGCTTCAAGTGCTGAGCATACAACTCCTTGAAGACCAGCAGCCTTTGCGTTTAATGCATAATGTTTAACAACTTCTTGTAAAGGTTCTTTTATTAATAAGTCTTTCTCTAAGATTTCTTGAGATGTTGATGTTAATTGAGTAACAGCGATAAGTTGAGTTTTCTTGCCATTTTCCGTTGAGTCAAGACCTCTTCTTGCAGCTTTCATCATTTCAATACCACCAGCTGCGTGGACATTTGTAATTTCAACATTAAGGTCAGCTATATTTTTCATAGCTTTTTCTACTGTATTTGGTATATCGTGTAGTTTTAAATCTAAGAATATTTTAAATCCCATATCATGAAGTTTTTTTACAAGTTGTGGACCTTCTTTATAAAATATTTCCATGCCAATTTTAAGATAAGGGTTCATTCCTTTAAAAGGTTCTAGAAATTTAAATAGTTCTTCTTGATTTTTAAAATCACAAGCAATAATTACATCTCTCATTATTTTGTTTCTCCTATTATGTCTTTTAAATTTTCAATTTTATATTCTTTCATTACCTTAGGTAAATCTTCAATTATCTTTTTGCAAGCAAAAGGATCTACAAGGTTTTGTGCACCTACCATTACAAGGGAAGCGCCAGCATACATCATTTCAAGAACGTCATACGCATTTGTTATGCCACCCATTCCTATTATTGGAATATTAACATTTTTAGATACTTCATATACCATACGAAGTGCAACTGGGAATATTCCCGGGCCAGAGTATCCACCTTTAGTAACCGAGATAATTGGCTTACCTGTTTTGAGATTTATTCTCATTCCTACCATAGTATTAATTAAACTTATAGCATCAGCACCCGCATTTTCTACAGCCTTTGCCATCTCAACAATATCTGTAACATTAGGGGATAATTTAACAATAAGTGGCTTTTTGCAAACTGCTTTAACTGCCTTTACAAGACTATATGCAACACTAGGTGAAGTTCCAAAAGCCATACCGCCACCTTTTACATTAGGGCAAGATATATTTAATTCAATAGCAAATACTTTATCTACATCATTGAATTTTTTAACAGTTTCGCAGTATTCATATTCGCTATGACCACCTACATTTTGTATGATTTTATCTTTATATACTTTATCTAGTTTTACAAGCTCTTCGCTAATTACTTTATCTACTCCTGGATTTTGAAGTCCTATTGAATTTATAAGGCCAGCAGGGCACTCAGCAATTCTTGGAAGTGGATTTCCGTATCTTGGTTCAAGTGTTGTACCTTTAGTTGAGATTGAGCCTAAAATATTTATGTCATAAAAATCTGCAAATTCATAACCAAAACCAAAAGTTCCTGAAGCAGGTATTACTGGATTTTTAAAATCTTTTCCTAAAAAGTTAATTGTAGTATTCATTATAGTATTACCTCACTTGCTTCAAAAACTGGTCCTTCCTTGCAAACACGCTTAGGTCCATTTATTGTGTTTATTGAACAGCCCATACAAGCTCCAAATCCACAACCCATTCTAGCCTCTAGGGATACACAGCCATTTTTAAAATCTTGTGTTAAAAACTTAAGCATGATTTGTGGTCCACAAGCATAGTAGTAATCAAACGAAGGATTCAAGTTCTTTATACACGAAACAACATTTCCCTTAAAGCCTAAAGAACCATCATCAGTAGAGTAGTGAACTTCAGCTAACTTTTCTAATTCTTCATTTAAGACAATGTCATTTTTTGATCTAGCTCCATATACAAGAATTGGCTTTATGTTTAATTTATTAAATTCTTTCATAAGTCCAATAAGTGGAGCTATTCCAATGCCACCTGCAACTATAAGTGGTTTTTTTGCCTTTGTTACATCAAAACCATTACCAAGATTAACTAAACAATTTAACTTAGTATTTACATTAAACTTAGACATATCTAGTGTGCCATGGCCCAAAATTTTATATAGAATAGTAACACTATCAGCGGTGAATTCACATACAGAGATTGGTCTTCTTAAATAATATCCTTCAAGTTTAATGTTTATAAACTCACCTGGATTTTTAATTGAAGATAAGTCTCCACAAAGTACCATTCTATAGGTATCGCTTGAAACTTTTATGTTGCTTTTTATTGTTAAGATTACTTCTTTCATTAATTCTCCTGGTCAATTACAGATATTCCCATAGTTATTTCTTCAAGTACATCTAATAGAACCTTTACTGTATCTAAGCATGTAAATACAGTTACATTATTATCTATTGCAGCACGACGAATAATCTTTCCATCAACTCTTGTTGAATCATCATCGCTTGATGTATTTAATATGTAGGTTACATAACCTTTCTTTATAGAGTCTAGAATTTCTTCAGAACCTTCAGATAATTTCTTTTTAACTCTTGTTTTAATTCCATGTTCTTTTAAGAATTTAGCAGTACCAGATGTTGCTTCAATATTGAATCCTAAGTTATAGAATCTTCTAACAAGAGGTAGGGCATCTTCCTTATCTTTATCTGCAAATGTTGCAAGTATTGTTCCAAAGTTAGAAACTTTCATATTTGCTGCCTTTAATGCTTTATATAAAGCTCTATTTAAAGATAAATCATATCCAATTGCCTCTCCTGTTGATTTCATTTCAGGAGATAAAACTACATCAAGTCCAGATAACTTATTAAATGAGAACGCAGGAGCTTTTACATACCATCTCTTTCTCTTTGGGTGAACTCCAACATAACCTAAATCTTTAAGTTTTAGTCCCATCATAACCTTTGTTGCAATGTTCGCAATTGGAACCCCGGTTGCTTTTGCAAGGAATGGAACAGTTCTTGATGATCTTGGGTTAACTTCAATTATAGATACCTTGTCATCTTTATCTACTATAAATTGGATGTTATATAAACCTATCATCTTAAGTTTCTTTCCAATCTTATTTG
>CAYZGK010000020.1:0-26637 GCA_964478025.1 uncultured Christensenella sp.
ATTTAGATAAGGAATTAGAAGAATTACAAAAATCTAATTATAATGAAGAACTTAAGGAAAAATATTTAAAAAATCTTAGAGAAGTATTATTTTTAAATTCTGGATTAACAATAGCTTTTATGGAGTTTGCGACAAAAGATGAGCTTTATTTTTGTAGTATGTTTTGGTGTGAAATTGCAAAATATTTTAAAGAAGAAATAGTGGTTAAAAATATGGAATCGTCAATTAATAAATATCCTGAAATAAGTGAGATATTAAAAGCAAGATATAAAGAAGCAAAGGAGTGTTTAGAAAATGATAAGTAGTACGTTAAGACAAAAATTTATATATAACACACCTTTTGACGATGATGAATATCCGCTAGTTAAATTGGATTTAATAGAGGATTGTAAAAATCCTTATGAAATAAAGGCAAGTTCATTATACTTTATAGATGAAAAAAGATTTAATCAAATTGTAAATTCATTGCAAAAAGATTGTGATTCAGTTGTAATAATAGATGATTATGAAATTAAATCTCAAAATGGAATTTTACAAGATGGCATTAAGGCATATATATTAGCATTTTCATATCTTTTTAAGAAGCAAGGATTTAAATGCTGCATTAAAAAATAGGTATTTATGTATAAAATAAAATTATTATTCACAGTTGCATAAAAAATTATAAAAATTACAAGAATGTTGCAAAAATAAAATAGCCAAAAAATGCTACAAACATACTAGAAAAATAGTGAGTAAAAAATCTTAAAATCAACACCAAAATAACAAAAATTTTAGTTGCAGATAGAAGAACAAGTTATTCACACGAACAAATGTTTTTGTGGATAACTTGGTGGATAAGTGGCACTTTTTCACCAAAAATTGTTAAAAAAGTGGAATTTTATGAAAATTTTGGTTTTAAAAGACAATTTAATTTTTATGCAAAATAGAAACAAAAAAATATGCATAAAATATAAAATGTGTATAATAAAACTATGCGTGAAATTGAAGTTGTTGCAATAAAGGATGGGACTATAGAAGAGAACTTAAGAGAAATGGGATTCTCTAGCTCAATATGTTTAAGACTTAGAAAGAAAATGGGGTTAATAAAAGTAGAGAATGTTCCCATTAGGATTATAGATAAGGTTTTTAAAGATCAAAGCATAAAAATAATTTTAGAAGATAAGTTTAAAAGAAAAATTGAACCCAATTATAATATAGATATAAAAATAGTTTATGAAGATGAAGATCTTGCTGTGATAGATAAACCCGCTGGACTTACTGTCATTGCTACTAAAGAGCACTATGGTAAAAGTTTAGAAAATGTACTTGCAGCAAAGTGGGGAGATTTTGTGTATAGGCCAGTAAATAGATTAGACAGAGATACTTCTGGTCTTATGATAGTTGCAAAAAATCAATTTGCACATTCTGAATTATCAAAAACACATATAGAAAGAAAATATTTAGCTTTGTGCGAAGGAGTAGTTGAACAAAGTGGAGTAATTAATGAACCTATAGAAAGAAAAGCAGGTTCCATTATGGAAAGATGTGTTCAAGAAAATGGCAAAGAAGCTATAACCTTATATAGATTAAAAAAAGTTTATTCAAATTATTGTTTAGTTGAATTAGAATTAAAAACTGGTAGAACACATCAAATAAGAGTGCATATGGCATATATAGGACATCCACTTTTAGGCGATTCTTTATATAATCCAAATTTTGAAGAAAATAAAGTTTTAGATAATGGATATGTTTTAAAAAGACAAGCTTTACATTCAACATATCTTTCATTTATTCACCCGGTAACAAAAAAACAAATAATATTAGAATCAAAGCCGGATTTTATTGAGTAGATTGACTTTGTGTACTTTTTTGTTAAGTATAAGTTTAAAAATATTTATTAAATTGACTAAAAATATTAATGATTATATAATAATCAAGGAAAATAAATTATATTAGGAGTGCAAGTATGAACGCATTAAAGAAATGTTATTGTAGATTATTCCAAAAAGTAATGTATGTTGCATGTTTCTTCATGCCATGGAGAAAGCCAGAATTATTACAATTTGAGAATGGTGTTGAAGGACTACCTGCTTTTATTGAAAAGTTAGGTATAAAGAAAGTTTTACTAGTATCAGATGAATACTTTAAAGAACATGGTTTATGTGATAAATTAGTTGAAGCTTTTAAAAATTCAAAGGTTGAGTGTGTATGGTATTATAAAGCAATTCCAAATCCAACAACAACTTGTGTAGAAGCAGGATATCAAATGTATAAAGAGAACAATTGTGAAGCCATTGTTGCTTTTGGTGGTGGTTCTCCTATGGATTGTGCTAAAGGTATTGGAGCTAGAGTAGCAAGACCAAATAGACCAATTAATAAAATGAAAGGCTTATTAAAAGTAAATCGTAAATTACCATTATTATTTGCAATACCAACTACAGCCGGTACTGGTTCTGAAGCAACTGTTGCAGCTGTTATTACAGATGATACAGTAACACCACATGAAAAGTGTGCTATGAATGATCCACATTTAATTCCAGCATATGCAATACTAGATCCAAAGCAAACAGAAGGACTTCCTCCTCATATGACATCAACAACAGGATTAGATGCATTAACACATGCTGTTGAAGCTTATATTGGTTCATCAAATACTGCTGAAACAAAACAAATGGCTAAGGATGCTACAAAATTAATTTTTGAAAATCTAGAGGAAGCTTATAACAACCCTCATAACTTAGTTGCAAGAGATAATATGCAAAAAGCTGCTTACTATGCAGGTATTGCTTTCACAAGAGCGTATGTAGGAAATGTACATGCAATGGCACATAAACTTGGTGGATTCTATAATGTTCCACATGGTCTTGCTAATGCAATTATTCTACCAATGATGTTAAGAGAATATGGCAGCACAGCTCATAAGAAGTTAGCTCAACTTGCAGATGTTGTAGGAATTACTGGTGCAAATGATGCAGAAAAAGCTGATAAGTTTATTTCTGCTATTGAAGGCATGAATGAAAGAATGAATATTCCATCACAAATTGGTGTACCAGGAAAGAGTGATAGATGGACAATTAAAGATGAGGATATCCCAGCACTTGCAAAGCAAGCTGAAGCTGAAGCAAATCCTTTATACCCATGCCCAAAACTATTCACAGTTGAAGAGTTTGAAGCATTATATAAAAAGTTACAATATAAAGCTTAATTAAGTTTTAAAACATAATTTAAATGGCCAGCCGAAAGGTTGGTCATTTTTATAAAAAGTAATACATATTATGGAAAATTTCAAAAATAGAAGGTAAAAAGGCATATAATGTATTTACAATTTCTATTTATTTCTATTATAATAATTAAAAATGTTTTTGGTATTTTAAATGGGTGTTAAACAAAAGAAAACCAACTATATAAAGGCTGTATGTAATAAGTATGGCATTTTAGGCTCCCTAGCAGGGGCATGCATTGCTATTTTTGTTTCATATATTTTAATTCACCATGACGTTCTTGGAGCAATAGAAGAAGCTACTAATTCAAGTATGGTATTTTTGCTTACCATATTAGCAGCTGGAGTTATAGCAGGAGTACTATTGACTGCTATGATTATAAATAGTTTTAGATCAAGAATTTACATAACAGATGCAATCAATATAATTATAGAAGTCTTAGGAGTAGTTACAGCAGTCATTTACTTTGCTGAAACCTTTATTGAAACTAAAACAATTGCTATAAAAGAAGTGCCACTTTATGTGTGGATATTTATGGGAGTTGCTTTATTATCTATAATATGCCAGATAGTTCATTCAATTATTTTTGATAAAACAAACACAACATTCATTAGCTATAAGAAGTTAGACTCTGATGCAACATTTGTTACATATTATAGAGAACTAAATAGAATGATGAACTTTATAATAACTATAGGTTTAGGTATATTACTTGCAGTTGGCGTATACTATTTTGATAAAAAATATGGAATGCCTTCTATTTTAGATCAAAATATAGAAAAAATTGTAGTTATAGGTTCATTAGGTGGTTTAGTTTTATTCTATGTATTAGCTGTAGTTGTAAGAATTGTTAACAAAAGAATTGGTGTTGTAGATATACTTACTTTACTTGCTTTATCTGCCGGAATCACAGGTACTATCTTATATGCAGTTGCAATAACAGATTCAAGTATTAAGAAAAGTTATACATGGATTATGTTAGCCGCTTTTGGAACAGTATTAGTTGTTTCAATATTAGTTTCTTTAATACTAAGATTTAAAACTCATATAACAAAGAGAGAAGAAACAACAATAACACAAGTTCAAGAAGCAACAGTTTCAACAGAACAAATTAAGACAGAAGCAAGTGCAGAAGTTGAAGAAAATATTAAAGAAGAAGAACTTGATGATGGAATTGAATTAGAAGAAATTAAAGAAGATGAAATTCAAGAAGGTCAAACTATTCAAGAAAATGAAATTGAAGAAACAAATGAAGAAACAGAGGACACGATAGTTTCTGAAGAAATAACAAAAGAAACGCCTATAATACAAGAAGGCGAAAACGAGGAAGGGGAAATCGATATGGCTTTATTACAAGAATTGATTGACGCGCAAAACAAACAAATGGAAATGCTTACAGCAAGACTAGAGGAGCAAGCAAAAATTAATGCTAGCATGAATGAAAAACTAGACAACATGAATAAGAATATTAAACTTATTGCAGATATTCTTGGTGGTCTAGCGGTAGATACAATTCCTAATGCAAAATCTATCCAAGTTTCATTAGATGGCGAAGAAAGTGCTGTTACAGCTACTCCAATAGAGGCAGCAACAGAAGAAGAAAGTATGCTTGAGCCAGTAGAAGATGAGACTATAGAACCTGCAGAAGAAGAAACTGAAGGCGAAGAGGAATCTACTGAAAAGACAGAAAACTGGGTAGATACAGCAAATGATCTTGTTAGAATTAAACCAAAAATGAGTTTTGACATGAGATTACGTGTTGCTGATGATGATATTAAAAAATTCTATTCAGATATTAGAAATAAACTTCTTGAGTATGGTGTTCACGATAGAATTTCACGTCATAGAGAAAACTTTAATCAAGGTCGTATAAACATTGCTCGTATGGTTATTAATGGAAAGACATTAAAAGTATATCTTGCAGTAGATCCAGAAACTATAGATAAGAGATATTTCCACCAAACAGATGTAGGACATAGAAAAGGATTAGTAGATTTACCTACCATGATTAATGTTCGTTCTAAAGTATCTGCAAGAAAGGTTATGGAACTTATTGATTTAGTTATGGAATCACTTGTAATAAGTAAGAAAGAATATACTCCAGTAAACTTTGCTGAAAACTTAACATTAGATGGTTATACATTAGCTGAAACTAGAGGTTATGATTACTTAGTTAAGAATAAGATTAAACTTGATGATGTAAAGGCTTACCCAGATACATTTGCACAAGATTTATTAGGTGTTGTTGATGATGAAGATTATCAAGAAAGATTTATAAAGACAACACTTTCAATTGATGATTTAATTGCAAACTTTGAAGATGGAGATACTGTAGATGTAGATGCTGTAAGACAAAAAGGTTTAGGAGCCCCAAATACAAATTACTTGATGATTACGGAATCTGAAAGTCTAGGTAAAAAGTTTAAAGTATTTGCAAATGAATATACTCCTGATGCAATTAAGATGATAACTCTTGCAGGTGGAGAAACATATCTTGTAGTTCAACCTGAAAAAGTAGAGGAAGAAGCTTAACAGGGATTTTTTAAAGTAAAATAATACCACGCAGACGATGCGTGGTATTTTAATATAAAGTAGAAAATTATAAATCAAATTTATTAAAATCGTTTAAAATTGTTTCACACAATTCTCTATGAGTGACAATAAAAGGCTCCATAGGAAAATGTTTTATATTACCTGTAACGAGTTTAGAAACTCTTTCCTTGTTTGATTCCATAACCACTTCAAAAAAGACTCTATCTTTTTCGTCAGGCAGAATTAATTCAATATGATTTTTGGCAATAGGAAGTGCATTTTTTTGTTATAATTTCCATGATATTATTAACTATATCATTAGGAAATTTAAATTTAGGTCGAGACAAAACCTTTTTATATTCATTTAAAATTTCCTCATTAATTAATGGAATTATGATGCCATATTCAACTAGTTTTAAAATAACTCCCGGATTTGATTTCGGTTTTAATAAAGCACTAACTAAAACATTAGTGTCTACAACAACATAATATTTTAATCGCATCTTGCTTTTCTAATTTCCTCATTAATTTCATCTAATGTCATTTCTGAATTGCCGTTCTCTTTTGAAATTCTACCAGCTTCTAAAAGAGCTTCCATGCCTTTTGATTGCTTGTTATTTAATACCATTTCAAAAGGGATACCATTATTTGAAATTAATCTTGAAATACACATTCGCATGTATGTTTGCAAATCAATTCCTAATTTGTTGCAAATTATGGAAGCTTGAATTTTGGAATCTTCATCTAATCTAAATTGAATTAAAGTGCTCATATAAATTATCTCCTTTTTTATTAAAAAGATTATAAAACATAATAATATTAATGCCAATCATCTGATTGCATTTGTATACACATGATTACAACCGTAATGATTTGTTAAGTTTAATAAATAATAAAAAGAAGGAAATAAAAGAAATTAACAGCAAATCTTTGTAAAGTTTATATTTTAACAGCAATAGGTGTGTGGTTTAAATATTTAAATAAATATTTAAAATTTAAGTCCTTTAAATAAGATAAAGCATTGTCATACTCAAAGCCTAATTTTTCTTTTTTATGAGCATCTGTTGCAATGGTTAATAATTCGCCACCAAGCTCTTTGTATCTTTTTAAGATAATAGGATTTGGCAAAGTATAAAAGCCAGTGTTTTCTGCATGAGTATTTACTTCTAAAGCTTTTCCTTTTTCTATAATAGTTTTTAAAATTGAATCAAATAAATCTGGAAAATCTGAATAGTTAAGAGATTTATCTTCATATGGTGCTTTTCTTACAACATATCCAATATGAGCAACAACATCATAATGGTATGGGACAAATAAACTATCATAGATTGCTTGAACATATTGGCCATATGCTTGTAATTTTGTTTTTCTTTCAAAGAATTCTCTATAATAGCAATCCATAAAATCCACTAAATGAACGGAGTTTATGGTTATATCAGTTGGATAATCTTTTAAAATTTTTTCATACATAGGAGTTGCCTGTTTCATATATCCACATTCAAGGCCAACTGCAAGTTCTATTTTGCCTTTATATTGTTCTTGTAAAAATCTTAATTCTTTAAAACAAGAATCCAAATCTATTTGTCTTATTTTGTCTTTATAGGCTGGATTAAATAAACAATCTTTATCGCAGTGATCAGTAAATGCCAAATACTCTAATCCTTTTTCTATAGCAAAAGGAATTGTTTCTTTTGGATCTTGTGTGCTATCGTGTGAATAGTATGTATGTGTATGGCAATCTATCATAATAATCATATGATAATTCTTAAGAATTAAAAAAGTCAAATAACATTGAATAAAACAAGAGTATATGCTATATTTTTTACGAGGAATTGAAGTATGTCGTCGCATTTAGGAAACAGTTGGGATCAAAAGTTAGAACAAGAATTTTCACAAAGTTATTTTGATGAAATTAGGACTTTTTTAAGAAGTGAGTATAAAAACTATAATGTTTATCCTCCAATGAGTAAAATTTTAGCAGCTTTTGAAAACACAGCCTTTGAGGATGTAAAAGTCGTTATTATAGGGCAAGATCCATATCATGAAAAAGGTCAAGCAAATGGCCTTTGCTTTAGTGTTGAAAAGGGAATCAAATGTCCACCTTCTTTAAAAAACATATACAAGGCACTTGAGTATGATTTACAAATACCTCCTACAGACAATGGGGATTTATCTGGCTGGGCAAAACAAGGAGTGCTTTTATTAAACACAGTTTTAACAGTTAGAGAAGCTTCTCCTCAGTCGCATGCAAAACATGGGTGGGAGAGATTTACAGATAGTGTAATAAAAATGCTAAATGAGAGAGAAAAGCCTGTAGTATTTATGTTATGGGGAGGACCTGCTAGAGCAAAGAAAAGTCTTATTACAAATAAAAGACATTTAGTTTTAGAGGCAGTACATCCATCTCCGCTTTCGTTTTATCATGGATTTTTGGAGTGTAAGCATTTTTCAAAAGCCAATGAATTTTTAAAAGAAAATGGGATAGAGCAAATAGATTGGGCTAAAAGAAGTGAGTAAATAGTTATTACTTGCAAAGGGTATCTTGTTTTATTATAATATATATTATTATACGTACGCGAAATTAGGAGCATATATATGAAGAAAATTTTAAGAGGAATTATTATTGCTGTATTAGTGATTGCAACATTAGCTACACTTACAGGTTGTAATAATTATAAATGGGACGCAGTAGGTTCTACTTCAGATAGAGGTGACACTGTTGAAGGAAACGGCACATTAGCTGTTAAAACAGGAGATTACTTATATTATGTTAATGGTGTAGCAGATACATCAAGTTTAACAAAAGCAGATAACAAATGGGGTGATGCTAGTATTAAAGGCAACATCATCAAGAGTAAGATTACAGCAAACGGATTAGAATATGTTGGTGTTGTAGTTCCAAAATTATTTGCTTCAGATTATTCAGATGCCGGAATTTATATTTATGGTGAATGGTTATATTATGTAACAAGAAGTATCAAGACAGATAACACAGGTGCTTTAATTAGTGCTGTTGAGTTTATGAGGACAAAACTTGATGGAAAAACAACTCAATCTGTTGCTATAGTAGAGAGTACTTCATGTGAATTTATATTTACAGAAAGTGGTTTAATTTATGCATACGATAGTGATATCCACTTTGTTTCATATACAAATAAGAAAGTTGGTAAAGATGAAGTTAAAGTTGAAGAATATTCAGGATTATTGGTTTCAAAAGAAGATCAATTAATGTTCTATACAAAGGCTTCTAAAAATACTTTAGTTTCAGCAAACAATATTGGTGTTGTTCTTAAAGATGGTACAAGTAAAACAGTTATATCTGAAGAAGCTTATAGTACAGCTGAAACATATTATTCAGATGTAGAAAATTTATATACTCTTGCAATGTTAAAGTATGATGCTAGCGAAAATGCATTATATTACACAAAAACAGGAACATCTAAAATAGAAGACATTAGTACTGTAGCTTATAAGTTTGATGATAACTTCACATTTAATAAAGATAGTGAAATTAAATATGCTACAAGTGCTTTAACATCATCAATTTATCTTTTAGGAACAGAAAATGGAATATTAGATATTTCTTCAACAACTGTTAAGATTTATAGAAAGATGACAGGAGAATTTGAGGATTTATCAAAAGAATTAACATTCTCAGCAGCAATTACACCTATAAAGATTGATGGTAACAATATGTACTGTACAATGAATTCTTATTTCTATTTCATTGAAGGAATGTTTAAAGATGGAGACAAGAAGGAATTAGATATTACAGCTTATGCTTGGAAAATTTCAGATGTAACATTTGGAACAACTTATGGTAATCCAACAATGATAGGAGATGATATTTACTATGTATCAGCAGATGATTCTTCTTACCAATATAAAGTAAGCGTAAAGGATTTTGATTGCACAACAAATCCTGCAGATCCAACAAAGGCAATAGGATATATTTTAAGTGGTTATAAAGATTATACTTACCCAGATGGTGAGTCAAAAGAAGATTATATAATTAACAAAGATACAAGTTTAGAAGGAAAAGTTCCAGCACATATGACAGATACTGATTTATCTACATATGTTACAAGTCATAAGACAGAAATTGAAGATTAATAAATAAAAGTTAGCTCCCCTAGTGGGAGCTAATTCTATACTAGAGAGGTTATATGAGGGATTTAAAACATTTATACTATTTTGAGAATTTATTACAAGAAGCGCATAACGAATTAGTAAAACAAGCTTGTGATGAAGGAAGAATAGCTTTAGGTTATACTTGCTATCACATACCAGAGGTTTTATTAAATTTAGATAAATGCTTTTCTGTAAGATTAAGAGCTCCAAGAACAGGTTCAACAGATATTGCAACATACTATTTAAGCAATTTCTTATGTGGTTATTGTAAAGCTATATTAGAAAGAGGAATTGAAGGTGGCTATAATTTCTTAGGTGCTTTAATAGGTGGAGAAACATGCTCTGAGATGAATAGAGCAATTGAGCATTTTGAAATCTTGGATTTAAACAAAAACAAGAACTTTTTCTTAAGTATTATAGATATGCCATTTAAAACAGATGAACATTGTATTCAAGCATATATGAAGCAATTAAAATTAAAGGTTTTAGATAAGCTAAAAGAAAACTATGGTGTAGATGTTTCAAATGACGCAATAAGAAAGGCTGTAAAAGAACATAATGAAGTTTGTAGAATAATTAAAGAGATAGGCGAATTTAGAAAAGACGAATATCCAAAAATTACTGGATATGAGTATGCTGTTTTAAATCTAGTTTCCTATACATGTCCTAAAAATCTTATAGTAGATAAACTTAGAGAAACTTTAGAAGAAATAAAAACAAGAGAACCAGATTCAAAGAAATTTTATAGAGCAAGAATAGCAGTAGTAGGTTCAGAAATGGATGACCCTGGATTTATAAAGTTGTTTGAAGATTGTGGCGCATATGTAGTTGCAGATAGATTCTGCTATGGTTCTACACCTGGTAGAGAAGAAATAGAATTAAAAGACGATGAGGATCCTTTATATACAATATGTAAGCATTATATGAAGACTTCACAATGTCCAAGATATATGGAACATGAAAAGGTTCAAGGAAGAAAGCAATTTGTAGCCGATTTAGTAAAAGAATATAAGGCAGATGGTGTAATTTACGAACAAATAAAATTCTGTGAATTTTGGGGATATGAAAGAGCTTTAGCTTCACATATTATGATTAATGATTATGGCATTCCAGCTATAGCAATAGATAGAGAGTATACATCAACAGCATCTGGTCAATTAAAAACTAGAACACAAGCTTTTGTGGAATCACTAGAGATAAAGAAGATTCAAAAGAACATGAAGATGGAGGGTAAATAATTATGGCACAAAAAGGGTTAGGAAATATCCATCAAGATAAAACATGGCTTTTAAAACATAGAGAATGGAGAGGTTTTAAAGATACTGCATATGATTTTTGGCGTTGGCTAATAAACTGGAAAGATATGATAAAAATGGTTCTTAAAGCTCCTATTTCAACAATTAAGGGACTTTGGAGATATCGTTGGATGAGTACATATTTATCTACTCCAGCGTTTGTAGATAGACATACAGAAGGATATAGAGGTACACAACTTAGGGCTGCACATCTTCATTATAATATGATAGTAAAGCATGCAACCGATATTATAAATCTAACATTTATGGCGGATGAAAAAATTAATCCAAATAATAAATATTCAAAGAAGATTGTATGTGTAGATGAATTAATACCAGTAGAGTTTATGGCAGGATTCCCAAATCTTAAGGTTATTCCTATGCAAACTATACCTATTTTCTTCTCATCATTTATGGATCAATTAATTACTCCACACTATCTTGATGAAATAGAAAGTTATGGAGTTCCAGCGGATGTATGTCCACTTCCAAGTGCTGAAGCTGGTGTTGCAGTTGTTGATGATTATCCAAAACTTGGTGCGTGTATGATTTCTTGTAATATGCCATGTGATGGATCAATTATGACATCATCATTCCAAGATAGAAGATTTAAACTTCCAACTCATGTATATAATGTACCACTTCGTTATAACGAAGAATCTGTACAAGAATATGCAGTTGAAGAGGTAAAACAATTAATAAAGTTTGTAGAGGATCAAACTGGTGAAAAATTTAATTGGGATGCATTCTTAACTGCACTTAATAACTACAATAAGCAACTAGATTATGAAATGCAAAAATGGGAAATTAATAAAACGGATTATCCACAATTAACGGGAGCAACATTCTGGATTTATAGATTGTATTATTATCATTTATCTGGTGGTTATGATAAGAGATTCTTAAAGGTAGATAAGAAGGTTAATGCTCTTATAACAAAAGGTTATAAGAATAAAGAAAAAGTATCTAAGGTTATGAGACATAGAGCACTTGTTTGGTCATGTCCTGCAAACTACTATACATCGCTTGCAAGTTGGCTTGAAAATTGTTGGGGAATGAATGTAGTAATGGATATGGAAACTATGATATCTTACATAAAGTTTAGAACAGATACTCATGAACATGCATTAGAAGACTTAGCAAAATCTTATCAAAGAACAACAATGCGTAAACATACAAAAGGTGGATATAGAAACGTTGTTGATGAGATGTGGAGAGTTGCAGAAGAATATAATGTTGATACAATCATAATGTATGACCAAATTTCATGTAAAGGAATGGATGGTCTTGTAGGTACATTTGATGATCAAGCAAGAGAAAGAAAGATTAATTTTATTTGGGTAAAACAAGACTTAATGGACCCAAGAACTATTTCTCGTAGAGATATGAGAGATCAAATCAATAAATATATGTTTGCAGTATTAAAAGAAGAACCAGTAGATCCAACTTTAGTGGATTTTGATGATTCTGCTGCTTGGTAATAGGAGGTAAGAATATGGCTTGGTGGGCAATTTTATTAATAGTATTAGCTTGTGTGTTTGTAGGATTATTAATACTTCTATTCACTATTTATTGGTTTAACTTAGATATGAAACTAGTATATTGGTTATATAATGTTCTTGGAAAACATTATGACAATATGGATAGGGACAAGAAGCTTTAAAATTAATAGATACTAAAATTAGATATTAAATAGTTGATTTGCCACAGAAAATATTACGAAATAAGATTAACTGTGGCAAATTGACTATAATTTAAGAAACCCTTTAGTGTTGTAAATATATTTTTTCTTGTGCGTGCGTGTGTATTATGTTAAAATTATCTATGAAAAATTAAAAAATAAAAATGAAATTTAATAATCAAAAAGGAGTTTATTTCTATGAACAAAAAGACAATTAGAGACGTAGATGTAAAAGGCAAGAAAGTTCTTGTTCGTGTAGATTTCAACGTTCCAATGAAAGATGGCGTTATCACAGATGAAAATCGTATTAATGGTGCACTTCCAACAATTAAGTATTTAATGGAACAAGGAGCAAAAGTTATTCTTTGTTCTCATATGGGAAAGCCACATAATATTTTTACTCCAGGATTTGGCTTAACAAAGAAGGAGAAAAAGGCTATAGAAGCTCTTCCTGTTGAGGAACAAGCACAAGCAAAAGAAGATGCTATTGCTAAGGCATTAAAGAATGATCCTAAGAAGTTTACTTTAGCTCCAGTAGCTGCTAGATTAAATGAAATTTTAGGTGGAAAAGTTACATTTGCTAAAGATATAGTTGGTGATGATGCAAAGGCAAAAGTTGCAGCATTAAAACCAGGTGAAGTAGTACTTCTAGAAAATACAAGATTCGACGCAGGTGAAGAAGGAAGATCAGAAGAACTTTGCAAGAAGTTAGCTGACTTAATTGGAGAAGATGGCGTTTATGTAAATGATGCATTTGGTACAGCTCATAGATCACATGCAACAACAGCTGCTATTGTAGAATATGGATTTGTTAAGACAGCAGTTTGTGGTTTCTTAATTGAGAAAGAGTTAACAGTAATGGCTGATTCTTTAGAAAGACCAGTAAGACCATTCGTTGCAGTATTAGGTGGTGCAAAAGTTGCAGATAAATTAAAGGTAATAGATAATTTATTAAATAAATGTGATTCTTTAGTAATAGGTGGAGGTATGGCATATACTTTCGCAAAGGCTCAAGGAGTTTCTGTAGGTAAGTCACTTGTAGATGATGAAAAGATTGATTACTGTAAGGAAATGCTTGCAAAGGCTGAATCTTTAAATAAAAAGATTTATCTTCCAGTAGATACAGCAATTGCTGATTCATTCCCAGATCCTATAGATGCTGAAATTAATGTTAGTTATGTAGATATTGATGCTATTCCAGATGATAAGATGGGATTAGATATTGGACCAAAGACAGCTGAATTATTTGCGTCAGTTGTTAAGGGTGCTAAGACTGTTATTTGGAATGGACCAATGGGCGTATTTGAAAATCCTACACTTGCAAAAGGAACAATAGCAGTAGCTAAAGCAATGGCTGAAGCTAAGGATGCTACAACAATTATCGGTGGTGGTGATTCTGCTGCTGCAGTTGCTCAATTAGGATTCGCAGATAAGATGACACACATTTCAACAGGTGGTGGTGCTTCTTTGGAATTATTCGAAGGAAAGGTTCTACCAGGAATTGCTTGTCTTAATGATAAAGACTAATAAAAAATAAAAAAAACTACAGGGTTAGCTATGCTAGCCCTATTTAAATGAAAAAAATAAATAAAAGAGGTATATAAAAATGGCAAGAAAACCAATTATCGCAGGAAACTGGAAAATGAATAACACAATTGCCGGAACAAAGGCATTGTTAACAGAACTTATCCCACTAGTTAAGGATGAGAAGAAAACAGAAATCGTTGTATGTGTTCCATATACAAACATTGCTACAGCTGTAGAATTAACAAAGGGCACAAATATTAAAGTTGGTGCAGAGAATGTTCACTGGGCAGAAAAGGGAGCATTTACAGGCGAAATCAGCGCTGATATGCTTGTTGAATTAGGTGTTGAATATGTAATTATTGGACATAGTGAAAGAAGACAATACTTTGGTGAAACAGATGCTACTGTAAATCAAAGAGTAAAGGCTGCTTTAGCTAAGGGCTTAAAGCCAATTATTTGTGTTGGTGAAACATTAGAACAAAGAGAAAAGAATAGAGTTAAGAGCGTATTAAAGAAGCAAACGGATGGTGCTTTGGCTGGTTTAACTAAAGAAGATTTAGCAAACGTTGTAATTGCTTATGAACCAATCTGGGCTATTGGAACAGGAAAGACAGCAACAGCTCAAGATGCTAATGATACAATTAAGATTATTAGAAATAGAGTAGCTAAGTTATATGATAGAAAGACAGCTAATAAGCTTAGAATCCAATATGGTGGTTCTATGAACGCTAAGAATGCAGCCGAATTAATGGCTATGCCACAAATCGATGGTGGATTAATTGGTGGTGCTTCTCTAAAGGCTGTAGATTTCTCTATCGTTGTTAAACACTAAGATTAAAGAGGCAATATGAAATTTACAGGTTTAATTATTATGGATGGTTATGGTATTAATGACTTTTGCCCAGCAAATGCCATTAGTGCTGAAACATCTAAAGAAGTTTTTGATATAATGTCATCTAATCCATCGACTCATATTCAAGCTTCAGGTTTAGCTGTAGGTCTTCCAGAAGGACAAATGGGTAACTCAGAAGTTGGTCATTTAAATATGGGCGCTGGTAGAGTTATTTATCAAGAATTAACAAGAATTACAAAATCTATAGAAGATGGTGATTTCTTTGAAAATCCAGCTTTAGTAAAAGTAATGAAAGCATGTAAAGAAAACAAAAAGCAATTACATGTAATGGGATTACTTTCTGATGGTGGTGTTCATTCTCACTATACACATTTGTTTGCTGTTATAAAGATGGCAAAACAAATGGGACTAGATAATATTTATATTCATTGCTTTATGGACGGAAGAGATACTCCTCCAACAAGCGGTAAAGGCTTTATTGAGAAGTTAGTTGATTACACAAAAGAAATTAATTTTGGTAAGATTGCTACAATCTCAGGAAGATTCTATGCAATGGATAGAGATAATATTTGGGATAGAGTAGAAAAATCTTATACTGCACTTTGTGATGGAGAAGGAATTCAAGAAAATGATCCAATTCAAGCAATGCAAAATTCTTATGATAAAGGTGTAACAGATGAATTTGTAATTCCTACTGTTATAAATGAAAACGGAAAACCTGTTGCTACTATAAATGAAGGGGATGGAGTTATATTCTTTAACTTTAGACCAGATAGAGCAAGACAAATTTCAAGATCATTTATTTACGAGGACTTTAAAGGATTTGCAAGAAAGAAAGGCTTCTTAAAAGTTAACTTTGTTTCATTTACAGAATACGATGTTACATTTAACGATGCACTTGATGTTGCTTATAGAAAAGAATCTTATAGCAATACACTAGGTGAGTATTTATCTAAGAAAGGTTTAAAGCAATTTAGAATTGCCGAAACTCAAAAATATGCACACGTTACATTCTTCTTTAATGGCGGCGTTGAAGCTCCAAATCCAGGCGAAGATAGAATCCTAATTGATTCTCCAAAGATTGCAACATTTGACTTAATGCCAGAAATGAGTGCTCCTCAAGTTTGTGCAAAAGCAATTGAGACAATAAAGAGTGGAAAATATGATGTTATGATTCTAAACTTTGCAAACTGTGACATGGTAGGACATACAGGAATTATTCCAGCCGCACAAAAAGCAGTAAGCGTAACAAGTAAATGTGTAAAAGAAGTTATAGATGCTATTCTTTCTGTTGGTGGTCAAGCATTACTAACAGCAGATCATGGAAATGCTGATTGTATGATGACAAAGGAAGGTAAGCCATTTACTGCTCATACAACAAATCCAGTACCATTTGTAGTAATAGGTGCAGATGGAGTTAAGGATTTGAAAAATGGTGGTAGACTTTGTGATATAGCTCCAACAATGCTAGACATTATGGGCTTAGAGCAGCCAGAAGAAATGACTGGAAAATCTTTAATTATAAGATACTAAAAAACAAAAAAATCTATAAAATGACACCAAGAAATTTTGGTGTCATTTTTGCTTTTTAAGAAAAGATATATTATTGTAAGAAATAGGAAAATATGATATTATCAACGTATTAAAGGGGATAAATTATAAAAATGGAAAAGAAAGAATTGTTAGCAAAAAATTATGGGATTTTACCAGATGATAATAAAGACTGTTCACAAAATTTAAAGAAATTATTAGATGATGTTCAAAAAGAAACAAATCCAGTATTAATAAAGTTTGAAAAGGGAATATATAATATTTTTTCTGAAAATGCTCAAAATGAAGTATTTTATGTTACTAATACTTTAAGTGAACAGGATTTAAAAATTCCAGTTCACCATTTTGGAATAATATTAAGAAACTTAAATAATGTAGATATAGATTTTAATGGTGCAAAATTTTTATATAATGGAGTAATGACACATATATTTATTGATAAATGCAATAACGTGAGTATAAAAAATCTTGAAATAGATCATTTGCGCCCACCATATTGTTCAGAAGTAAAATGTATAAAAAAGAGTGCGTTTAGTGCTGAATTTATAGTAAATAAAGATAGCACATACAAGTTTAATGGTAAAGAAATAATCTTTACGGGAGAGGACTGGGAGTTTTCAGGAATAAAGGATGCCAATATTGCTGGATATATTCCAAAAGCTAAAGATGGAAAAATTAGAAGAGGATTACATCCTTTTAGGCGTTCATATAAAATAGAAGAATTGGAAAAAGGGAAATTGCTTGTAAAATATTATCTTCCAACAAAAGTGCAAGAAGGGGCAACATATGCACTAATAAATACCAAAAGGTTAGAAAGTGGCATTGTTATAAATGAATCAAGCAATATTTCTTTAGAAAACATAAAACAGCACTTTAATATGGCACAAGCTTTAGTTGCGCAAAGCAGTGAAAATATTACCATTAAAAATTGTGAGTTTAAACCAGATAATAATTCAAATAGATGCATAGCTTCAATTGCGGACTTCATGCATTTTAATATGTGCAGAGGAAATATTGTTGTTGAAGGGTGTGAAGTTAAAGGTGCAAACGATGATGGAATAAATGTTCATGGAATAAATTTCCCTATAGAGAAAAAAGAAGGCAATAACATAGTTGTTAAATTCTCTCATAGAGAAACTTATGGATTTAATCCTTTTAGAAATGGTGATAAAATTGCCTTTATAAATAAGAAGACCTTATTAAAAGAAGGAGAGTCTATTTTACAAGAGAGTAAACTTATAGATAGTTATAGGATATCTATTGTTTTAGATAAAGATTATAAAATAGATACCTTAAATACTGTAATAGAGGATCTTTCAGCTAATCCTAATTTATATTATAAAAACAATAAGTTAACTGAAATAACAACAAGAGGTGTTTTAGTTACAACAAGAGGAAATGTTGAAATTTCCAATAATGTATTTGATAATTTAGGGATGAGTGGTGTTCTTATTGCGGATGATGCCAATTCTTGGTATGAATCTGGTCAAGTAGAGAATGTTAAAATAAATAATAATGATTTTATTTATTGTGGCGATGCAGGTGTTAATGTAAACCCAGAAATAAAGGAATATAAAGAATCTGTTCATAAAAATATTGTAATAGAGGGAAATAACATTAAAACAAAAGATAAAGATTTAGCAATAATTATAAAAGCTGCTGAAAATATTAGCATTAAAAACAACAATATTGTAGGCAATAAAGAACAAGATAAGCTAATAAAATTAGAAAATACATTAATGACTGATATTGATTAATTAAAGGAACATAGTCATATAAAAAGGAATATATGTTGTATTCCCAACGCGTTTAATATCTTTTGAATAAATTACAAAGTTAGTTTTTATTCTATCGGGGTATTTTTTATTAAATACATCAATCGACTTATGATTTGAATAAGAATAAGATTTTACTTCTATTGGAATTAATTTTTTGCCTTCTGTTAAAATGAAAATATCAAAGCGGCGATAAAAATGCACAAATATTAAAAATCTTTTTATGTCAATATGCACAAATATTAAAAATCTTTTTATGCTATTATGCACAAATATTAAAAATCTTTAAGTTAAATATTAAAGATAAATAAATGTATATTTGTTATTAGATAAACATTACCATGTAGTGCGGTAGTGTTTTTTTATTATTGATTGTGCCTATATTTGAATTCGCCAATTTATATGCAATTTTGGGATTGTAGTCTAGAATGAATCTATTTAGAGAAGTTGTGGCGGTATTGCCAGCTTTTACTTCAATAGGAACTACTCCTCCATCTTTTTCAATTAAAAATTCAAGTTCATGATCATTGTCTGGCTTATAATAATATAGTTTATAACCATTTTTTGTTAGACATTCTGCTATTATATTTTCGTAAATTCCACCTTTAGCATTACCCTGTATAGTATTCATTAAAATAGCTTTTTTAACTTCAAATCCATATATTGCACATAGTAGGCCTGTATCATTTATATATAATTTAAATTGCTCATCAATACTATTTGCCATAAGTGGGATAAATGGTTCTTTTATGTTGTAACAAGGATTTACTAGGTTAGAGTCTTTTAACCACTGAACACTTCCACCGTATTTTTTGCTAGTTTGTCCTTTTTCTACAGTGGAATATTGAAATTTTGTTAATTCTTTTGCAAGTTGTTTAGGTATAGCATCGTAGCACTTTCTAACTTTTATTTTCTCAGTGCCTTTTGCGTGTTTAGAGATATCGTATTTATAATCTTCTAATATTTTTTCTTGTATGTTTGTAACATTATTAAAATTATGGTTGATAGTATAATCAGCTACCACTTCAGGCATACCGCCAACGACCATATATTCTCGAAATAGTTGCTCATATTTTTTGTTTAGTTCAGTTGGAATTGGATCATCTTTTGTAAAGTATTCTTTTAATATTGATATAGTTATATCATTATAGCCTTCAGCCCATAAGAATTCTTCAAAATCTAATGAATACATTGTCAAAAAAGTTTCATATCCAGTAGGAACTGATTCGGGTTCCTCAACGTTTTTATCTGCATCTTCACCATAAGTAAGTCCTAATAAACTTCCAGAAGTTATTATGTCAAAACGTCCATCCTCTGCTAAAAATTTTAATGATGTTCGTGCTCTTCCGCAAGCCTGAATCTCATCGAGAAATATTAAAGTATCATGGGGTATTAATTGAATGTTTTTTACTTGTGCAGATAAATTTTTATAAATTGTCTCTGCATCCAAACTATTTGCAAATATATTTTTTAACTCAGGATTTTTTATAAAATTTATTTCTATAAAAGACTTATATTGATTTTTGCCGAACTCACGCACAGTAAAAGTTTTACCAACTTGTCTTGCTCCTTGTATCATTAAAGTGCTTTTTATATGGTTATTTTTCCAATTTAATAATTTTTGATATATTTTTCTTTGCAACATAACAACTCATTCTCCTAAGATTATTGTATTATAAAATTAGGCCATCGTCAATACCTATGGAATAAAATAAGAACATAAAAATATTAAAAAAGGAATAAAATAAGAACACTGTTAAAATTTTTTGGGTTAGAATTTTAGCTTAAAATATGTTAAAGGTGCAATTAATATCCTAAAAAACACTTGAAAAGGTGCAAATAATGCTCGAGAAAACACTCAAAAAGGTGCAATTGCTTATCTTAACTTTTACGAAATAGTTTGTTTGTATATAACTAAATTTTGTTAATGGTAAACTGAAAATGGCCAATTCAAACATCCTTGAATAATCCTTTTCTAACAATAGGAGATTTTGTCCAACTATCAAATTTTAGGGAAATGCTTCTTGACGTATAAACAAATGTATGATATTATGACATTACAATGTATGAATTGCATAAAAAAGGAGATAAAGTATGTATATTAAAAGGCATATAAAGAAAACAATAGACGAATATTTAAGCGAGTTTTCTGCTGTTTTATTAACAGGTCCTAGACAAATTGGTAAGAGTACAGTTTTAGTCAATTCATATCCCGAAATACCATATCAAACATTGGATGATATGTTTGTTTTTCAACAAATGCATGAAGATAGTAAGGGTTATATTAAATCGTTAGGGAATCCAGTAATTTTTGATGAAATACAAAGAGCACCAAACTCGTTTTTGGATTTTAAATATTTGATTGATGAAAATAAAAAACCTGGAATGTATATTCTAACAGGCTCTCAAAAATTTGAATTAATGAAAGGAATAAGCGAAAGCTTGGCTGGAAGAGTAGGAATTTTAAATATGCTTGGCTTATCTAATAGGGAAATTTATAAGGATGAATTTTCAAAACCATTTATACCTACAACTGAATATTTTAATAACAGGAGCCCTAAGTTTACATTAGACAATGTTGAGTTGTGGAAAAGAATTCATAGAGGTTCCATGCCAGAATTGTATAGTAATAAAAATATTAATTGGGAAAGATACTTTTCTTCGTATATTCAAACATATGTTAATAGGGATATTAATGAATTGGCCCAAGTGGGAAACAAATTAGCCTTTTCGCAATTTCTTACAGCGCTTGCAAGTCGAACGGGAGAGTTATTAAACTTGGCATCATTGGCGAATGATGTCGGTATAGATCAAAGGACGGCGAAGTCATGGCTATCTATTTTAGAAGCGACTAATATGATAATTTTGTTGAAGCCTTTTTCTTTTAATGTTACAAAAAGAGTTGTAAAAACCCCTAAAGTATATTTTACGGATACAGGGTTGGTGTGCTATTTGTGTAGGTGGTTAACTCCTGATACTGCTGAGAGAGGTGCAATGGCTGGAGCACTATATGAAACCTTTGTAATAAATGAGATTATTAAATCCTATTATAATTCAGGAAAAGATTTAGATATGTATTTTTATAGAGATTCAAATGGCAGTGAAGTAGATTTGTTATTTTATCAAAATGGAACAATATATCCTATTGAAATAAAAAAAACATCTAGTCCAAATATTAAAGATATTAAACATTTTAAGACGTTAAATAATGCATTTAATAATATCAAAATAGGTGAAGGTGGAGTAATTTGTAATTATGAAAAATTAGCTTTCCTAAGTGAAAATAACAAGGTTATTCCGATATCTTATATTTAAGATATGGTTTTATAAAACCAAAAAGTGCCGATATTTTCGGAATTTTTTAATTGGCAGAAAGTGAGAGTAATAGTATTTAAATGAGAAAAAACAAGGCGTTTTCGTTAGAAAGGCGCCTTGTTTATTGACATTATATTTTTTTTGATTTTTAATTACCCGTATAGCCCCAATTGATTTTTGCATCTGCGTTGTAGTATTGATTGGTGCTATCAAACGTACTGAGTTCAAGCCATCTTGAATTCCAGCCGTCAGGCTTTGAGGCTGCTTCGCAGTTGATTGTCAAAAGTTTTGTGCAGTAGGCAAATATACGGCAAGAAACACCGGAGACTGCTGGTGCGATAGTGGTAACTTGTATTGGAATTGTGATTGTTTCAAGACTTGAACAAGAATCAAAAGCGTAGTTGTCAATTGTGGTTACACCGGAGCCTATGGTTACGTCTACAAGGCTTTCGCAACTATTAAAAGCATTTTCTGTAATTGTATATATAGTGTTTGGTATAACGACTTTAGTAATTTTTTCGTAGCCGTGGAACACATCTGTCCAAAGTTCATAGGAAGCACCATTGTAATTTTCTGGCAATGTTAGTTCTGTAGAGTCTCCTACATAGCCCATTAAATAAGTTTTATCGTTTGTTGTAAAGAAGTAATAACCATCTACATTTTTAAGGTTGGAGTCTCCGCTAAAGTTAATTTCTCTTTCGGCATAACGTCCAACACATCCGTTTTCGCTAGAGCCTTGTGTTATTGTAAGAGAACTGTTATTTTTTACTTCGACAAGCTTCGGACAGTAGTTGAACGCATAGTCTCCGATTGAAGTTACATTTTCAGGAATTGTAATACTCATAAGTCCGGAGTTGTTAAATGCATATTTACCGATAGTGGTTACACTGTCCGGAATAGTGATTTCGTAAAGTCTATAGCACCACACGAACATGCTTTCGGAAATTTCGGTAAGGCTGTTTGATAGTTTTACTTTTCTTAACTCGGTGCAACTTTCAAAAACGCTTTCCCCGATAGATGTTACGCTGTCTGGAATAGAAATTTCTTTTAGGCTTGTACAAGAATCGAATGCATTATCACCGATTGTAGTTAAACCATCGGGAAGAGTGATTTCTTTTAAGTTTGAGCAAGATATAAATGCATATGAGCCTATAGTTTTTACATTTTTACCAATAACAACTTTTTCTATTTTCTCATTTGCAGCAAATACAGTGGCAGTTTCTTCATCGTATTCGCTAATTCCTACAACATTTTTCCCATTATAGGTAGCAGGAATATAGACATTAATGCCAGTAAAATTGGATTCAAGTCCAGTGACAATATAATTGCCGTCCGTATCTGTTGTATAAGTAAGAGCAGATGTGCCTAGGAAGGTATTTTCTACAGTTTTTGTGTCGGTTTTATCACAACCGTCACATTTTGCGGTTTCTGTGCCATTCTCTGACTCGGTTGCATCGTTGTTGTAAACATAGTTTGTGAACGAGTGTGTATGAGTTGTAGATTCGCCTGAATTTTTTGTATTACTAGATTTACTAGCAAGCGTAGGAATAAGAATAATAAGTGCAAGTAAAACAACAACAATAGCAATGCCTACTATTATTGTTGTGCGTTTTCCAATTTTTGCACAAACTTTCATATAAAAATTTACAAAAAAGTTTTGTTTTTTCTCTTCTTTTACAACTTCATGAGATTGTGTCTCATTTTCTAAGTTTGTTTCTTTTTCATTATTTTCCATTGTTTTACCTCCTATGGAAATATACTTGAGTATTTTTAACATATTTGTTTGATTTTAGCAACCTTTTTGTATTTATTTATGCATGTCAATCTTACATAATCACAAAAATAAGAAGTATTAAATACCTCCAATTTTCCACTAATAGGGGGAATTTGACTCAATATTAAGTTTTAGAGTAATGAAATAAATTAGAAATAGGCTTATCCAAGTTGTTTAACATATATTCATTATAAGTTTGGGGATTAATATCATCTATTTTAAGTGTTTGCGTTATTGAAAAAATGGCAAAAAACGTTTTCAGTTTGCCATTAATATTACTGAAAAATTATTCACTGAAAAATTATTCTAAAAATTGACAAAATAAAATGGCTTTGTTATACTGATGTTAAGTTGAAAGAAATTTAGATAATTTTTTAAAATATCAGTTAAAGGGGTGTTGATAAAATGTTTATTGGAAGGCAAAAAGAACTTAAAGCTCTTACAAAAGAACTTTCAACTTCAAAAAAAAAGACAGCAATTTTGGTTTATGGAAAACGTAGAGTTGGGAAATCAACTTTGATTAATGAAGCAACGAAATCTTTTAATGGGGTTGTCATTAACTATTTGTGTGTTGCAAGTACGTTCGAAGGAAATCTTGAACTGATTTACAAAAGTGTTTCCGACGCACTTGCTCTTCCTAAAATAAGTTTTGACTCCCTCTTTTCCATGATGGACTATTTAAAAACCCTTGATAAAAATTTTCTTCTTATCATTGATGAGTATCCGTATTTGAAACAGACAAAGAAAAAAAACGAAGTTGATTCTTATATGCAGGCATTAATTGATAGACTTCCAGAGAATGTTAAATTGATTCTCTGTGGTTCATATATTACCATAATGAAAGAATTGCTAAATGAAGATAATCCTCTATTTGGTAGATTTTCGCTAATTCAACATATTCATGATTTCGATTATTATGAGGCCTCTCAGTTTTATCCAAATCTGCCAGTTAGAGACAAAGTGGCGTTTTATAGTGTGTTTGGCGGATGCCCCTATGTTCTTGAGAATCTTGATGTTGAAAAGTCGCTTGAAGAGAACATTTGTTCTTTGATTTTGCCTGAAACCGGACTTATTAGATCTCATATAGAGAACGTTATGTTAAGAGAAATTCAAAAAACGTTTGATACTAGAATTCTTGAAGCTCTTGGAAACGGGAAGAAAAAATACACCGAGATTCGTGACAAAATCGGCTGTGAAGAAACGGGACTTCTTGATAAACAATTGAAAATACTTTTAAATATGGAAACAATCCAAAAAACGGAGCCAATTAATTTGCGGAATGACAAAAAGAAGCAGTTTTATGAAATCACAGATAATCTAATGCGTTTTTATTTTTCATTTATTTTCGGGGTTGCCGGAACGATTGCAAGGATTGGAGAAAAGCAGTTTTACGATAGAAATATCAAAAATATTCTTGGCCAGTTCGTTTCGAGACGTTTTGAAGGACTTACTCTACAATATTTTCATAGAATTGCAATAAGTGGAAAATATGCCGATATAGAAGACTATGGGAGTTATTGGTATGACAATCCAACTACCAAAACGAATGGTGAGTTTGATTGTGTCATTAAACGTACTGGCGAATTGTTTGATTTTTATGAGTGCAAATATTTCGACAGACCTATGACTTTACGTGAGTGTGAAGAGGAAGAAAAACAACTTCGTAATATTCAAAAGATAAAAGTTGCAAGAATTGGTTTTGTTTGCACGGGTGGATTTGATTTTGACGACAAACAAAAATATATTCTAATTGACGGGCAAAGTTTGTATCAAAAACTTAGTTAAACTTTACAAAGTTGTGTGTAATTGTACAAAAAACCACCTGCTACATAAGTGGACACTTGCTATATATGGAATCAGGAATTATGAAATCATTCATTTATATGAGATTGAACCCAACCTTTTAATTCTTCATAAGCGATTTCGCTAGCTGCTAACTTCAAAAAAGTGGACGATAGTTCTTGTTGTGTATAGGATAAAGAAATCCCATTTAATTTCAGCGTTACAAGCATAGCATGTGCACTGATGCGTTTGTTTCCGTCGATAAAAAGGTGGTTTTGCGTAAGACCGCAAGCCAATCGAACCGCTTTATCGATTAAAGATGGAAATAGATCGATAGAGTTATAGGTTTGCATAGGAGAAAGCAGTGCCGATTGTAAAAGGCTATTGTCTCGAATCCCATCTAAACCTCCAGTTGTTTTGATAATTTCGCTATGTAAATAAACTACTTAATCACAAGAAAGCCAAATTATTTTGCAAGTTCCTTATACGCGTTCAGATTTTGGTCAATAAGTTGCTTTGAAATAGAAGATAATGTATCGCTTGATGCCACAGAAATCGTATTACGAGTGATTTCAAAAGGAATACGTTGTTCGCGAACAGATTGTTTTGTAAACATGACCATAGCGGCATTAAATGAAAGGCCGAAGTCTGAAAAGAGTTCTTCCGCTTGCTTTTTAAGATTCTCATCTATACGGATGGTGACATTAACATTTGCCATAAGAGCACCTCCAATTTAATTTCTACCACCATTATACTTGATCTAAAATAATTTATCAATATAATTGCGTGTAATAGCAGTGTAAAATATGTGCGATTAAAAAGGTAAGTTGAAATGAAATCAAAAGATTCGGCAACTTCCTAAAAATACAAAAATTAATGGTATTTCTTATCATATTAAAGGCAAACTCATTTTCGAGGAGAAAGTCTAAAATATGACATTTTGAGATGGCTAAAAAAATGCATTTTTTAGTTGACCATTATATTTGCTCCCTTATTTTAAAGATAAATAGTGAGTTGAAATCCATCAATAACGGAAGATTGACGTTTTTTTACATTTTTTTACTGCAATGTAGAATTTTGACTTACGCAATAATGCAAAAATATTCGTTAGAAAAGAAAAAATACGAACCCAAATTTAATTTTAGGGTTCGTACAATTCACTTTTGGCGGAGATGTAGGGATTTGAACCCCAGATAGCTATTCACTATAACGGTTTTC
>CAYZGK010000021.1:0-22925 GCA_964478025.1 uncultured Christensenella sp.
TACTTTTTTTAATAAGTTTAATTTTAATCATTGTAATTGGACATAAGCAGCCTTACACGGCGCTGTTTATAACTCTTTTTATGTTTGCATATCATATTGACGTAAGAGCTATAATTGGAGCTACTATTAGTCTTTTTAAAGGAAAAATAAATATTAATAGTTCTTGTTTTAAAATTTCAATAAAAGAATTTAAGTTTTTAAATTTACTAAGAGTAAAACAATGGAAAAAGCATTTTGTTACTCTATTTGAAAATCAATTTTCGGTAAACAATCTAAATCTTGACAATATAGAAAAAATATTAAAAAACAATATAAATGCAGAAATTGTTCACACTCTTTGCTTTTTTGCTGGTTTTTTAGCCATACTATTTGGCTGGCTTCTTTCACCTGAAGAATTACTTTTATATATTATAACCTCAGCTATAGCTTCTATGTTTATAGATTTACCAGCAATTTTAATTCAACGATATAATAGATTTAGATTACTAAAAATTAAAAATAAAGTAGAAAATTCTTAAATTTTAAAATCTATACTCTATGTAGTGATAAGCATTTTCACCTTTTCTTAAAATTGGTTTATCAAATCCTTCTAGATTAATAGAATTAGGAACAAATTGTGGCTCTAATGCAAAACCTTCATTTTCATTATATGGCCCATTTTTTCCGTTATTTACTTTTAAAAATCCACTTGTATAAAGTTGTACACCTGGCATATCTGTATAGATATCCATTTTTATTCCAGTTTTTTCGCTCTTTACTGTTGCCGCATGGCTACCATTTAACATAAAGTTATGATCATAACCTTTTGTATTTAAAAGAGCTTTATCATCTTTAAATTTATCGATCGCTCTAAATTGTCTAAAATCAAAAGGAGTTCCTTCTACCTTCATTTTTTCACCAGTAGATATAAGTCCTTCTTTAGTTAAAGTAATTTCATTTGCATTAATAAATAGTAGATTATCTAACGCATATCCAGTTCCTTCGCCATTTAAATTAAAGTAAGCATGGCAAGTTGGAGCAAATATAGTATCTTTATCAGCTACCGCCTTATATTCTATTTTTAATTTTTTATCTTTTAGAGTATATATTACATTTAATTTTAAGTTTCCAGGAAATCCCTCTTCACCATCTTTTGAAAAATAAGATAACTCAAGTTTATTATTATCAAAGTTTTCTAATTTAAAAATCTTCTTATCAAAACCTTCTAATCCACCATGCAACTGATTTTTATTTTCATTATTGGTTAACTTATATTCAACATTATTTAATACAAATTTTGAATCTTCTATTCTATTTGCGTTTCTACCTATTGTAGCACCTAAATAACAATTGTCATGAAAGTAATCTTCAACTTTATTACATCCTAAAACAATATCTATTCCATTTACTCTTATTGAATTAATTCTTGCACCAAAATCAATAATATCAACTTCAATATTTTCTTCTTTTAAAGTATAAAGATATACTGATTTTCCCTTATATGTATCAAATAATTTTTTCATAATTCTCTTAGTTTTCCCCTTTTAATATTTTTTCTGCATGTTCTTTTTGCTCTTTTGTTGGCATATCTACATTCTCCAAAGAATACTTAATGCCCAGTTCCTTATATTTCATTATAGCAAAAGAATGATATGGTAGAACCTCTATTCTTTTAATATTATTAAATTGAGATAAAAATTCTCTGCCTTCTTTAAGAATCTCATCACTATCTGTATAACCAGGAAGAAGTACGTACCTTACCCAAATAGGGAAATTAATATCATTTAAGTACTTATACATTTCCCTAACATTATTGCCTTTCTTGCCGGTAATTTTAATGTGTAAATCATCATTTGGAGCTTTTAAATCCAAAAGAATAATATCTGTATATTTTAATAATTCATTAAACTTTGTAATAAAAGGCTCATTTAGTGAAAAAGGACCACCTGCTGTATCAATACATGTAGATATACCTTTTTCTTTTGCTTTTTTAAACAAATCTATTAAAAAATCTATTTGAAGCAATGGCTCGCCACCACTTATAGTGATTCCCCCGTTGTCTCTCCAATAGATTTTATATCTTATTAGTTTAGCTAATGCCTCATCTGATGTTATTTCTTTTCCATCACTTAAATTCCAAGTCTCTGGATTATGACAATATAAACATCTATAAGGGCATCCTGAAAGGAAAAGGACAGACCTGACTCCAGGTCCGTCCACTAATGCAAATGTTTCAAAACTAGAATAATATCCCTTAACCATTATAATGATTCATGACAAGTTCTAGCTATAACGTCTAATTGTTGTTCCTTTGTTAAATCAATAAATTTAACAGCATAACCAGATACACGAATTGTGAAGTTTTGATATTCTTCTTTCTCTGGGTGTTCCATAGCATCTAGTAATTTTTCTGTTCCAAATACGTTAACATTTAAATGATGAGCTCCTTGATCAAAGTAACCATCTAGAATTTGTACTAAGTTATTCTTTCTTTCTTCATCACTATGACCTAAAGCATTAGGATTTATTGTTTGTGTATTAGAAATACCATCTAATGCATATTCATATGGAAGTTTAGCAACAGAGTTTAATGAAGCTAATAAACCATTCTTTTCTGCACCATATGCTGGGTTAGCACCTGGAGATAATGGCTCACCTTTCTTTCTTCCATCTGGAAGAGAACCTGTAGCTTTACCATAAACAACGTTTGATGTAATTGTTAAAATAGAAGTTGAAGGCTCAGCATCTCTATATGTATGATGTCTAGCTACTTTATGCATAAATACTTTTAATAACCAAACAGCTATTTCATCTGCTCTATCATCATCATTACCATAACGAGGGAAATCACCTTGAGTTTCAAAATCTGTAACAATTCCCGTTTCATCTCTTATACATTTAACTTTAGCATATTTAATAGCACTTAATGAATCTACAACATGTGAGAATCCTGCAATACCTGTTGCAAATGATCTCTTAATATGAGTATCAAGTAAAGCCATTTCAGCTGCTTCATAATAATACTTATCATGCATATAATGAATAACATTTAGTGTGTTTACATAGATTTCAGCTAACCATTCAAGCATTTGCTCATATTTAGGCATAACTTCCTCATATGTTAAATATTCTGATTTAATTGGAGTATATTGAGGTCCAACTTGTTGATGTGTTAATTCATCAACACCACCATTGATTGCATATAATAAACATTTAGCTAAGTTAGCTCTTGCTCCAAAGAATTGCATTTCCTTACCTGTTTGTGTTGCAGATACGCAGCAGCAAATACTGTAATCATCTGTCCAAACTGGTCTCATAACGCAATCGTTTTCATATTGAATAGAACTTGTCTTAACAGAAATATATGAAGCATATTTCTTGAAGTTTTCTGGTAATCTTGATGACCATAAAACTGTTAAGTTTGGCTCTGGAGCTGGTCCCATATTTTCAAGAGTATGTAAGAATCTAAAATCGTTCTTTGTTACAAGTGTTCTACCATCTGAACCCATTCCTGCGATAGATAATGTAGCCCAAACTGGATCTCCTGAGAATAATTGATTGTAAGAAGGAATTCTAGCAAACTTAACCATTCTAAATTTCATTACCATATGGTCAACTAATTCTTGAGCTTCCTTTTCTGTTAAAACTCCTCTTTCTAAGTCTCTTTCAATATAGATATCAAGGAAAGTAGAAATTCTACCTACTGACATAGCAGCACCATTTTGAGTTTTAATTGCAGCTAAATATCCAAAGTATAACCATTGGAAAGCTTCCTTTGCATTTCTTGCTGGCTCTGAAATATCAAATCCATAGATTTTTCCCATTTCTTTCATTTCATTTAAAGCCTTAATTTGCATTGAAACTTCTTCTCTTAATCTAATAACTTCTTCTGTCATTCCACGAAGACCAGTATATTTTAAATTATCTTTCTTTTCAGCAATTAAGTTATCAATACCATATAATGCAACTCTTCTATAGTCACCTACAATTCTTCCTCTACCATAAGTATCTGGAAGACCTGTTAAAATCTTATTGTGACGACATTTCATCATCTCTTCTGTATAAGCATCAAATACACCATCATTATGAGTTTTATGATACTTTGTAAAGATTTCATGTAATTTTTCAGAAGGCTCATATCCGTATGTAGTACAAGCTTGTTCAGCCATCTTAATACCACCATAAGGCATAAATGCTCTCTTTAGTGGCTTATCTGTTTGTAATCCTACTACCTTCTCTAAATCCTTTGTTTCTTCACTAATATAACCAGGTCCATAAGCTGTTATAGATGAAACTACTTCTGTTTCAACATCTAAAACGCCACCCTTTCTTCTTTCTTCTTTTTGTAAAGCACTAAGCTTTCCCCATAAGGTATTTGTTGCATCTGTTGGTCCCTCTAAGAATGATTCATCCCCAGTATATGGTGTATAGTTATCTTGAATAAAATCTCTAACGTTAATACTATTTTTCCAACTTGTGCCTTTAAATCCATTCCATGCGACATCATCGAAATTTTTGATCATTGTCTTTCTCCTTTGTAAATTTTATCGCTAATATACTACCATTTTTTATATATAAATAAAACTAAATTTATTATCTTTTTCATAGAAAAAGACATATTTTAAATATAATTTACATAAACTTTTCACTACTTATAAAAAAGATGTTATAATTTGTCTATAAAAATTAAAAGTGAGGAATATTTATGATAAAACTTTGCGCATTTGCAGATGAATACAATGACAACCTTGACAAACAAATTGAAGGATTAAAATTAAATAATATTGACTACATTGAACTTCGTACAGTTAATGGTACAAATGTTGCTGATTTAACTGATAAACAAGCCATTGATACATATGAAAAATTATCTAAATCAAATATTAAAGTTTGGTCAATAGGCTCTCCACTTGGAAAGGTAGATATTGACTGCAATTTTGATGAATATAAAAAGGTTATTGAAAGAGTTTGTGTTATAGCAAATATTATGCATTGTGATAAAGTTAGAATGTTTAGTTTCTTTAACGCATATGATAAAAAAGATAAAGTCTTTTCTTATCTTCAAGAAATGGTAAATATTGGTAAAAAATACAATGTTTTAATGTGTCATGAAAATGAAAAAGATGTATTTGGAGACAGCGTAGATAGAGTTCTTGAAATTCAAGCAAATGTTAAAGGATTGAAATATGTATATGACCCTGCAAATTTTGTTCAATGTAAGCAAGACTCAGATTACGCTATTGAAAAGTTATTTGATTCTATAACATATTTCCATATAAAAGATGTTATAGCCTCTTCTGAGCAATTAGTCCCAGCAGGATATGGAGATGGCAAAATTGAAAAATTCCTATCTAAAATAGATAAAAATAGCGATGTAGTTTTAACTCTTGAGCCACATCTTGCAGAGTTTCAAGCATACAAGAAAATTGACACAACTGTTATGAAACATAAATTCAATTTTAATTCACATGAAGAAGCTTTTAATTTTGCAGCAAAATCTTTAAAAGAAATATTACTAAAAATAGGATATGAAGAAAAAGATAATTGTTTTATAAAATAAAAAAATTAGGGCGATTTAAATCGCCCTTAATTATTTTAATTTTAATAGTGTCCTACATATTCTAATATATCTTTAATAGAGTCTGTATCGAAAGAATCATCTAGTATTATTGCGTATAAATCCTCATTTGCACCTTTTGGATATTCACTTTCAAAAATTAATGGATGCACTTTCTTTAAATTTTCAACTGTCTCAAAATGCAGCCTACAAAGATATATAATTCCATTTTTAGGAGTTTCATAGCCATAAGCTACAATTTTATTATCAAGTAATCTTTTAAAACATACTTCTTGCATATTTCCAAAACATGTGTGACATACAGGACTTACTATAACTTCTAACATATCGTTATATCTATCTTTAGCAAATTGAATAATATCCGAATTTTTCATTTTGAATGTTCTTTGTGTTTTATCGGTTAAACTTAACATTTTGTTTAAAAAACAGTCACCATTATTATTTGAACATTTATTCGCATTCTTTTTAAAAAATTTAGCAAATATTGACATAATTTCGACACTTCCCTTTATATCTCACGAAACAAATTATAGACTTGTCAAGATTACAAAATAATTACAAATTGATATTAAATTTTACTTTTTTCAAATAAAATTGAATTTGTCTCTTCTGCCCAAGGATATTGGGACATATATTCACCATGGTATGCATTAACAGCAGCAGAAGCTCCATCTAAGAAATCAAAATAATCACAAGAAACTTTACTCTTATCTATAGCAAATTGATTCCACTCATTTATAAGGATATCTTCACACTTATATTCCTTTAGGGTATCAAGTAGAGCTTTTTTAGCTACTGTATAATAATTTGGATCATCTTGATCAAATATAACTGCCATTATTTCATTCCTATTAGAACTTGCACCTTTCCTATTCACAAGATAAGCTAATAATTCTTTAGACTTTTGTCTTTTAAAATGAACAATTTGACCATCAATAAATACTTCAAAATTACCAAAACACCTTATAACTACCCTGCTTGAAGCCTGAGCCGTTATTTTGGCATTTCTTAAATTTTCAATTGCATGTTGTATTTTATCTACAGTAATAGGTTTTAATAAATAATCTGAAGCCCCAAGCTTAAATGCATCAATACCATATTCATCAAAACCGGTTGAGAATACTATATCCGTTTTCGAATTTGTATCTTTTATTTTCCTTGCCAAATCAACACCATTCATGCCCGTCATTTTAATATCTAAAAAGGCTATATCTACAGGATTACTTTTTACATAATCTAATGCTTGAAAAGGTGAATTATATGACACAATTTCTGCATCTACAAAGACTTGTTTTAAACACTTTATTAAGTTTCTTAAAGCTAATGATTCATCATCTACTGCTAGTATTCTCATTTATTATTCCCCTTTATCTAAGACTTGATCTCTATTATATAGTGTAATAGTTATTTTAGTACCTTGCCCAATTTTTGATTCTATATCAAATTTTCCGTGACAAATATGTTCAACTCTGGATTTTACAGATTCAACACCTATATGCACTTCTCCTCTTTCTAGTTTCTTTTTGTACTCTTCATAATCAAAACCGCATCCATCATCCTCAACTACTATTGTAATTACATCATCTTTCTCTGATGTGGAAATTTTGACAGTTCCTTTTTCTTTTGTTTCTAGAATTCCATGCTTAATTGCATTTTCAACAAGGGGTTGAATAGTAAGTGGTGGAATCTTAAAATCGGTAGTCTTTATATTGTATTCAACATTTATTCTATCCTCAAATCTCATTTGCTCAATCCAAATGTAGGAGGCTGTATGTTGTAATTCTTCTTCAAAATCAATAGGAGCTTCAGATGCGATACTTTTCATGTTGTATCTTAAATATTTCGAGAAAGAATCTACTGCCTTTTTTGCTTTTTCTGGATCTTCATCAACTAAATAATATATTGAGTTTAAAGTATTATATAAAAAATGAGGTTGAATTTGCGAAACCATTACTTTGGCCTTTTGTTGATTTAATTCTATTTGATTTTTTGCGTCAATTTTAGATAATTCAGAAACACTTGTAACTAAGCTAAAAGCATAATAAACAAGCGAAACTGCAATAATATAATATATTGTTACTATTGCAACATTTGGCAAAATACATAGTCCAAACATAGATTTTAATGTTTCTTTTTCATCAATTTCTACCGCAGATACCGCTGGCTGCAACCACTTATTTACATATAGTTCAATAGGTTCATCAAATGCAACATAGTTTACATCCATGTATGAAAAATCTTTTATTACATAAACATTAAAAAATGCACTAACAACCATCTCTATAATTGCCATTATATAAATTGCCGTTAAAATTTTAAAATCTATATATCTTCCAGCTACAACCATAGGAATAGCGTATAATAACCAAAGTTTAAATCCTGAAAAGAAATTCAAGCAAAAAACCGATATCATTAAAACTATTAATAAAACATACTTCAGCCAAGTTTTTTTGCCATTATACAGCTTATATAGAAGTATGGCTATTCCTAATAAAACCTCATTAATTACAATGACCCATATAGCATATGTTATATCGCCGCTAAATACACCCAATATAAATAAAACCAAAATAACTAAATATAAAATCGCAAATGCAAGCAATGTATTTGCAATAATTCTATTTCCTTCTGGTTCTTTTTCCTCAACTAGTTTTATAGCAAGAGCTGAACTAAACAAAGGCTTCTGTGTTGGATTTCTCATAAATTATTGTGCCTTTTCAGTTAAACTTTCTAAGAATGTTGTAAATTCAGGTGTTGCTGTTCCTCTATACTTAGTATCATCTATACTCATATCTACCCTATCTTCATAAGAGTACCATTGTGGATCTTTTGTAAAGATGTTTGTTCCTAAATAATTATAATCAACATAAACATAATATGTTTTAGCCTTCTTTAAAAATTTCTTTTTAAGTGTAATTTTTAATGTATATTTATAATATTCTTGCTCTTTGTCTGTATTAAAAATTTTCTTTTCCAATTCACCGACATTATCAAAAAGCTTTTTAGCTTCCTCAATTTCAGCAGAAGACAAGTTATATGTCAAAGTATCTGCATCAATCCCTGCTCTATAGTAATAAGTGATTGATTCAATTTCTCTTTTTGACTGGTTAATAGTATTTGTTTTTTTAGAAGAACATCCTGCAAAAACAAATGTACTTAAAATTATAATCAAAGTTAATATAATTAAAATTTTCTTTTTCATGGCCTTATTATAAACCTTAAATCATTTTAATGTCAATATAGTATATTTTGTTGTAAACAAGCATAATTTATTTTAAAATAAACGTATGGAAAAGACTAACGTAATGAGAAAATTAGATAGTTTAAAAATTACTCACAAAGAGTATGAATTCCCTGTTGGAGATATTGTTCCAACTGGAGTTGAAGTTGCAAATATTTTAAATTTAAATATTGATCAAGTTTTTAAAACGTTAGTAACAATAGGTAAATCAAATAATCATTATGTTTTTATGATTCCTGTAGATAAAGAGCTCGATTTAAAAAAAGCAGCAGTCGCTGTTAAAGAAAAATCTATTGAAATGGTTAAATCTAAGGATTTACTTAATCTTACAGGATACATCCATGGGGGCTGCTCTCCTATTGGTATGAAAAAATTTTTTAAGACAACAATACATAATACTGCGCACTTATATGATTCAATTATATTTAGTGCAGGAAAAATAGGTTATCAAGTTGAACTTTCTTTTAATGATTTAAAAAAAGTTATTAGAATAGAAGAAGCTGATCTTATAAAGGATTAAAATGGATAATTTTTTAATTACTCTTGGAACTGTACTTCTAATGTTCGCATACGCGCTTCCAGGATTTTTAATTGTAAAAACAAAATTAATAAATGAAAACTCAATTTCAGCTTTTGCTGTAGTTTTAATGTATGTTTGTCAACCATGTTTAACTATCTACTCTTTTGATCAAGCTGATTTTACTCCTGATTTACTTATAAAAATGTTAATATTCTTTGCCATTGTATTTGTGTCAATGATTATTTTCCTTGTTGTTTTTTACTTTATCTTTAAAAACAAATTCGACAATATAATGAATAGGCTTTATATAATTTGTACTTGTTTTGGAAACGTTGCTTTCTTTGGAAATCCTTTAATGGAAGCAATCCTTCCAGACAATAACAATATTTATATATTTTCAACAATGTTCTTTATTGCAATGAATATTATAGGTTGGACAGTAGGGTGCTATCTTATTACTCAAGATAAAAAGCATATCTCACCTAAAAAGATATTCTTAAATCCTGCAGTTTTATCTTTAGTAGTTGCAGTTCCTTTATTTTTGTGCAAAGTTCACCTTGTAGATATAGGAGGAGTTGGGTCTACTTTAGGAAATAAAATTAGCACATATGTAACACTGCTTGCGAAAATGACTACACCAATCTGTATGCTTATTATGGGAATGAGATTAGCAACTGTAGATTTTAAATCTATGTTTACTAACCTAAATCACTACCCTATTATTTTTGTAAAACATGTAATTTTCCCATTTTTCATACTTTTAATTGTATATTTCTTACCAATAGAAAGTTATATAAAACAAATTTTATTTATTTTAGCTGCATGTCCATGCGCCGTTATTGTTCAAACTTTTGCTGAAATGTTAAATCAAGGTCAAAAAGAATCTGTTCAAATGGTCCTACTTAGCACTATGATTTCAGTAATAACATTACCACTTTTAATGCTTATTCCTCTATTTTAACCTACTATTAAATTAGAATATTTTTTCCACTTTCCACTATAAAAGCTGCCAACAGCAACAAGCATGCCAAGTATCCAACCAACTGGCCATGACCACCAAACGCCATTAACGCCCATAAATCTAGTAAATATAAATACGCACGCAACTCTTACAAATAAATCTGTAAATGTAGACAACATAAAGTGTTTCATATCACCAGAGCCTCTAAGAGCTCCATCTGCGACGATTTTTGCTGATACTACAAAATAGAACGGACTTATTACTTTAAGCATTGTAATACCTGTATTTAAAGCCTCAGTTGAAGAATTTGTATCAAGGAATAATCCTACTGTATATTTTCCAAAGAACATAAACGCTATAAATAATGGCACTGCAACAATCCAGGCAAGTACTTGTCCCCAATTAAATCCACCTTTAATTCTATCTAAGCTCTTTGCACCTATATTTTGCGCAACATATGCAGATACACCATTTGCAACAGCAAAGAATGATGATGTTACAATGTTTATTAATTTTATTGCTGCAGTATATCCTGCGATTATTGAATCTCCATAGTTATTAACTACACTTTGAATAGCAATATTACCAATAGACACAGATAGTTGTTGTAAAATACTTGGAATTGCTACAATTAACAATTTTTTCAATATGACTTTAGAAAATTTTTCATATTTTTCACTTTCTAATTTCTTTAATTTTAGATACAAAAAGGTAACTGCAAGTAAACAACTCAATCCTTGACATATAAATGTTGCCCAGGCAACACCTTTAACACCCATATTAAATGCACTTACAAATAATATATCCATCAAAATATTAGAAATAGAAGATATAGCCAAGAATATAAATGGCGTTTTTGAATCTCCCATCGCAGAAAATACACCTGTACATATATTGTAGAAAAATACAAATGGCATTCCTGCTGTGTATATATATAAATAATCTAGTGAATCTTGAAAAATAGTATCTGGAGTATTTATTAAATGTAGCATTGGAATTAAACAAGAAAATCCTAATCCCATTAATACAACACATAATACCGCAAAAGACACAAATGATGTTGAAATTGCAGTTTTTAATGACTTATAATCCTTAGCTCCAAAAAATTGAGAGGCTATAACTGAACAAGCAACGTTACTTCCAACTGCAAATGCTGTATAAATTAACGTTATTTCTGATGCATTACCGACAGCAGCTAAAGCAAGCTCGCCTATAAAACGACCCGCTACTACACTATCTGCCAAGTTATATAATTGTTGGAAAACTACACTACCTAAAAGCGGTATTGTGTATGCCCATAAAGCCTTTCTAATATTGCCTTCAACTAAACTTTTATTCATCGGCAAAAATTATAGGACTAAAATTTTTAAATTTGCAACTAAAAATAAGTATATTTTTATAGAAAAAACTATGCTGCAATAGATTTTTCTATATATTCACTTGCATATTGATAGTTTGAAATGGTTGTTGAGTAATCATCATAATAAAAATATGTTTTATAATCATTAGCTGATTCTACGTTAGATATAACACTATAAGCTTTTGGAGAGAACCACTCATTATATGAGAAAAATGTTTTAAATCTTCCATTATCCCATATTTGAACAGTTTCAGTAATCTCAGTATAAGTTGCACGAGAATCTCCAGTTCCTGCAATAAGCTCAGGAAGTGAAGTTCCTAGTGTTTTTTCTTGAGTGCAATCTAGTTTAACTTCAATTTCATAAAAACCCTCAAGACTATTACATTCTACTGAAGCTTCTTTTATAGTGTCTAAATCCCATATAAAGGAGCAATAAAATTCAGATTCATCATTTGATTGACTAAAATATATAGGAATTTCTTGAGATTTTTCACTATTTTCAAAATAAAGTTTATCCCAATTAACACCAAACTTTATAGTATCGCCATCTTTTTCATAAGTTAATTCTTTGGCTTTTTGATCAAAACCTTTACCTAAATCTAAATTGTAATATAATCTATAAGCATAGTTTGTAGTTTCAGCAGCAGCGGCCTTTACAATACCATTTGTACCACCATCTGGAACATAAAAATAGTCCGCATTAAAATACTCGCTTCCATTTTTAACAAAGTATCTAACGCCACCGGTATCCATACCCAAAACCTCAGTCTCATTAGTTACTTTCCAAGCTACTTTAGTATCATTTTTTAAATTTAAATATGCAAGTTTATGTAAAGCAATAACAAATTGTTTAATTTCAGTTTGATCACTAGATGTAGGCATTACTAAACCTACAAGTTTATCTCCTTGAGGTTTTATTGAATTATCCATTAAAGCTGTATAGTCTTTTTTATCTATCTTTAATTTTGAACAAGCGGTGGCAAATAAAATTTCGAAAATAATAACGAAACTTATCATTGAAAATTTAAGAAAATATATGCATATTCTTTTATAATTTTTCATAATTATGCCCTTTCCTATAGTAAAATATAGCATAAATGGGAAAATATAGTCAACCTGTGCACTTGTGTAGTTTTCTTTTTATATGATAATATCTATATAAGTGAGGTTATTATGGCTTTTGATAAAAAGGTTTTCAAAAAAGGATTACTTGAACCTAACCATGTAAAAAACATTATCTCCATTAGATGTAAATGTCATACAAAAATTGGAAATCTAAAAGCATCAGTTATTAAATCTGATGAACCTATTGCGTTTAAAGATTTAGATCAATCTAAGTTTGTTCCCATTGTAAAATGGCAAAAATGGGCAAAAAAATTTGGCTGTGCTTGGTTTCATTTCACTGGAAAAGTTTCAGATAAAGCAAAAGGCAAACATGTTGTTTGTAGATTAAAACTTCAAGGAGAAGGGCTTGTATTTAATCAAGATGGACAAGTTCTTCAAGGCGTAACTCAAGTTTTATCTAAAGGCGATGTTTTCCACTCTTTAATGGGAAAACAGGTTATAGATATTTCAAAATCCTCAAATGGCGATGAGAAAATAGACTTTTTAGTTGATGCTGGATTTAATGGAAAACTTCGTTTTGAGCATTTAGTTGCAAGATTAAGAAGATTTGATATTTGTATTGAACATGATGATATTATTCAATATTACTATGACTATATCGACTTATTTTTCTTAATGATGAAACTTGACGAAAATAGCGATAGATATAAAGAGCTAAGTAAAATTCTAAAAGAAAGCTTTAAAATCTTTAGAAAAAGTGGAGCTAATAGTGCACGTGAATACATTAAGCCTTATCAATATAAAGAAGGAGATTATGCAAAAACTAAACTTTATTGCATAGGACATGGTCATATTGATCTAGCGTGGCTTTGGCCAATACGTGAAACTAAACGTAAAATTGCAAGAACATTTGGAAATCAATTACGCAATATAGATATATACAAGGATTATATATTTGCCGAATCTCAACCACAAATGTTCAAATGGCTAAAAGAAGGATATCCTGACCTTTATGAAAAAGTAAAAACTCAAGTAAAAAATGGAAGAATAGAACTTCAAGGCGGAAACTGGGTTGAAGCAGATTGTAATTTAACAGGTGGAGAATCATGGGTTAGACAATCTTTATATGGTCAAAGATTCTGGAAAGAAGAATTCGATTTTAAATCTAATATGTGCTGGCTTCCTGATGCATTTGGATTCCCTGCTTCCCTTCCTCAAGTTTTTAGAAAATGTGGCATGAAATATTTTATGACAATTAAAATTATTTCAAATACAGTAAATCAATTCCCTCATAAAACATTCTTCTGGAAAGGAATTGATGGATCAACTGTACTTGCTCACATGGAGCCTCAAGGCGACTATAACTCAGGAGCTACACCATTTGCTATATATAAGTCTGACCAAAGAAATACAGAAAGAGACACAATAGATAAAGCTTTACAAATATTTGGTGATGGCGATGGCGGTGGCGGTCCTAGTGATGGTCATATTGAATTTGTAAAAAGACACAAAGTTTGCCATACAAGTAAAGCCGTTGACTGCTTTAAAGACCTTGAAAAAGAAAACTCTGATGTCATAGTTACACATAAAGGTGAACTATATTATGAAAGACATCAAGGAACTTACACTTCTCAAGCAAATAGCAAAAAATGGAATCGAAGAATAGAAGAACAACTTCATAAGTTTGATTGGCTTGCTTCCCTTGCTTATTTACAAGGAATTTCTTTTGATAAGAAAAAATATGATGAAATTTGGCAGGAAGTTTTACTTTACCAATTCCATGATATAATTCCAGGCTCATCCATAAAGAGAGTTTATGATGAATCTATAGCAAGATATAAGGAAATGAGTGACGAATTAAAAGAAATGGAAGATAATTTGCTTACTCAACTTTCAAGCAGCACTGATACAACTATAATTAACCCTATAGACTTTGAAAGATGCGAGTATATAAAAGAAAATGACAAATGGTACGAAACCAACCTTGATAAGTTCTCTACAGGCAAATTAACTTTACTTAATAAAGATTGTTCTTCACTAAAAGCTGAAGGAAATATTATAGAAAACGATAAAATAAGAATTGCTTTTGGAAAAGATGGCTCTATCTTATCTTTATATGATAAAGACAATGACAAAGAACTTGTAAAAGATTACTTTAATAAGTTTGTAATATATGATGACCCATTTATGTTTTATAACGCATGGGATATAAGGTCAGATTATATGGACCTTAATAAATGGGAGCCTACTCTTCAACAATCCACATCTTATATAGATGGTCCACTTGTTATAAGAGAATCTACATATACATACAATAAATCTAAAATCATTCAAAAGGTTATATTGTCTTTAAATGATTCTATGGTTAAGTTTGACACAACAGTTGATTGGCATGAAGACATGAAACTACTTAGAGTAAACTTTGTTCCTACAGTCTTTAATGATAATGTTACTTGTAATATTCCATGGGGTAATTTTGATAGATCTACTCGCGAGAATAACTCAGTTGAAAAAGCTCAATTTGAAATTTGTGCTCAAAAATACATACATCTTCAAAATAATGATTATGGTTGGGCTTTATTAAATAATTGTAAATATGGACACAGAGTTAAAAACGGATTTGTATCTCTTGCGCTACTTCGTGCTCCTAAATTCCCAGATCCTACTTGTGATAGAGGCTTACATAAGTTTACTTATGCAATATACCCTCATAGTGGTTCATTTGAAAATAGTGACGTTTTAGCAAAAGGGTATATCTTAAATAATGAAGTTGAAATTACTAATAAGAATATAGAGATTAAACCTATTATAAAAACTGATACAAAGAATATAACCGTTGAAACAATTAAGGTTGCAGAAAATGGAGATGGTATTATTGTACGTGCATACGAAACCACTGGAAATAAAGCAAATGTAACATTTAATACATCTTTTAACTTCTCTAAAGTTTATGAAACCGACATGTTAGAAAATATAGAAAGTGAAACTAAACTTGAAAATCTAACATTTGGACCATATGAGATAAAAACTCTATTGTTAAAGAAATAAGCTTAAAAAAAATGAGGCGACTTTTATTTAAGCCGCCTCTTATTTTTTTATTTTTTTATATTAATAGAATGCATGATAAATAGCATTAATAGCTTTATTGTAATCTTGCTCAGATACACCAACTATTATGTTTAATTCACTTGAACCTTGATCTAACATTCTTATATTTACATTAGCTTGTGCTAAAGCGGTACAAAGTTTTGCTGAAGTTCCAGGAGTAAAGCTCATACCATGGCCAACAGTTGCAATTAAAGCTATACCCTTTTTAATTTCAATATGGTCAGGATTAACAGCATTTCTAATCTTTTCTATAACAACATCTTCCTTTCCTGCTATTTCAGAATCTGCTATTACTACACTCATTGTATCAATACCACTTGGAATATGTTCAACTGATATATTGTAATACTCAAGTGCAGTTAAAACTTTTCTCATAAATGCTATTTCATTATTCATCATTGATTTTTCAATAAAGATAATACTATAACCTTTCTTTCCTGCAATTCCTGTTACTACTCTTTTATCTGCATTTGCTGGAATCTTAGGTACAATTAATGTTCCTTTATTATTTGGTTCAAATGTATTTTTAATATTAATTGGAATTCCACATGCTCTAACTGGGAATATAGAATCTGGATGTAATACATTAGCTCCCATATAAGATAATTCTCTTAATTCTTTATAAGATAAAACTTCAATACCTTTAGGTGCTTCAACGATTCTTGGGTCTACAACTAAAAATCCATTAACATCTGTCCAGTTTTCATATAATGTAGCCTTTTTAGCTCTTGCAATAACTGCTCCCGATACATCAGACCCACCTCTTGAGAATGTATGAATTGTACCAAACTCATCAGCGCCATAAAAACCTGGAATTACTGCTTTATTATAGTTCTTTAGTATTGATGCTACTTTTTCATTTGTTTCTTCTGGCATAAATACACCATCAGGTGAAAATACCATAATATCCTTTGCATCAATAAAATCAAAACCTAATCTTTGAGCCATAACAATTGCGCTTAAATATTCGCCTCTTGAAGCGCAATATTCTGCTGAATGGAATTGTAACATTTCCTTTTCAACTTTATCTAAATATGGGTTAATATCAAAGTTTAATTTTAAATCTGAAACAATACTTGTAAATCTATCTCTAATTTTTTGGAAATTATCTTTACATTCACCTTTAAACTCTAAATCGTAAAAGCATTTATATAATAAATCAGTTACCTTTATATCATCTTTAAATCTTTTACCTGGGGCTGAAACTACGACATATCTTCTAGATTTATCACTTAGAATAATATCAGCACACTTGTTGATTGATTCTGCTGTGGCCATTGATGTGCCACCAAATTTTGCAACTTTAAGTTCCATTTTTCTCTCCAATAGTAATTTTTAACATTATTAATTTTAATTACTCATAGAGTTTTACGCAACTAATTTAGCATTGATTAGTAAAGCCTTTGGGATTCTAAATAATATCTTTTACTTTCAGCTGAACCTATAGAAAATGACTTTCTTGGCATTACACCATTTTTTACAACATAATCAAATAATGTATTTTTTTCAACTTTTGGCATAAATATTGCAACGCCTTTTTCTTTTTCTATAAGTTCTCTTAAATGACTATCGCCATGTATATAATCTAGTGAAATTTTATCGTTTTCTAATAGATAATCATCTATTGCTTTTTGAATATCTGCAATAGCTATTGTTGGATCTTTATTTACTGAAATTAATTCCTCTTTATTTCCATAAACTACTCTTATACTTCCCTCGCCTTTTAAGTGTTCACTTAAATACTTTATAAAGGTAGAATTTGCATTTTTTAAGAATCTATGAATTGGCTCAAAAATAATTGATGAATCATGAATATTTTGAAGTTCACATAAAGCATATCTTGCAGGATGTTTTTTTATCTCTTCTTCTGATAAATTTTTCTTTATTAAATTCCAGCATTCTTTTGCAGTAGCAAGTGAGTGATTACCATCTCCAACTACAAATAATAGTTCATCATCTATACCATATTTTTCTCTTAATAGTTCTTTGTTAAGTAGTGAGTCTATAGTCTTTTTAACTTCACTTGAATTTGAAACTTCATAACCTGTTATATGCCCGCCATTCATGTTTAATTCAAAATCATAAAGTTTGTTATAACTTTCTTTATTCTTTTTAATTAAACCAAATACTTTATCTTCTATATCATCCATGAACAAACATATATGTGGCAAATCAAGTGTAGCATCCTTTCTTATTTCAACTCTAACAGGAAGTCTTTCTCTAACAGTCTTTTCTGTTGCTCTTATAGGCATTTTTGCGTTAGGAGAATAATCGTAAGCCTCTAAGTCTACACATATAATTAATCCTTTTCTAACCAAAGTATCTGTTAGTTTTCTTTCAACATAAATAAAGTTATTTACTTCATTAAATAAATTAGATTCAAGATATTCTTTCATCTTTGCATTTATTTCTTTGACTACTTCCTTTTGATCTACCTTATTTAAATAAGCTTCTGGAAATATTAAATTTAAAGTTGAAGGGGCATCTTGAATATATTCTTTTAGTTGTTCCCAATATCCCTCTTGAGATGTAAATTGATCACAAGCGATAACTGACCATTTTTCAAGGTCAGTTTTCTCGTTTGGTAATAATATTTTTGGAATTTTTATATAACTGCTCATAAGTTAAATAAATTTCTTTTTATCTACTTTTTTCTTTTCTTGTTTTGGAGCAGCTGAAATATTGTAAGCGCCTTTAATTTCGCCTAATAATTTATCTGGAGTTTGCCATCTTCTAATTTTTCCGTTTTCAACAACTGAAATAATACCTGTTTCTTCTGATGCAACAATAGCAAACACGTCACTTTCTTCTGTTATACCAATTGCAGCTCTATGTCTTGTTCCTAATTCTTTTGCTATATCTACTTCTTTAGATAATGGCAAGAAACATCCAGCAGATAATATCTTATTTCCTCTAATAACAACTGCACCATCATGCATAGGACCTTTTGTAGAGAAAATAGATTCAAGTAAGCCTGCAGAAACTAATGCGTTTAATTGAGTACCAGTATCTAGTATTCTATCTGGAACAGTTGTTCTTAAAATTATAATTAAAGCACCAACTTTATTCTTTGACATATTTTGACATGCAGTAACTATTTCATGAGATGCATTTAATAATGCTTCTTCTGATGTATCTCCATCATATGCCTTATCTGAGTTTCTAACGATTTTAGCAAATAAAACCTTGAAATCACTTTGATAAACAATAACAACCAAAACTATTAAGAATATTGTAGTAAACTCTAATAATTTTAATGTTATTCTTAGTACGTCTCCACCAACAATTATACTTAAAACGTAAATTGCAATATATAATAACATATAAATTGACAAGAATACTGCCATTTTAATTGCTTGATGTCTTTTAAAGAACATAAACAATAATACTGCTATTATTAGAAACATCACAAGGTCAACAACTGACCATAATGACATTTGTTTAAAATATTCTGTCAAACTTGAACTTAATAAATACATATTTATCTCCTCAATTGATTACTATAATATTATAATATTATTTATAATAAAATCAATTATTTATTGAAAGACATCATCTGAATCATTCTCATTTTGTTTTTCTTCTTCAAAGACATCCTCATCCTTTTTCTCTTCATTTATATTATTTTGCATATTTGCATGTATAACTTTATGCAAATCTTTATTTTTCTTAAAATTATTTATAGATATTGTTGTTAATACGATTATTACAACAATTATTACCAATTTAACTCCTATTCCAAATATATATGCTGCAGTATTTCCTTGTGCAAATGTGCTTACCTCATCAGGTTTTTCTAATATATTCAATAGTGAATTTTGATTTACTACAATTGTAGATATTGTTGAATTTAATACAGTATTTAATTGATTAACGATATAATCCTTTCCTACTCTTTTTACCATAGTTTCAAGAGTATCATTTCCTGTTTCATAAACATTTTCTTCACTTTTTTTCTCGCTCCAAGATGGATTTGTTTTATCTTCCCAGTTAAATGAAGCATAAGAAAGAGTTGGTATAAGTTCATTCATAAAATAAACATGATTACCAAACATTCCAAAGTGAGAATATGAATAAATCGAATCCTCAACAAGTGTAGAGTCCATTATTCTTTTATTTGTTGGAATTTTTTTAGTATTTAATCCATTTGCATTTGCAACTTGATAAAAATAATCATTGTAATTTACGCTCTTATCCCTACTATACATATATAGGTTGTCTCCAGAGCCTAACATTGAGTAATTTATCATCAATTGAATATTTTCTTTCTCTTTTGCGCTTAATTTGTTTAAATAATATTTTGCACCATACCAATTTTTAACACCTGCTCCAAAAAATACAATCTCTAAATCATAATTTAAATCTTTGTCCTTTAAATAATTAGCAAGAGTGATAAGCGAAGCTATAGCTGCCCCTGATTCATAAGCACCATCAGGGCTTGATGTATAATATGAATAACAATTATCCCATTGGCAACCAATAATTATTTTTCTGTCAGTATTTGGATTATCTTTTAAACAAACAATGTTGCTAGTTTCAAAACTTTTAGAGTCTATTAAAACAGTAAAATCTTGCTTTTCTACATTATATCCATATGAAGAAATCATAAGATTAAGCTCATTTACAAAATCTTCACTTTCGCTAGATATTACACTTCTATTTGGATAATATTCACTAATATCTTCAAGTATAGAGAAAGCACTCTCACCTAAAGCATAATCCCCGGATTTTTCTATATCTCCATAAGTCTTACTAGAGCATGCAAAACACGAACAAAAAATTGTTAGTACTAATATAGTTATAGCTATTAAATAAACTGCCTTTTTCATATAAATACCACCAACAATATTGCAGGAACCATAAAAGCCCTAATAATAAAAGGCTTTATTGTAGATTCAAGTCCTTTTATTAGTTTAAAATAAACATAACAAAATAATGCTACTGCTCCTAAAACTTTTAAAGGAGTATATAGTATATTGCTAACTAAAGGAAAATAAGACATTATTATTCCTATAATTCCAAGATAAATACATAAAACAATAAAACATATATCCATAGAATAGTTAATTGAACTTTTATGTAATTGAATATTAAATATTCTTAAACTCGTATTAATATTTCTTATAATTAGTTTTATATAAGCATGGTATAGTCCAAAATAAATTAAAGATAAAACTATTGGTAGCATCCACTTCATTAATGAGTAATATAAAGAAAAATCTACGCCATCTGTAGATATGCCTGAAAAATCATAGAAAGGCAAAAGATTATACATCTTATCTGTAGTTGGGTATACACTAAACACAATAGACACAAATAATAAAATTTTAAATATTATTCCTAAGGCCTTACTCTTTTGATTTTTTCTATTTTCTTGTTCCATTATTTATTCACTTTGTCCCATTATATATGCCATTGCTAAATCTATAGCTTCATCTACTGTAATTTTTGACAATTTATACATATATTCTAAATTTAGTAGATAATCAACTATTTTTGACAATTTAAGAATATACTTTGGATCTCTTTTTCTATTAGTTTGTATTAATTCTCTTGTTTTTAAAATACCATAAGGTTTTTGTCTTGTTACCTTGGTTATTATTTCATCAGAAGCTTTTGTTGTAGCTATTTGATATTGTTTTCTATACTCTGATGAAATTGTTCCAAAAATAAGATTAGGATCAACATCTTTTATTCTAAGATTTTTTAATATTTTTAATGCTCCAGCATTATCTCCCATTGATAAACATCTTGTTAAATCAAAAGTTTTATTTTCAATGTTTGGAGGAGTAAGCTCTTCTACATCAGAAAATTTAATTTCTTTTGAATCATTCTTATAAAGCATTAATTTTTTCAATTCAGAAACAACCATTCCATAATCGTTATTGCATTCTCTTATAAACTTTCTTATATCGATTTGGGACATGTTATATTTTCTAGCTTTTAAAATTATGTTTATATAATTACATAATTCATCCTCTGTTGCTGGATCACAATTTATAACTTCAATTTTTTCCTCTAGTTGCTTATTTAATTTTGTAAATCCCATAAATAAAATAAAAGTATCTAAATTAGGATTTTCTACATAATCTAAAAGTGCTTCAACATCCTGTTTTTTTAGTTCGTAATTAATTTCCTCTACTTCTACCATTTTCTTACTTGAGGTAAAGGTAAATGTATCTGCAGTTTCTATTATCCTTGAAACTTCTTTGCTTTGATTTATATCAATTGGTAAATATGCAAAAGCTCTCTCATCTTCAGGAATTGTTGCTAAAAAAACTTCTCTTACAAATCTTTTTAAACACTCATCCTGCCCTATGATAACATAACAAGGCTTTAATCCTTCTTTTATTTCTCTTTTTATATTAAGTGCTCTTATCATTAGAATTTATTAAATGTTCTTGTGTAAACTTCCATATTATCTTTTATTGTTTGTTTAGCAACTTCTGCATTAGAAATCTCTAAAACTTCCATTTTCTTGCCTTCCAATTGTTTATAAACACCAAAGAAGTGCTTTATTTCTTCTATTACGTGATTTGGAAGTTCTCCTATATCTTTAAATGTATTCCACATTGGTTCTTTCATAGGAATAGCAATGATTTTTATATCTTCCTTTCCCTCATCAATCATAGAAATTTGACCTATTGGATAACATCTAACAAGCGATAGTGGAACAAGAGGTTCAGAGCAAATTACTAAAACATCTAAAGGATCCCCATCATCAGCATATGTTCTAGGAATAAATCCATAATTTGCTGGATAGTGAGTTGCCGTATATAAAATTCTATCTAGAATTAACATTCCAGTAGTTTTATCTACTTCATATTTATTTTTACTTCCCTTTGATATTTCAATACATGCGAGAAAATCTTCTGGTTTTATTCTTGATGAATCTATATCATGCCAAACTATCATTTTAGCCTCCACTTATTCTTATATATAAATTATATATTATTTTATTTTATAAATCTACTTGTAAAGATATTGCAAAAACTCGCAATTTAATGATAATATATAAAAGCATTAGGGGATGTGGTGTAATGGCAGCCGCGACAGACTCAAAATCTGTTGGTAGAAATACCGTGGGGGTTCAAGTCCCCCCATCCCCACCAC
>CAYZGK010000022.1:0-21358 GCA_964478025.1 uncultured Christensenella sp.
AGTTGATAATAGCTTTGACGCTAAAAGTATATATAAAGAATATTTATTAAAAGGTCCTAAAATGGAATTGAACTTAGGGCAAGAGGACTTAGACATAAAAATATGTGTTGTAGATCCGCCTAGTGAAGATATTAATGGCAATCTAGAGAAAAAAGGATTGATTATATCAAAGTCTATATTAGAGCAAGCAGTCAATGAAAATAATCCTAATATTACGAGAGATGACGAAAATTATGTGAAAGTTGAGGAAAAACATTTTTATATTCTTGTAAAAGAAGAAGAACATGAAAAAGCTATGGGTATTACTCCAAAGCAGAAAGAAAACCAAAGAGAGAAAAAGGCTATTAAAAAGGAAAAAGAACAAGATGAATATATGTCATTTTTATAAATAAATATTGCTAAATAAAAAAGGCTGAATTGTAACTAACCCTTTGTTACAGTTCAGCTTTTAAAAGTTTTACAACCCAATAAAACTTTTTGTATAGCAAGGCAATGTATGTGAGGGTAGGCTATTTGAAACATATTAAATTTGTAAAATTATTTGCGCTATCTCTACTTTGATAAAATTGTGCCTAAAAAAGTGTTATTAGGTTGCAGAAATTTTCAAGTCTAAACAGTAACAACCCCTTATTTCCCTAAGAAAAAATGAACGAAAAAATATTGACATATTTGCAACTAGATGATAAAATATTGTCTGCATTGTGAGATGCAAAAAAAGTCTTAGAGACTAGAGGTCCCTAAGCTAAATTATGAATTTAAGGAGGTGAACAAAACAAGATGCCAACGATTAATCAATTAGTTAGAAAAGGAAGACAAGACAAAACTTCTAAATCAAAGGCTCCAGCTTTGCAAAAAGGTTATAACTCAAAATTAAAGAGAGTAACTAACATTTCAAGCCCACAAAAAAGAGGCGTTTGCACAGTAGTTAAAACAACTACACCTAAGAAACCAAACTCAGCTTTAAGAAAAGTTGCAAGGGTTAGGTTAACAAACACTCAAGAAGTTACTGCTTATATCCCAGGTATTGGACATAACCTACAAGAACACAGTGTTGTTCTAATCAGAGGTGGAAGAGTAAAAGACCTTCCAGGTGTTAGATATCACATTATCAGAGGTGTATTAGATACAGCTGGTGTTAAGGATAGAATGCAAGGACGTTCTAGATATGGTGCAAAGAGACCTAAGAAATCTTAATTTTAGAAGTTGTGCTTTTTATATAAACTAAAATCGTGGCTATGTTTTGTGGTCACCAAGTAAGGAAATATATAAAGCACTTAATGGAAGCTATAAAAGCTTTCAGAGTACCTTGACATACGGTATTTTATAGTATGTTAGTTTTATAAGGAGGGAAGAACAGTGCCAAGAAAAGGTTATGTAGCTAAAAGAGATATTTTACCAGATCCAGTATATAATAGCAAAGTTGTAACAAAGCTTATCAACAATGTTATGGAAGATGGTAAGAAAACAGTTGCTCAAAAAATTGTTTATGGTGCATTTGAAATAGTTGCTGAAAAGACTGGAAAAGATGCACTTGCTGCTTTTGAAGAAGCTATGGAAAACATTATGCCTGTACTTGAAGTTAAAGCAAGAAGAGTTGGTGGTGCAACATATCAAGTACCAATGGAAATTAGACCTGAAAGAAGACAAGCATTAGGTTTAAGATGGCTAGTTAGATATTCAAGAGAGCGTAATGAAAAAACAATGAAAGAGAGACTAGCAAACGAAATAATAGATGCTATAAATGGTATGGGTGGAGCTTTCAAGAAGAAAGAAGATACTCATAAGATGGCTGAAGCTAATAAAGCTTTTGCACACTACCGTTGGTAGTTTAAAATATTTATACATTCGATAAATAAAAGAAGGAGGAAAATATAGTGGCTACCGAGAGAAAAGTTTCACTAGAAATGACTAGAAATATCGGAATAATGGCTCACATTGATGCTGGTAAAACAACAACAACTGAGAGAATATTATTCTATACAGGTAAGACTCATAAGATTGGTGAAGTTCACGAAGGTGCAGCAACTATGGACTGGATGGCTCAAGAGCAAGAAAGAGGTATTACAATTACTTCTGCTGCGACAACTTGTTTCTGGAAAAATCACAGAATCAATATCATTGATACACCAGGCCACGTTGACTTTACTGTAGAAGTTGAGAGATCTCTTAGAGTTCTTGACGGTTCTGTTACAGTATTTTGTGCTAAAGGTGGAGTTCAACCTCAATCTGAAACTGTTTGGAGACAAGCAGATAAATATAATGTACCTAGAATGTGCTATGTAAATAAGATGGACACAACTGGTGCAGACTTCTATAGCTGTGTTGACCAAATGAAACATAGATTGCATGCAAATGCAGTTCCAATTCAATTGCCAATCGGTGCAGAAGACCAATTTAAAGGTGTTATAGACCTTGTAAAAATGAGAGCTTTTGTTCATAAAGATGATTTAGGAAAAGAAATCGAAGAGACAGATATTCCTGATGATATGAAAGAAAAAGCTGAAAAATATAGAAATGAAATGATTGAAGCTGCTGCAGAGCAAGACGAAGAATTAATGATGAAATATTTAGATGGTGGAGAATTAACTGATGATGAAATCAGAAAAGGCTTAAGAATTGGTACACTTGCTTGTAAAGTAACACCAGTTTGTTGTGGTTCTTCATATAAAAATAAAGGTGTTCAAGAATTACTAGACAATATAATTTATTATATGCCTTCACCAGTTGATATTCCTGCTATCAAAGGTGTAAACCCAGATACAGGTGCTGAAGAAGACAGAAAGCCAAGTGATGACGAACCATTTGCAGCTTTAGCATTTAAGATTGCAACAGACCCATTTGTTGGAAAACTTTGTTTCTTTAGAGTTTATTCTGGTACACTTGATGCTGGTACATCAGTATTAAATGCAAACAAGGATAATAAAGAAAGAATTGGAAGAATTCTTCAAATGCATGCTAACCACAGAGAAGATATAGACAGAGTTTTCGCTGGAGATATCGCCGCAGCTGTTGGACTAAAAAATGTTACAACAGGTGAAACACTTTGTGATGAAAAGCATCCTGTTATACTTGAATCAATGGAATTCCCAGAACCAGTTATCTCTATTGCTATAGAGCCAAAAACAAAAGCAGACCAAGAAAAAATGGGTATTGCTCTTGCAAAACTTGCTGAAGAAGATCCTACATTCAAGACATATACAGATCAAGAAACAGGACAAACTATCATCGCTGGTATGGGTGAATTACACCTAGATATCATTGTAGATAGATTAAAGAGAGAATTTAAGGTTGAAGCAAACGTTGGTGCTCCTCAAGTTGCTTACAGAGAAACAATTAGACAAGAAGTTCAAGCAAGAGGAACATTCAAGAGACAATCTGGTGGTAAAGGTCAATACGGTGATTGTTTAATCGTATTATCACCAAATGAACCAGGAAAGGGTGTTACATTCGTAGATAAGACTGTTGGTGGTTCTATTCCAAAAGAATATATCCCAGCTGTTGAAAAAGGTATCAGAGATGCTGCTATGGGTGGTATCCTTGCAGGTTACGAAATGGTAGATTTCAATATCGACTTAATCGATGGATCATACCACGAAGTAGACTCTTCAGAAATGGCATTCCAAATCGCTGGATCTATGGCATTCAAAGAGGGTGCTGCTAAAGCTAAACCAGTTATCTTAGAGCCAATTATGTCAGTTGAAGTTGTTGCTCCAGATGAATATCTTGGAACAGTACTTGGAACAATTTCTGGTCGTCGTGGTGCTATTAAGACTACAGAAGATAGAAATGGTGTACAAGTTGTTGATGCTGATGTACCACTAGGTGAAATGTTCGGTTATGCAACAGATCTTCGTGGTTCTACACAAGGTCGTGGTAACTTCACAATGCAATTCAGTCATTATGCTGAAGTTCCAAAGAGCGTATCTGAAAAGATCATCGGTGAGAGAGCTAAGAAATCTCAAAACTAATAACAATTAAGACATTGGTTTAGGCTAGTTCCTAAATCAATGTTGACAAAAAAAATAATTTATATTAAAATTAAAAAAGTAAACGAAAAAACAAAAAAATAAAAAATTTAATTATCAAAATAGGAGGATATTTTAAATGGCTAAGGCTAAATTTGAAAGAACTAAACCACACGTAAATATCGGTACAATTGGTCACGTAGACCATGGTAAGACAACTCTTACAGCCGCTATTACAATGTACTCTGCTGCTCATGGTATGGGAGACGCAATGAGATATGATGAAATCGATAAGGCTCCAGAAGAGAAAGCAAGAGGAATTACAATTAATACAGCACACGTTGAATATCAAACAGCTACAAGACACTATGCTCACGTTGACTGCCCAGGACACGCTGACTATGTTAAGAACATGATTACTGGTGCTGCACAAATGGATGGAGCTATCCTAGTAGTTGCTTCTACTGATGGTCCAATGCCACAAACAAGAGAGCACATCTTACTTGCAAGACAAGTTGGTGTTCCTTACATCGTTGTATTTATGAACAAGACAGATCAAGTTGATGATCCAGAATTACTTGAATTAGTAGAAATGGAAATCAGAGATCTATTAAATGAATATGGATTCCCTGGTGATACAACTCCAATTATTAAGGGTTCTGCATATCTTGCATTACAAGATTGTATCAATGGTCATCCAGATACAGAAAACACAAAGTGTATCAAAGAATTACTAGATGCTGTAGATACATATATCCCAGCTCCACAAAGAGATACAGATAAGCCTTTCTTAATGCCAGTAGAAGACGTTATGACAATTTCAGGACGTGGTACAGTTGCTACAGGTAGAGTAGAAAGAGGTGTTGTTAAATTACAAGATAAGGTTGAAATCGTTGGTATTAAGCCTACAATGGATACAACAATTACTGGTCTTGAAATGTTCAGAAAGACTCTAGATGAAGCTTATGCTGGTGATAACATCGGTGCTTTATTAAGAGGTATTGATAGATCACAAATCGAAAGAGGACAAGTTCTTGCTAAACCAGGTTCAATCAACCCACATACAAAGTTTACATCTCAAGTATACGTTTTAAAGAAAGAAGAGGGTGGTCGTCATACTCCATTCTTCAATGGATACAGACCTCAATTCTACTTCAGAACAACAGACGTTACAGGTTCTATTAAGTTACCAGAGGGTGTAGAAATGGTTATGCCAGGCGATAACGTTGCTATGGAAATTGAATTAATCACTCCAATCGCTATCGAAAAGGGATTACGTTTCGCTATCCGTGAAGGTGGTAGAACAGTTGGTTCTGGTGTTGTAAACGATATTTTAGGTTAATCTTAGATAAAGTTTAGAAACAAAAATTATGGTGGTCAGAGAAATCTGGCCACTTTTTTTAATCTTGCTATTTATTATTAAATATTATAAAATATTTATTAGAGAAAAATGGAGGTATATATATGTCAAAAATGGATTGGCTATATGGCAGAAATGTAGTATTAACTGGATGTTCTACAGGTATGGGTAAAGAAGTTTTACTTATTCTTGTTAAAAAGTATGGTTGTAATGTAATGGGCGTTGCTCGTCAAAAACCAAAGTTAGATGCATTAAAAGAAGAACTTGGAGATAAATTCTCTTATAGAAGATTTAATATCTCATCACTTGAAGAATGGCAAAAGTTTGCAAAAGAACTTGAAGACATGGGATTTATGACAGATATTTTAATTAATAATGCTGGTATGATTCAACCATTTGGTCAATTTAATGATGTAGCTCCTGAAAAGGTAGATCAAATTATTCATACAAATATGTTATCTGTAATTTATGGTTGCAAAGCTATGCTTCCAACAATTAAAAAGAGTAAATTTGGATATATTTGTAATGTAGCTTCAGCATCTGCAATTTTACCATTTGGTGGTCAATCAATTTATTCTGCAACAAAAGCAGGAGTTTGGGGCTTTACAGAATGCTTAGCACAAGAATTAAGAGGATTTAATATTGGCGTTTCTTGTATTATGCCAGGACCAGTTAAAACAGATATTTATAAAGCAAGAGATGGAGAAACAGCTCCAAAGGCAGATAAGATGGTAGAATCTGTTGGTATAACAGCTGCTACTGCTGGTAAGAGAATTGTTAAAGCAATTGGAAAAGGAAAATTAAGATTCTTCCCAGATGGTATGGCAAGTATGATGTCATTTGGAATGAGAATGATGCCAAGATTAACACCAAAGATGACTGGTGGAATTATGAAAGCAGCAGCAGGAAAGGTAGTTTCATTTAAACCAGTTTATCAAGAACAAATAGATAGAAAAGCAGAACTAAAGGCTGCTAAAAAGGAAAGAAAATCTATTGTAAAGCACTCACTTAGTGAAGTTGAAACAAAAGGTGCTTTTGCAAACGATGATGTAACAAACGTTTAAAAATTATTTTAGCTATCCTCAAGTTTGGGGATAGCTAATTTTTTACATTATATTTACATTTTAGTTTGACAGTAAAAAATAGGTATGGTAATATATATTAGCACTCTAAAAGGGTGTAATTTTTTTGGAGGAATACCAAAGTGGCTAAAGATAATACAACAAGAATCACTCTAGTTTGTACAGAATGTAAGCAACGTAACTATGATACTTACAAAAATAAGAAGAATAATCCTGATAGAATTGAATTAAATAAGTATTGTAAGTTCTGTAAGAAGACAACACTTCATAAGGAATCTAAATAGTTATTAGGAGTTATTTATGGCAAAAGAAAAGTTAAATGCACAATTAGAAGCTAATGCTCCACTAAGTGATAACTTAGGACAAAAAGTAGAAGTTTCTAATAATAAAAAGGGCAAAAAGGATCAAAAAAATGATAACAAGTTTGTCGCTTTCTTTAAGGGAATAGGTAGAAAATTTAAAGAAATGTTCTCTGAATTAAAGAAGGTTACATGGCCAACTTGGAAAGTTGTTCTTGCTTCTTTAGGAACAGTACTTGTAGTAGTACTTGTATTCCTTTTGATAACAATGGGATTTGATTCACTTTGCGCTTGGTTGTTAAAATTATTAACACAGTCTTAATAGGAGGTACTTATGATAGATAAAAGTCAACCACAATGGTACGTTCTAAAGACACAATATGGTTATGAACAAATTGCACAACAAGAAATCTTAAAGATGGCAGAAATTAACAAAATGCAAGATAGAATCTTTGATGTTGTTGTTCCAAGAGAAGTAGTTACTGTAGAAACAAAGAGCGGAAAGAAAAAAACAGTAGAAAAAAATAAATATCCTAATTATGCATTTATAAAAATGATATATACTAAGGATGTTTGGTTCATGGTAACACATTCAAGAGGAGTTATTAGTTTCATTGCGGATGTAGATAACAAACCACTTCCAATGTTCCCAGATGAAGTAAAGAAAGCACAACTTGAAGAAGTTAAGGTAGAAGATTTACATATTGCAAAAGGCGATACTGTAAATATTATTGCTGGTCCATTCAAAGATTGGACAGGCGAAGTTGTTGAGATTAACGAAGAGACTCAAACAGTTAAAGTTAACGTTCAAATTTTCGGACGTGCAACAGATATGTCTCTAGAGTTTTCTCAAGTTGAAAAAATTTAGTTAAAAAGGGCTCAAATAAGGAAAAGAGCTTGGGAGAAATATAAAATTCTTTTTCATTATATTTCGTTAGGCACCACGATTGTTATAGGGAGGTAAAAAACTATGGCAAAGAAAGTTAAAGCAGTTGTTAAATTACAATTACCAGCAGGTAAAGCAACTCCAGGACCACCAGTAGGATCTTCATTAGGACCTCATGGTATTAATATTCCTGCATTCACAAAGGAATTCAACGAAAAGACAAAGTCACAAGACGGATTCATTATTCCAGTAGTAATGACAATTTATGAAGATAAGAGCTTCACATTCGTTCTTAAGACTCCACCAGTAGCAGTACTTATCAAGAAGAAAGTTGGTATTGAATCTGGTTCAGGTAAACCTAATACAAATAAGGTTGCAACATTAACAAAGGCACAAGTTGAAGAAATTGCTAAGCAAAAAATGCAAGACTTAACAGCTGGAAGTTTAGAAGCAGCTATGAGTATGGTAGCAGGTACAGCTCGTTCAATGGGCGTTCTTGTAGAAGAGTAATAAGTGGAGGTAGTAAAAATGAAACAAAGTAAGAGATTTATTGAAGCTTCTAAGTTAGTAGATACTACTAAGGCTTATGAACCAGCAGAAGCTATGAACGTATTAGTAAACACAGCAACAGCTAAGTTTGATGAAACAGTAGAATTACATGTTAAATTAGGTGTAGATTCACGTCACGCTGACCAACAAGTTAGAGGTGTAGTAGTTCTTCCTAATGGTACAGGTAAAACAAAGAAAGTATTAGTATTAACAAAGGGTGTAAAGGCTGATGAAGCTACAGCAGCAGGTGCTGACTTTGTTGGTGCTGATGAATACATCAGCAAAATCTTAACAGAAGGATGGCTTGGGTTTGATGTCTGCGTTGCTACACCAGATATGATGGGCCAAGTTGGTAAGATTGCTAGAATCTTAGGACCTAAAGGTTTAATGCCAAATCCTAAGTCTGGTACAGTTACAATGGATGTTAAGAAAGCTATTTCTGAAATCAAAGCAGGTAAAGTTGAATATAGATTAGATAAGACTAATATTATTCACGTTGCAATTGGTAAGAAGTCTTTCGGTGCTGAAAAGTTAACAGAAAACTTCAACACAATTTATGATGCAATCTTAAAAGCTAAGCCAGCAAGTGCTAAGGGACAATATGTAAAGAGCGTTTCTATCTCTTCAACAATGGGTCCTGGAATCAAAATTCTTGCAAAATAGTAAGTTATAGGTCAAATTAATTTGACACTAAACGAAAACTTATATTATTATTAATATACAATTAATCTTGCCAAAGACAGCAAGTGCTTGAAAAAGCTTAATTTCTTGCCGAGGAAGATAAAGATAATTATAATTATGTTTATTTATCCCTCTATGTCTTATGGCAAAGAGGGATGATTTTTTATAGGAGGTATAGAATGTCTGAAGCAAAAGAATTAAGAGCTAAGCAAATCGAAGAGATTAAGGAAAAGATCCAAAAATCTAACGGCATTATTCTTGTTTCTTACAAGGGAACTAAAGTTTCTGACGATGTAGCTCTACGTGCTAAATTAAGAGAAGTAAACGTAGATTACAAAGTTTTAAAGAACAGATTAGTTAATAAGGCTTTAGAAGAATTAGGCATCAACGGATTCTCAAAAGATTTGGAAGAGCCAACAGCAGTTGCTTTTGCAAATGGTGAAATTACCGCTGCAGCTAAGGTATTTAAAGATACTATGGCAACAGTTACAACTTTATCATTCAAGAGCGGCTTATTAGATAATGCTTATATTGATGCAAAGACAGTTGAAGCACTAGCTTCTATTCCATCAAAAGAAGTACTTATCGCACAATTACTTGGTATGTTACAAAGCCCAATCAGTGGCTTAGCAAGAGCATTACAACAAGTAGCAGAAAAGAAAGCGTAATAGCTTAAAAAAAATTATTATTAGAAATTAAAGGAGATATAAAAATGGATATCGCAAAGTTAATCGAAGAAATTAAAGGTATGACAGTATTAGAACTTAACGATTTAGTTAAGGCAATTGAAACAGAATTTGGTGTTAGCGCTGCAGCTATGGCAGTTGCTGCTCCTCAAGGTGGCGCAGGTGCTGCTGCTCCTCAAGCTGAAGAGAAGTCAGAATTTGACGTAGTATTAAAGGAAATCGGAGCTAACAAGATGGCAGTTATCAAGGCAGTTAACGCTGCTACAGGTGAAGGTTTAATCAAAGCTAAGGCTATGGTTGAAGGTGCTCCATCTACAATTAAGACAGCTATGCCTAAGGCTGATGCTGAAGCTTTAAAGAAGACATTAGAAGAAGCTGGCGCAACAGTTGAATTAAAATAGTTAATTAAAATTATAAAAAATTATTCCTAAAAGGAAGGAATGCAGTGGAAATCTCCATTGCATTTTTTCTTTTATTTTAGTAATATAAATATGTTTGAGAGGTGTTTATGATTATTGCTATACCATATAGTCATGGCCAAATAGATCCACATTTTGGACATGCTAAACAATTTAAATTTTATTTAGTGGAAGATAATAAGATAACTTTTGTTAGAGTTTTAGATTCTAATTGCGAAGGACATGCAGCAATTTCATCATTTTTAAAACAATGCCAGGTAGATACTGTAATTATAACTAATATTGGAGCTGGTGCTAAAAGAGCATTAGAACTTGCTCATATAGACATTTATAATAGCGAGAATGATAATTGTGATGAATCTGTTCTTGAGCTAATTAAAGGCAATTTAAAGCTTTTAGAAGAGTCAAATTGTGATTGTCATGAAGATGGCCATAATTGTGGTAATTGTGGCGAGAATGGCGGTTGCGGAGGCTGTTGCCACTAAACAAATTGGTTTAGTTTTTCATCATAACTATAATTTATAGATTTTAGTTTTTCTATAATTTCTGTTTTAGATACATCTAAATCTTCACAAAGTAAATCAAGGGATGAGTATTCATCTCTTAATTTTAAATTTATATAACTTAATAACATAACTGGGTCTTGTGGTATCATATTTTCACTTCTTCACTTCCAAAAAAGATTTTACTATTAAAAAATAAAAAAATCCACAATATATTGTGGAAAACCTGATAGTGGAGAAAAATTTCACTTTTTACCAAAATTTGAAAAAAATTGAAAATTTTAAAATTTGGTATTGACACTAACCACCACCACCACGCATAATTATTTTAAGGAGTTTTGAACAAAATGTGCCAAATATTTTGTTAATAATTTACGTAAAGGGGTGGAAAACTATGAAATACAAATCAAAATGTCCAGAGTGTGGAAATGAAATTTTATTTACTGAACATGATAAATTTGTTAAATGTCCAGAATGTGATTTTAAGCAAAAGAATCCAAAGTATGAAGAGGAAAGCTTTATAGACAAGGAATTTGAGCAATTAAGTAATGATAAGAAAATTATTTATGTTGTAAAAGAAAAAGAGCCACAAGATGTAGGAAGTTTTGGCCTTGGCTTTTGTTTAAGCTTTTTCTTTGGAATTATTGGTTTAATAATTGGATTGTTTGGAAAGGAAAAAACTAGAAAAGGAGCGGGAATAGGATTTCTTATAAATATTATAATAGCATTCCTACTTGTTATACTATATGCTTGTATAGGTGTTTATGCTTCTAGTTAATTTTATTAGTGCAATTTGCTGTCTTTAGATTTTGTTAGAAACATTGAAAGATGTGGAGTTATGTGCTAATATACTAGCGAGGTGAGAATATGAAAGTATTATTATTACAAGATGTAAAAGCACAAGGTAAAAAAGGCGAGATAATAGAAGTAAATGATGGTTATGCTAGAAACTTTTTAATTAAAAAAGGTTTAGCAAAAGAAGCTACAGCTAACGTCGTAAATGAGACAAATCAAAAAAATGCAGCAGAGGCTAAAAAGAGAGCAGAGGAACTTGCTCAAGCAAAAGAGATAGCTAATAAGTTAGATAAACAAACAATTTCTATTACTGTAAAAACAGGAGAAAATGGTAGATTATTTGGTGCAGTAACAGGAAAGGAAATTTCCGATGAACTTGCAAAATTAGGATATAATATTGATAAGAAAAAATTAGTAATAAAAGATACTATTAAATCTATTGGTGTTTACGGAGTAGAAGTTAAAATTTATGCAGGAGTTTCATTTACTATAAATGTAAATGTAAAAGCATAAAAAATTAAAAATTTAGATATTAAAAAACTTCAGCGATTGCTGAAGTTTTTTGCTTTTATTTATAAGATATTTATTCTACATATCAAGAATATATTTATAATTACCTTCAATTATTTCAAGTATTGGACTTTGAATTTTTGAATTATTAACATATTCTAATTCAGTTGTTGAAAGATAAATTGTAATTTCATTTGTTTTTCCAAGAACTGAATCTGTAGTAGATAATGTTACTTTTCTTCCAGAATATGTTCCTTCCTTATAATCAGGTACATTTGTAGAATCAGTAGAGTTTATAACTGAAACTTTAGTTTTAGATAGATTATCTAAATTAAAGTAGTTGTAAGAGAAAGATGCATAATTTGAATCATTAGGCATATTTCTTGCAACTAAAAAAGTCATTGTGTTGTCATAGTATGCTGAAGATTCATATTTTCCATTCTTAATAGAATTTTCTGCTACCTTTTCGCCATTTACATATTTTTTGAAATAATATTTATCGTCATCTTTATTAGAAGATATAACTACAGTTTCTGTTGAATCATAGTTTGTATATGAGTAAGAACCTATCATAAGTAAGTCATTTTTGCAATATGCAATAGTTTTCTTTACTACATTTCCGTTTACAGTTAATGTTGTTTTATAAACATAACAAGTAGTACCCATTTTAGATAAAGTGTATTCTGCATCTTTTTCTTCGCATTCACCATTTTTGTTTAGATAACAAGTACCTGTCATTTTGCTGGCTTCTGTTGTAAATGTACCAATACTATTATTGTTTGAATCCTTCATTGTATAAGTTAAAGTTTCGGTATTATAGTTGTTAAAGGCTGCTTTATAAACTTCGGTATCAGGAAAATTTTTAGTTAAATAAATGTTGTTTCCGCTACAACCTATAAAACCAACCATAGAAACTAAGATTAAAACAATTGTTATTCCTATTAATAAAAACTTCTTTTTCATGTTTGTGTTCCTTAAAAATAATTCTTAATTATTCTAACAAAACCATATATTAAAGTAAAGAAAATTAGGTTTTATTATACAATATACCGAAAAAGGCCCATTCAAAAAATGAGCCTTTTAAACTATTTAGTTTTGCATTTTATATTTGATATAATAAAGCCATGGTAAATTTAATATTAACAAACACATTAGATAGCAAACACATTTTAGACAAAGTAAAAACTGATTTTGAAAAAAATAAAATCAGTGGTAACAAAATTAAGCAATTAATAATTGTTCCAGATAGAGTAGTTCTTGAATATGAAATTAAAACCTTAGAATATTTAAATATTCCAGGTTCATTTGATATTGAAGTTGCTTCATTCCAAACTCTTGCTGATAAGATTTTTGGTAGAGATGCAGAGATGATGCTTAACACTCAAACTGAAATAATGTTAATCAGAAAGGTAATTGAAGAAAATAGGGCAAACTTATTGTATTACAAAGAATCTTCAGTATATGTTGGTTTTGCACAGGAAGTTTCAAACTTATTATCTTTAATAAGAACTAATAGAATTTCTTTAAAAGATATAGAAAGATTAGTTAAAACGTTGCCTCCAAAATACGAGAATAAAACAAAAGATATTCTTTTGATTTATAGAGAATACATGGAGCAATTAAAGCTAGGATTTAAAGATCCTATATCTAAAGTTGAAGCTTTAATTGATAATTTTAAAGAAAGTGTTTACGCAAAGAAAAATTATAATGTATATATCTCTGAGTTTATAGATTTTTCAGCTCAAGAAATGGATGTTATAAGCGAGTTTGTAAGATATTGTAACAATGTCTATATTACGCTTCCTGATACTTATAATGAAAATAGTGGAATATTCCCAAAAAGTACAAAAGATAAGTTAAAAAAATTAATTGAAAAAACAATTGATAGTAATTATATTCATGAAGAATTTGTTGAAAGTGACTTAAAAGGTGATTTTAAACTTCTTCAAGAAAATTTATATTCATATGTAAACAAGGCATCAGATCCACAAAGTGAATGTCATAATAAAGATAGAGAGGTTTTAATTGCTAACCCTCTTAATTTAGAAAGAGAGGTAAAGGAGTTAGCAATAAGAATTAAACGTCATGTTAAGAATGATAATGTAAGATATAAAGATATTGCTGTTGCATGCGGTGATGTTGATTCATATTCTTCACTTATTGAAACAACATTCAAAAAATATGATATTCCATATTATTCAGATGAGTCTGCAGCCTTAACAAATCAAAATATTACAAAAATTATAATTTTTGGAATAAATGTAATGTTAAATGGTTATTCTCAAGATTGCGTAATTCAATATGCAAAAGAATTGCAAATGCTTATCCCAAAATATAAGTTAGACATTTTTGAAGAATATTGCTTAAGATTTGGAATAACTTATGAAGGTATGTTTTCTAATAAGTTTACACTATGTGATAAAGGCCAAGAAAACAATAAAGATATTGCTGAGGAAGTAAGAGGAATAGTAATGGAAAGTCTTGCTCCTTTAAAGAAGTTAGATTTTATATCTAGTGAAAAATCAAAAGCTAAGGTAGATAGATTTATAGATGGTATTCGTGATTTTTTAGAATCTATTGATGCTAAAGATATAGTTGATAAATTATCTGCTTACCAATACAAAAACAACGACTTTGTTGGAAGTTCTATTACAAAGCAATCTTATGACTATATTGATGAAACTTTAGATCAAATGTCTCAAATTTTAGGTAAATGCGAAATGCATGGAAAGGAATTCTTTAGAATATTTGAATCTACAGTATTGTCAGTAGATATAAAGACGATTCCAATGTATATAGATTGTGTATATATTGGAGATTGTGAGAAAACAAGATATACGCAAAAAGATTACATTTATATAATTGGTGCCGAGGAAGGTAATTTCCCTATAGAGCATGGAGAAACAGGATTATTAACTCCACAGGATTTTGATGCTTGGAGCAGGGAAAACGTTTCTATATATCCAAACTTTGTTGATACAAATATTAGATCTAAGTTATTTGCATTAATGGTAATGATTAAACCTAAAAAGCAATTAGTTATTTCTTATCCTAAATATAATTTAGCAGGGGAACAAACAACTCCATCAATGACTATAAATTATATTCAAAGAATTATTAATGACAAAACTTTAGATTATATAGAAGAGCCTCAAAATAATTGGACTATTGAAGACTATAAAAACTACTATATTTGCGAAAAATGTGCAATTGAAGATTTTGTTGAGTTAAAGAATTTAGTTGAATGTAACATGCTTGAGTATTCGGATATAGTTAAAAAGGTTTTAGCTTCTCTATACAAAATTGCAAGCGAGATAGAGGGAAATGATAGCGAAAGTGTAAAGAAATTAATAAATCAAGATTTTAAATTAGAAACAAATTTAAAAGGTGATTTTAGTGCACTTCCAAAAGATCATGTAAGCGTATCTATCTTTGAAACATATTTTGCGTGTCCATTTAAATATTATGCAAGTTATATACTAGCTCTAAAGGAAAGAAAAATTGCTGGAACGCAATATAGAGATATTGGTAATCTTGTTCATAAGGTTATGGAATTGTACTTTAGAGAAAAAGATTATGATAAAAAATCTGAAGATGAGATAAAAACATTTGTAATAAATGTTATTAATGATGAAATAAAAGAAGATAATGATTATTCTTATTTAACACTTGATATGTACGCATTATTCAAAGAAAGGTTAATAGATAATGTAAGTAAAACTATTGTTTCTCTAGTTTCTAAGATGGAAAAGTCAAACTTTAAACCATATAAAACAGAACAAGCATTTAATTCTTGGGATAAAGATGCATATCCACCAATGGTTCTAAATACAAGTGTAGGTAAATTAGAAGTTGTTGGAAAAATAGATAGAATAGATAAGTTTAACGATAAGGCATTTATTATAGATTATAAGACTAAAAGTTCAATGAAGTTTAATCTTGAAAATATTATAATTGGAGACAAAATTCAATTGCCAGTATATCTTAAGGAATTAGTTGATGCTGAAAAATTAACCCCGGCTGGAATGTTCTATTTATTGGTAAATAGTAAAAAGTTTACTGATGAAGATATCGCAAGTATTAAATACCAAGGAATCTTTGATAAAGAATTAATTAATACAGAAGAAGTAAACTGCAGTTTGTTCCCAATAAAAAATGGTAAAAATGGATACGAAGCTGAAAGTGGAAGCTTGGATTTATCTAAAGAAGAGTTTGATACAGTATTTGACTATGTTGAAAAATTAATCACAAAAGCGACAGAAGAGATAATAAGTGGTTATGTAGCAGTAACTCCAAAAGGAGATAATGATTATGATGATCCTGCTGTTTGTGAGTATTGTAAATATGCACAAATATGTAATATTTCAAATAACAAAGACAAAATCAGAATAGTTAAGTTAAAAGAAGGAAAGGATAAAGAAATTTTATTTAATAAGGAGGAAGATAAATAATGGAAGAATTAACAAAAGAACAAAAAGAAGCAATAGAAAATTATGCTGAAGAAATATTAGTATCTGCCTCTGCTGGATCTGGAAAAACTTACACCATGATGAAAAAAGTTGGTGCTATGGTTTCAGGTAAAAGTAATTTTAAGACAAAAGATGGTAAAAAAATAGTTGATGTAAGAAATTTATTAATTGTTACATTTACAAAAGCTGTTGCTAAAGAATTAAAACAAAAAGTAATAGAGCAAATTTTAAATGGTATAAAAGAAATGGGCTGTAATTCTGAAGAATTAAAACAGCAAATAGAAAATTTACCACTTGCAAATATTTCCACACTACATGCCTTTTGTTCAAGTATTATTAGACAATATTTCGATAAGGTAAACGTGGATCCAACTTATGCTTTAATAGAGGATATTGAATCGCAACTTCTATTAAGAAAGGCATTTGAAAATGTAATATTAAAAAAGACAGTTGATGATGTTGAAAATCCAAATCCTAATTTTGAAACTTTAATTATAAAGTTGGAAAATGAAGATTTATTTAACTGCGTTAAACAAGCATATTCATTTATTAGAAATAGAGAAGACTACAAGACTTATATACAAGATGGTCTTGATGTTTATTCTGGTAAATTTGAAGATACTAAGCTTGGAAAAGATTATTTAAATGAGTTGAAAAACAATCTTACATATTATACTGATAACCTTGAGAGTACAGTTAAAGAAATGCAAGAGAATAAGGTGCAAGAAAATCACATAAATGAAATACTTAAGAGAATAAGTACATTTAAAAAGGTAACTAATTTTGCAACAGTTTCCCAGTTTCGTAATAACTTAGATTTATTTTTTAATGATAAAGGCGAATGGTCTAGAAATTTTCCTTCTAAGAAAAAGTATACAGAAGGAGAAAAAGAACTTTATAGTAAAGCAAAGTATTTTTACAGTAGGGCTTTAGGTTTATTGTGGAAAAGTAAGGATGATAATATAAAGCCTTATTTCCCTTTAGACATAGAAGAAAGACTAGAAAATGATAAAGAATTGTTTGGCGAATTGATGGATATTATAAGACAATTAGATGCAGAATACATAAGATTAAAAGACGATGAAATGAAATTGGATTTTAATGACTTGGAGCATAAGATGATAGAACTTTTAAATAATGATGAAATTCTAGAAGATTTGCGTTCTCGTTTTGAATATGTATTTGTCGATGAATATCAGGATATAAATCCTCTACAAGAAAGCATCTTACAAAAACTTTCTTATGGTAAAAACAATATATTTATGGTTGGTGATATAAAACAAAGTATATATGGTTTTAGATTGTCAGATCCGTCGATTTTTAAGAACAAGTTTGAAACCTTTGAAAATAATCCAACAAAAGGAAAGAGTATTATATTTAACAATAACTACAGAAGTAGAAAAGAAGTATTAGATTTTGCAAATACTGTCTTTAACAATATAATGACAAAAGATGTAGGTGGAGTTGATTATAAAGAAAAGGCTCAACTAATAGCTGGTAAACAATTTAAAACTAAAAGCACTTTAGATAATGTAAAAATAAACTTATTTAAAAAGAATAAAGGTGAGGGTGGTTTTGATTTCCCTGAGGATAATATTTATTCTGTAAAATATCATAAAAATAATAAAGACAAGAAGGTTGAGTGCGAAGAAGGTTTATATATAGCAGAACAAATAAAAAGCATTGTAGGTAATGTCGTTTTAGAAAATGGAATGCCTGCAAAATACAGTGATATTGTTATATTGTGTAGAGCTAGAAGTAAGGAAGTTCAAAGGATCGTAGATACACTTTTAAAACAAGGAATTCCGATTGATGCTGGAAATGTTTTAAAAAGTTCTAAAAAAGAAGATATTCAATTGCTTATATCTTTATTAAGCATTATAGATAATCCAAGACAAGATATAGAATTAACAAAGGTAATGCTTTCGGTCTTCGGCGGATTTAGTCTATCTGATTTAGCGCAAATTAGGAAAGAAAAACCTAATTGTCCAAACTTTTACGCAGCAGTAAGAGAATATAAAAAAGAACATGAAGATGATGATTTAATAAAAAATAAAATAAATAAGTTTTATAGCATGCTAAATGGTTATGTTGCTAAATCTCAAAATCATTCTGTTAGTGAAATTTTAAATGATATAATTTCTCAAGATTATTTTAGTAATTATGTTCTATCTAAAGATGGTGGAGATTTAAGCTTAACACAAATTAGAATGTTTATTAACTCATTAAAAGGTAAAAAATATGATGTGTCAATTTCTAAGTTTATGAGTACTTTTAGAGATTATGACGTTATTTCTGATACAAGTAATGCTTCTCAATCAAAAGGCGATTGTGTAAGAACGGATACTATACATTCTAGTAAAGGCCTAGAATATCCAATAGTTTTCTTAGTAGATATAGGACATACTTTTAATTTTGACGATAACAAAAATGTTCTTCATAAAAACAAAATGTATGGTATGGGAATTAAACATATTGATAAAAAATCTATGATAGATGACAAGTATAGTATTGTTTCAAAGGCTCTAATGAAGTATCAAAACAAGGAAGCCGTAGAGGAAGAAATGAGATTATTCTATGTTGCTTTAACAAGAGCCAAAGAGTATCTATATTTATCAGCAACATATGAAAAAGCAGAAAAAGAGAAGTTCTTCTATGGAAATTCTGATGTTAAAGAACCTGCGGATGCAAATAATCAACTTGATTGGATAAATTATATAGCAAGCGTAGATCCAGGGTTTGTAATTAAATATATAGAAAAACACGAACCTAAAGAGGACGTAGAATCAAAAGAGACTGAGAGAGAAAATATAGTAAACATAGATGAATTAAAAGAAGATGAAGAAGTAACAAATGAATTAAAAGCTTCTATGATTGATGATTACAAATATAAGGAATCAACTAAAAGTGAGATAACAAAAGCGGTAACAAAGATAAATAAGCAACAACAATCGTATTTAGAAGCATTAGGAGCGATAAGTTACATTAAAAATGTTAATACAGGTTACTCTGGAATGAAGAAAGATGATGGTATTGCTTATCATAAGGTTATGGAATTAATAGACTTTGAAAAAACATATACACTAGAAGATGTCAAAGATCAAATAGATGAAATGGTTAAAAATAATGAATTAACTATAGAGCAAAAGAAGGTTGTTAAACCAGAGAAAATTCTTGCATGTGTTAAAAACGATATAATGAAGTATGTAGATAAAAACACATTAAGAGAGCAGCAATTTAAGATTCTTGTGCCTGCAAAAGAAGCTTTGGATGATAGTAAAATAGAGGATAAAATAATGCTTCAAGGAATAATAGATATGTATATTCCTAAATCAGAAAAAAATCCATATAACATCTTAATAGATTATAAGTATACAAAACACACTGATGAAGAAATAAAGAAAAATTATGCAAAACAAATCGAATTGTATACATTAGCTCTTGAAAAAATCACTGGAGAGAAAGTAGATAAAAAATATATCTACGTTTTAGGTGAAGATAGAGTAGTGGAATTCTAGAAAACTCCTTGTTGAAAGCTGGCTCTCTATAAACAAATAGACGCCAGCTTTTTGTATTAAAATAAATATAATAGAAAGAATGCGTAATGATTGTAATAAAATTAAATATTTTATATGTCGCTAAAAACAATATATAATATAGAAAAGATTTCAAATTTTTTTTGTTATAGAAATTAGAAAAAATTGGTTGTAAAAAAACATTCAACCGGTTATTATTAAAAAGCAATAATTATTCGGAGGTATTATTATGATCGAAATTTTTAAGACTAATACCGATAATAAATTAGAATCAATAGCCGAAGAAGTTTACATGCAAGAGGGTTTTAATCCTTCTCATTGCTGGATTAATCTTATCAACCCTAGTGATAAGGAAGTTTCTTTTATTTCAAAATTAAGTAATGTAGAAGAAGATTCCATAAAAGCTGCACTAGATGATGAAGAAAGATCTCGTATTGAGGTTGAAGATAATTATGCACTAGTTCTTGTAGATATACCAGTTCTAGAAGAAGAGGATAATTATTATTCATATTTCACAATTCCATTGGGTAACATTATAAAAGAAGACTTATTTATAACTGTATGCTTAAGAGATACTGCTGTTATGCGTGATTTTGAAAGAAATAGAATTAAAGGATTTTCTACAAAATTTAAGTCTAGATTTATGTTCCAAATATTAGCAAATACTGCTTCAAAATACTTAAGATACCTAAAACAAATAGATAAAGCATCTCAACGTATTCAAAATGAAGTAAAGAATGATATAAACAATAAAGATTTACAACAAATAATGGATCTAGAAAACTCTTTAGTTTACTTTTCTGCATCATTAACAGGTAATGATACAGTTATTACAAAAATTATGAGTTCAAAAGGACAACTAGGAACTTTCTTAAAACCATATGTTGATGATGAAGAGTTACTTGAAGATGTTTCTATTGAAACAAAGCAAGCAATAGAAATGTGTTCTATATATAGAAGCATTTTAGTAACATTATCTGAATCTTACTCTTCATTCTTATCAAATAAGTTAAATAGAGTTATGAAAGTCTTAACTTCTATTACACTAGTTATATCGGTTCCTACTTTGATTGCATCATTGTGGGGAATGAATACATGGGTTCCAGGTGTTAATAGTCCAATAGGCTTTGGAGTTATAATTGCGGTTTCTGCAATAATAACAGGTGTAACAGTGTGGGTTTTGAAAAAAAGAAACCTACTATAAGATATTGCTTAATAGGGTAAGTTGTGAAGCAACAATACTGCCATATTTTTCTTGAATTTGAATGGAAAATTTTAACCATAAAAATTCTTTAAAAATCAAAAAAAATTGTTTGACAATAATAATTACCTTTGATATTATATAAAGGCTGTTGAATAGTATGGCTGTTTAATAGTACCACAAACGTGGGCGATTAGCTCAGATGGCTAGAGCGCCTGCCTTGCAAGCAGGAGGTCATCGGTTCGATTCCGATATTGTCCACCATATATAGGCTCATAGCTCAGCCGGTTAGAGCGCTTCTCTGATAAGGAAGAGGTCGGTGGTTCGAGTCCACTTGAGCCTACCAGAAACGTAAGTTTCTTTTTGTACATTGACAACTGCATAGTAGAGAATATATTGAAAGATATATTTGAGCAT
>CAYZGK010000023.1:0-11880 GCA_964478025.1 uncultured Christensenella sp.
AAATCCGCTTCTTCTTACATAGTGAGTTCGAGCATATTCAGCCAGTGCCCACCACAGCGAAAAAACAAACTCACTATTTTAAAGTTCGTTTTTTCTTTTAAAGATTTTTTTGTGTAAGTTAAAATTCTACATTACAGTAAAAAATGCAAAAAATCCGTCAATTTTTCGCCATTGGTGGATTTCAACTCACTATCAATTTTAGAAAAGCATCTATAATAAAAAAAATGGGCTGCTAAGATTTTTTCTTAACAGCCCTAACTTAACTAAATAAATTATTCAACAGGTTCTACAGTTTGACTAACTACGAATGTTCCAGTTGATGTTTCTGTTACTTCATAGCCATCGGCTATAAATGTTGTACATAATCCAGCTTCATCGCCATTTGCAGGGTTATATCCTACAAATGTTCCACCTTTAATTTCTACTAGTTGATCTGATACATTTGCTTGATTTACAACAAGAGCTTTAATACCTGTTCCAGCAAGTTCATAATCAATTGTAGTTTTATTAGTAAATGTACCACTTTCTACAATAATCTTACTTCCAGAGAAGGCATAAAGACACGCACCAGTTGCACTATCTATCGTAACTGCAAGGTTATTAACAGTAACTGTTGCACCATCTCTTGCAATAATAGGATCACATTCATATGTATCACTATCGCCTTTTGTTTGTGTTAATGCTGTGCCATCGATTGTACCATTTATAATAGTCACTGCAATATTACCTTTTACATTAAATGCTCCACCCTTATAACCATTTACATCACATACATCTGAAGGAATAATAACTTTCTTACCATAAAGATCAATTGTCATTGCTTCAGTAACATCAAGTCTTTGAGAAACTACAACTTCAGTTACATGAGATTTTGCAATTTCTGTCATTAAATCTGCAATTGTGCTAACTCTGACTTCAGACTGTGTCTCTTTTGTTGCTACAGTTGTACCAGTTAATTCTACAGCAGATTCATTTGCTGCAAATACTTTTGCTCCTTCTGTTAAAGTAACATTATTTAATGTTGATGTAGAATAATTAGTTCCTTTTGTTACAACTTGTTCAAAAGCGTATGCTCCACCATTTTCCTTAGTAGTAATAGAACCACCATTCATTGTAAATGTAAGTTGAGAATTGTAACCTTGGCAACTATCAACGATTATACCACTACCTGTACCTTGTGCACCATTATTATAATATATAGGTACTTCATAATCAGCTCTTGCAACTACATTACAATTTGTAAGTGTTGTTGTACCTGATTTAACATAAAGTCCATAACCACCTTCAAAATTACAATTTTCAAAGGTAGCTGTATTACCACCAGCAAGATATGTTGCACCTGCAGTATCGTCTAAACCTTTTAAATTACAATTTGTAAATGAAATTGTGCTACCTGATGTTGAACCATTAGTATAGAAACCACCATATAAACCAGTAGATGTAACATTTTCAACAGTAAGGTCTACTTGAGCACCATTAGTCATAATACCATAAGATATATCTCTTCCTTCTGGATATCTAGTAGTAGCTGCGGTCTTTCCTGTAGTTGTTCCTATTGTACCATTCTTTATTGTAACAGTAATCTTATGTCCTATTTCTTGACTATCCTTATAAGAATATATACTTATCATAATTCCAAGATTATGTCCATTTAAATCAATTGTAACACTCTTATCTTCTGTAGCAGAAGCTTCAATTGCAAGAAATTCTTTTGTTCCACCTGTAATATCTTTTCCAAGAACAACATATGCGTTATTCTTTTTAAGTCCAGTTTCAACTTCACTTATACTTGTAGCATATTTACCATTTTCAACTTCTTCAATATTCTCACTAATACATTCTTCTTGTGCAGTACAATAATGAACCTTTGCAAGAATAACCTTTTTAGAAGCTGTTCCATTATTATCGAAAGCTATTGTGCGCTTTCCATATACAAAGTCTGTATCATACACGTGAGTATGAGCAGGAATTGTTGTTACATCAGTTACAGCATCACAATTTGAATGTGTACAATGTCTTGATTTGCTTCCATTTGTTGTAGCTGTTGCTTCAACATCTAGAGTAAATTCAGTGGCATAATTATGAATTGCTTCTGTTTTGGTTTCGTTACAATGTGTACAAGTAAAAGTTGTTACTCCATCTTTATAAGTAGTTGCTTTAGTAGTAACAACACCTTCATCCCAACTATGAGAGACAGTAATAGCAGTTGTTGCTGTTTTTTCTAAATAAGTAGCAGTAACTTCTGTATCATCAACTGTTAAAGCAGTTTTATCAACAGTGTATGCACTAACTTCACGTGTAACGTTTCCGGTGTATGTAGCTGTAACTACCATACCTGTTTTATCAAAAGTTTCACTATCCGTATAATTCTTTTTCGTTGGCTCTGTTGTGATTGCAATAGATTCAATTTGAACGAATGTTAAATTAACTTTGCCTTCAAATATAGCACCATCAGCAGTTGTGAAAGTATAAGTATATTCATTAGTACCTACTTTAGCAACTTGATCTCCCCATGAGATTGTGCCTTGTACTGAACTTGCGCTTGCTCCTTCACCTGAACTTAATGTCTTTACATCTGGCATGCCATCTTCTAAATACAAAGTTCCTAAATCTTTTAATGCATAATTTTCTTGAGTATCTTCACAGGCCATAACTAGGCACGATAAAACAAGAATCATACATAAAATACAAACTAATTTTGTAAATGATTTTCTTTTCATATAGTTTCCCCCTTTCCCGTTTTATTTTTTCAAAACTTCTTGTTTTGTTAATTCTACCAAATTAGGGGGGGGGGGACAATGAAAAGCCAATTACTTTACTTAGATTTTACATTTGCGATATTTTTTACTATGCTTGTCAACAAAATAAAGCCATTACTATTGTAAATACGACAATAAGTATAAGTCCTATTGCAGCTTTTAGCTTTAATTTTTCTTTTAAAACTAAGGTTGAAAAAACGACCGTAATTAATACACTTAACTTATCTATTGGAACAACAACACTTAAAATTCCGGTTTTAACTGCACTATAATAACAAAGCCACGAAGCACCTGTAGTTAATCCGGATAATAGGATAAAAACTAATTCTTTTTTATTTATAAGCTTAATCTCAGGAGTTTTTTTACGAGCAAATACAATAATCCAAGCCATTATTAAAACAACAACTGTTCTTATTGCAGTTCCCAAGTTTGATTCAACATTCTTAAGTCCAATTTTTGCAAATATTGATGTTAGTGATGCAAATATTGCAGATAAAACAGCATAGACAAACCAACTCTTCTTATTTTCTTTTATATCAATATCTTTTTTCTCTATCATTAAAATAGTTCCAACTAATATTCCAAATATGGATAATAATTTTAACCATAACATATTTGTTTCTGAGAAAATTATTATTGCAAGAAGTGCCGTAATTGTGGCACTAGATTTATCAATTGGAGCAACCTTATTTACATCCCCAAGAGATAACGCTCTAAAATAACATATCCAAGAAAGTCCTGTCATTAAACCAGATAGAATTAAAAATATCCATTCTTTTGTTGAAATTGTTTTTATAGATTCAAACGAATTCACAATAAATGTCATTATTATTGCGAATATTAAGACAACAATAGTCCTAATTGCCGTTGCTATATCTGAATCGGTATTTTTAACGCCAAGTTTGACTAAAATTGATGTTATGCCTGCAAAGATTGCAGAAAGCGAAGCCATTAGTATCCACATACCAAGTAGATTGTATAACTAATATTTAGCTTTGTTAAATGTATTTATATATTATTTTTATAAAAATCAGTTTTTATTAAGATCTATGTTTTTAACTTTATTATCGTCATTAATTCTATTCCATGGAAAACCAAAATCTCTTCTCTTTATTTTACATTTAGGCTCACCATCTTTCCAAAAAACTAGTCCTTCAATATAGTTATTTTTTAGATATTCTCTAATACCGTCAAAACTTCTTTCTACATCTACAATCTCTGTTCCATGTTTTACCAATATATCTTTTTCTAAATTATATGGATTTCTTTGGTAATGTGGTCCTATTGCCTCGTAAGTTCCATCTTTAAGTTCACTTCCGTTAGAATTTTTATATGCTTCATATAACCATTTATCTGCATTATTATTTGGATCTACAAGTAGCCAATGTGGCCAATGTCCAGTAACTGGATCTGGTTCACAACAAGGAATGGCACCTTCAGGTGGGTTCTTGCCATTTTTTGCATCATATCTTTTATAAAATTTCCCGTCTATAATTGCAGTACAGCTTCCATCAATTTTAATTGTAGCATCTCCTTTTCCTTCAAGCACCCACTCAAGTCCTGGAGTTACTTCTCCTGTTAAAATAAAATCACGTTCGTTTATAAAGTGTCTAACAAATAGTGTTGGAATTTTTTTCATATATTCACCTCGTCATTTATATTTTATATTAAAACTCTCTATTTTTTAAGATTTTAAACATATATGTTAGTTTTATGTCCAAAATATAGTAAACTTTATTAAAATTCGATATATAATTTAGTAAATTCAAGGAAGGTAAAAAAATGAATTATAAATTTGTACCTTTTCTTAAAATATTTATGCCACTTAAATTTAAAAAAGTTTGTGGATATGGCTGGGAAATTACATATCCAAAAACAACTAAAAACAAATTTTCAATGACTACTCATTCATGCATCTTTGCACAAATTTTTACAAAGTATAATATGCCAGAAATGACTAAAGGTTTTTGCATGGTAGATAACCTTATGTATAGCAATTTGCCAAATACAAAATTTTATTACACAGAAAGAATTGGCGAAAATGGAAAATTTTGTGACTATACTTTTGAAAGAATTAAATAACTCGTTAAAAACTCTAATCCATTATTAATTCCTTATTAAATTTTGAATATAGCTTATCTTTTATCTTTTCAAAATATTTACTTATTTTATTCGAAAATATACAAACAAAATTAATTACTGCAAGTAGGAGATATACAATATCAAAGTATATAATATTATTGTTGCCAATTATTTCATCTGTACATAAAACATTTAAAATTGGAAAATATCTTACATAGATATCTGGGGAAGCATACATTGGTGATACCTCAAGTTTCATTACCATTATTATATATTCAATTACTATCACCCCTATAAATACAATAATAGGAACCCAATCCTTTTTAAATATTTTCTTTAATAAAGTAGTAAATGACAACACAAATAAAATTAATGGAATTATTGCTAACTGTTTAATTAAATAAAACTTTAATATTGATACCACTAATGCTTTTCCTGAGTTATATTGAAGAACATTTATGTTTTCACTACCTATAGACAAAAAAGAGCCCGTAATACTAATAATTATATAAATAACAAAAGCTCCTATTAACTTTATTAAAAAATTAGAAAATTCAACTGCTTTTATATCAACACCTGACATTAAAATATTCTTTTTTTGTTTTTCATTAACTACAATACTTGTAAAAAATATAACCACACCAAGCAAGAAAAACAAATCGGAAAAATACTGCCATGCCATAAGCCTTAATCCACTTTCAAATTGGGGCTCCATACAGCCCAATAAATCTGTGTTTAAACTATAAAATTCCGCATACGATTCTTTTAATTCCATATATTTATAGCAAAAACTTAATTCCCTCTTATTACACCATAACTCTACTTTATCTTCAAAAGTTTCTGCACTTGCTTCATTGTCCTTTATGTATTCTTCTAAATGCTCAACATGACTTATATAATATTTTTCATCATAAGAAAAATGACCAGCATCCTGTACCGCTTCATAATCACCCACAAAAATACTAGCAGCTACTATTACAACAAACACAACTACTATAAGAATAAAATTTGTAGCAAATTCTTTTTTGCTATGTAACATCTTATATAATTGAAAATTAAAGCATTTTTTAAGTTCTATCATAATAGTCCCTTTTTTCGAAATGTTTTTCAGCTAATATCATTAAGGCAACACAACACAAAAAGTGATAACTTAAACTTATTATACTATTTTTTGTTATGCCTAAATTGTTCTTATATAACGAAACAATTGGAGCCAAAACATCATAATTTAGTGAAATTATTGCAGTTAACTCCGAAACTAATATAATTATGGTTAATAGTAATGCACATATTATTAATGTTTTCTTATTGTTCATTATTCTTACAACTAAAACATTTAAAGAATATACGAGTAACGCTAAAATAAATCTTCCAAACATTGCCCAGCCATATATATTCACTATATTTTTTATTATATAATTTCCACTTTCCCTATATATTATTTTATCTGTATTTTTTATTCCTCCTATAAACCATCCTATAAAAAAACATATAACAAACATCAAAGTTATAAAAAAAATCCCAAATAGATAATTCGTATAAAAAAAATTCTTTTTAGTTATTCCTGAACTTAATATGTTTTTTATGTTTTTTTTATAAAAATCTCCAAATAAAAATAATCCCATAAAAACACCAACAATAAACAAAAATGCTCCAGAATGATTTATCGAATACAGCATTAATGTTGATGTCTTATATTTACTTGTATAATTGTAGAAACTAGATATTGAAGTTGACCACTCTAACGCATAAAAATCACTACACACATAGTTATTCTCTAACAGATAACTATATAAGTATATTTCTCTATTTATTTGCTCTATAGAACCTATATCGAATACCGAGATTTCTAAAATATGTTCATCAAATAATATTGTTTCCTTCATATTTTCTATTTCTGTTTCTCTTGAAATATCATTTGCTGAAAATTCCGTTTTTAAAGAAACATACAAAAACGCTCCAAGACACAACAATATTATTAAAATAAAAATAATAATTTGCTTTGTCTTTATAAATATATATGCATTATATTTTAATAAACTAAGGAATTTGTTATTGTGCATTAATATCCTCTAATACATTACTTAGATATAATTGATCTAGGTTCTTATCACTCAAATTCTTATCGGAATAAACAATAGTTCCCTCATTTAATATGTATATAGAATTACATAGTTTAGATATTTCTCCAATTACATGGCTTGAAATTAAAACGGCTCCGCCATTGCTTGCAAATGATCTTATAATATTTTCAAACTCTACAACTGTTCTATAGTCTATTCCATTAAAAGGTTCATCTAATATTAAAACTTTTGGCTTTCCAATTAATGCATACGCAAAATATAATCTTTGTTTCATGCCAAATGAATAATTTTTATATTTCTTATTAGCATGATTTTTTAACCCCATCATTGTTATCAATAAATCTACGTCATTATCGCTTACGTTATCAAATAATTTTGAAAGAGCTATTAAATTTTCTCTGCCTGTTAAATCATCATAAAAACAAGGATACTCTATCATATATCCTATCTTTACATTATTAGTAGTAAATTCGCCTGAAGTTTGAGAAGTTAATCCACAAATTATTTTCATAAGAGTGCTTTTCCCTGAGCCATTTGGTCCTAAAAGCGCACATATTTCTCCTTCTTTTAACTCAATTGAAGCTTTATACAAGGCGATCTTACCCTTATATTTTTTAGTTAATTCATTTGTTGTTATAATATTTTCATTATTCATAAGTATCAAAACAATATTGTATTCTTACATGATGATAAATTAAAATTGGTTCTTTTAATTCATAAATGACTATTATTTGAACATGCCTCCCTGCTGGAAAAGTTAGTGTTGTACTTGCTATATCTATATAGTTCCAACCTCCAGCAGGCATCTCAGTATAACTTAGTGGAGCACTTCTATACAATATTTTGCCTTCTCCGACTTTGGTATTATTTCCTTCAATCTTTATATTTGAATCTAAATTTTTTAATTTTTTACTATCATTGGATAATTTATATGTTCCTGTTGTTGGAATTTTATTTATAAATTGTACACTTACGGAACCATTGGCATTAGGGTTTACAACTGCCGTAGAAGATAAGCCATTATTACCTTGATGTTGCAATTGAATTTTTTCACCTGTTTCATCTGTTGCATAAGCTACAACCTTTGCATAATTATATACTAGCGAAGAATCAAAAGAACAATAATTAGCATCACTATCCTGTATTGTATAATCATCATTACAGTGTCCGGCTAGTATAGGTGCACTTTCCCATATTGGTTGAATGTTTTCCAATTCTTCTCCATATACAATGCTACTAGCACATGTAATACATAAAATCATTAGAACAATAAGTATTAGACATATAATCGAAAAATATTTATTTTTAAATAAAAACATTAATTTTTCACCCTTAATTCATATTTAGCGATTTCATAATAGCTTCATATTCTTCATCGATCAATTCATCTTCTGATTTTTTCTTTTGAGGAGGTTTCATCTTAGATTTTTTAAATTGCATAGAGATGGCACTTGGCACGTCATCTTCAAGCTCATCTTCATCAAGCTCTTCCATAGGAACACCATATTTTGCCATTCTTGCTTCTCTATCTTTTTTTATTTTCTCATCAACTTCAACTTGCGGTTTACTCTTTTTCTTTAATGGAGTTGTCTCAGTTTTAGATTTTTTCTCATTATTATTTTCTTCAGCAAGAACCTTTTGTTCTTTTAAAACTTTATTCTTTTCTTGAATTTTTTCTTGTCTTATTCTTTCTTTTTCCTCGGCTTCTCTTTTAGCTTTAATTGCAGGATCTTCATTATAAAGTCCAGCTTTAATATCTATAATTAAAGCGCCTAATTCGTTTGTCATTTTTTTAGCTTCTCTTGTTGGGCTTAGGGAAACTTTACCAATTAAAGAATTATCTTTGGTTCCAGAATATGTTCTCATATTATCTCTAAGCTTACCTGTTGAATCAGTTGTAAAACTTAAACCTTTATCAAAATCAAGAGATGTGCCTATTAATAACTCTAATCTCTTTCCAATTCTTGGTTTAAATTTTTTTGCTTTTCTAAAGTTGCTTATACCAAAAGATAATAAAACAATAGCAATTACAACAAAAACTAGATTTAAAAGTGGAATATTTAATCCAAACAAACTAAACATATCAAAAATGCCAGTTAATCCAACAACACCAAGTATTACTGATAGTATTGAAAATACAATAAATAAAATCCCCTTTCGCATACAATTATTTGCAAAAGTTGGATCCTCTTCTTCTTCATAATAATGTGATTTAACAAAAGTAATTTGATCAATTGGAATTTCTTTTCTTGAAACTTCAAAATTGTTCATATACTCTAAAACCAATCTTTTATTGGTTAATATCATTGAAGTTCCATCAACGTTGTTTGTTCTTGCAGAAGCACCACAAAGAAAATATGATCTAATTTCATACTCATCTTTTGCTAATAATAAATCCATTTCTGCTTGTCTCATAAAATAACCCCTTATTTAATTTTATTATATTAAAATAAAAAGCATAAATCAATATAGGATTTTTAGAGCAAGATGCCGTGTAAAATAAAAAAAAGACTTGTTTTTCAACAAGTCCAGTTTATTCATATACAACAAAACTAAGCTTTAATCTTGTTTAATTGCTTTGTTATTCTAGAAATTTTTCTACTAGCTGTATTGTCTTTATAGATACCATCATATCTTGCTTTATCGATAATAGAAATAGTCTCTGTTAATAACTTTTCAGCTGATGTAACATCCTTAGCTTCAATAGCAGCTTCATATGCTTTAATAGCAGCACGAACTTTAGCTCTTTTTGCTTTGTTTAGATCATTAGCCTTTTGATTTGTAATAACTCTTTTCTTTTGAGACTTAATATTTGGCATAACATCCTCCACTATTTTTATAATTTTTGCTTAATAAATATATCATAAGAAAATATAATATGCAAACAATTTTAACCTTTTTTATTTATTTTTCAGTTATATTGTCTTTTTAATTAACTCCAGTATATACTACCATCATCTTTTGATAAAACACCCCACTTACCATCTTGTTTTATTAGGGCCTTACCACTTGAAAAAGGTGTCCCTTTTTCATACACAGGTTCAAACACATATTTTCCTTCTTTGTCTATATAACCTGTCTTATCATCTTTAGTAACACAAGCAAGACCATCTGAAAAAGAACACGCCGTATCAAATGCTATGTCTATAACGACATTACCTTGTTTATCGATATAGCCTATTTTCTCATTTTTCTCTACGCAAGCAAGTCCTTCTGAAAAATGCCCAACCTCATCATAAGCTGGTTGTATAATAACTTCACCTTTTTGATTTCTAAATCCCCACTTATCTCCTCTTTTAAACTTAAATAAATCAGGCTTTTCTTCCACAGGTTCATCCCAGTTAAATATTTCTTTTTCTCTTTTTCCATTTAAAAATTCTGCAAGTTCTTTATCACTAAAAATACTAAACTTGATTTTTTGAGGTTTTATATCATTCTTTACTTGATTTTTTTGTTGATTATTTGGCTTTTGTTCTTGTGGTTTTTCTTCTTCTGGTCTAAAGTCTAGTTTATATTTTTTAAGTTTATCTCTTATCTCTAAACAATCCTTTTTACCTATATTTTGTATTCTATACATTTTTGACATTCTTTGAACACAAATATCTCTTATAGTCTTTATACCACCTTTTTTCAAAGCGCTACTACAATGCTCAGATAATTGTAATTCCTCAATAGGTCTATTTAAATCTTCTACCCTTCCTTGTGGAATATAATTATCCTCTTTAAATTTATTGTTTTTATTAAAATTTTTATACTTTCCCATAACGCTTGTTATTTTAGCATGATTAAAAATTTTAATCAATCAACTATAAATACTAGTAGGTGGTATTATTTAAGAATCTAACTTATATTTTCTCTGCCATGCAATTAATTTTACAATTAACAGCCTTTTAATAGCATTGAAAAAGTTTTATTTAAACTTTCTCATATGATATAATAATCGCAATTATGATTAACGCTAATTCTTTAAAAAAGTTATATATTATTTTGTTAATTTTAGTACTTACATTTACTGGTACTATTTTGCTATCAAATATAAATTTTGCAAATGCTGAAAATACTGATGTTAAAATTAGTATGACTTCAAATTCTTTATTTGATGCTTATGGCGAAACATTCGTTTGGACATATGACACAAACCTATATTTAGCTGTAAACAATGAAACTAAAACTTTGCAATCTGCCTTTTCTGGTGAATGTATAGATATTACAATGGATGATACCTATATTTTAACATTATCTAAGACAGGTTCTTCAAATGTTTTATCTGCTTTTACTTATGATGAAAATGGAATAACACAGGTATCTTGCAGTGTAATAGAGACAGTTCACGCATTATTTAGAGATGAAAACAATAAAGCATGTATAGTTTATGATTATGGTACTTCTACCACAATGGCCGTTTTTGAACCTAACAAAGAAGCAAAAGATTTTTCTGAAAAAAAATGCTGGTGGCCACAAAGCAATACTACTAATTATGTAGATTATTTATATGTTGATGGTAGAGTATTTTTCATTAATAAAAATGGCGAAGTTTTAACAGAAAAGATAGGAAATGAAGTTACCAATTTAACAACTGTATCAAACATTTCTTCAGCCAAGTCTTTGACAGCATTAAATTCAAATGTTTATGTAAATACTTCATCTGGAATAATATCTTTATCGACAAGCAATTTAACTACTTTAAATTTAGGAAATGTTGTATCTACAGGTAAGATATCTGCCATTTCTTATAACTCATCAAATTATCTTATGGTACAAGGCAATAATGCTATTGTTCAATATGCATTAACAAACACTTCTGTTGAATATATAAACAAGTTTGACAATAGTGGATATACACACCCAACAGAGTTCGATATTGTTAAAGTAGCCATGCTTGAAAATGGCGGCAAGGTTTACTCTTCTCCAAGAAATTTACAAGTAATAGATACTTTAAATTCTCAATCAATAGT
>CAYZGK010000023.1:11980-19053 GCA_964478025.1 uncultured Christensenella sp.
AGAGGAAGATTATAATATTTTAACTACAGTTTCAATATATGAACAACTAGCAGTTGTAGATAATGTTGCCGTTGATCAAAACAATAAACAAGCATGGGACTATTATAAAGTTGGATATGTTCAAGATGGAACTTTATACTATGGGTATGTTAAAAAAGCAGATGTTGCCCCATATACATCAATTACAGCTCCTAAAGTTTTAAAAACAATTAAGGTCCGCGTAGACACTGTTGGTGATGCTATTTCTATTTATTCACTTCCAACTGATGAGAGCACAAAAGTTGGACAATTAACAGATGGATATGAATTACAACTTGCAGAAGAATATGACGAATCTAAAGAGTGGACTAAAGTTGTATATAAAGACACATATGCTTATGTAAAAACAGCTAATATTCAACAAAATGGTTTAACAACAGTTCAAATTACATTAATAGTTATAGCAGTTATCGTTGTTGTAGCAACATTAACAATGGTAGGCATTTTAATGTATAAGAAGAAAAAATCTTATTAGTATGAACACGGCTTTAATATATTCAAATATAAATGAAAACCAATTATCTTTATTAAAAACTAAAGTTCCTAATCTTTCTTTAATAAAAATTGAACCTGGTCAAATTAATATAACAGAAAGTTTAAATAACTTTGAAAAAATTTATTTAAAAAGTGATTGTGTTAAATTGTTAAAACCTCTTGTTTTAAAATTAAAACTACACTCGCAAATAAAGACTTTAAAGGGGAAAAACTCTACTTTATTAATAGTAACGCAAAGCATATATAATCATAATGTAACAGAAAGCACAACCACATCTGGCCATAACATTATAGACACTATTACTCATAGCAACTTAGAAGTTGAAAAAACAGCTCGTATTGCGTACGAAAAAGCAGAAAATTTATCCAATGAGTTATTAAACATATATGAAACAAAATTAGCATCAAATTTTGAATGGAGCAAAGTTGTTATTGATATAAACGAAGACTACCCTACAGTTTCATTAAATGAAGAAACATTAATAGATTTTATACTTAAATATGAATCTTTTGATTTAAATAATAAATCCATTGTTATATTATCCGAGCCTCTTCAAGAAGATTCTATTTATAGATTTTTGGAAGATAAAGGTTTTAATTTCATTTCACAAATTTATGTTGGAGATACAAATCAAACAATAGAATTAATCTGATTGTAATAAAAAAATCCAAATGGCAAAATGTCATCTGGACTTAATACATATTTTATAACCTTTATTAAAGCTTTGTTGCTATATAATTTACAACATCACCAACACTTATAAAAGATAGTGCGGCATCATCATCGATTTCTATACCAAACTCATCTTCAGCAGCCATTATCATTTCAACTTTATCTAGGGAATCAGCTTGTAGATCCTCAGCTAATTTAGTTTCCATTCCTGCTTCTATTTCTGTGCCTAGTTGATTATGTATAATTACATTTAATTTTGCTAGTATATCTTTCTTTTCCATTTTATACCTCCTTGAGTACCATAGATATCTTAATAAATTTATTTAAAAAAAGCAAGTTATATCTTAACTATCGAATAATCCCTATCTTCTGAACAAATAGATATAATATAACCACTTATATCTAATATATTAAAAATATTATCTTTAGGATATGGTTTATATAGACTTAAAGTTGAAATTCCTTCCCCCGTCCATTTACAAAAGGATTCATATTCTGTCCACTCTTTTATGGTCATTTTTATTTTTATTTTTCTATCTAATGCTTCTATATCTATTCCAACATTTTTCTCTGAAAAGGCTATAACGAGTATATTTTTAGTGTGAGATATAGATATAAAAAGGTTGCCTAATATAGGCTTCCCTTTTGGTGTCTTTTGTATTTCATTGATGTTTTTGTTATAAAAAGCACTTGCCCTTTTTAAAGCTTCTTTTTTTACACTTTCTTCATCTTTATTAATACTATAGAAAATTATCAATTAAAATCTACCTGTAGCCTTATTTAACTCTAAATAAAAATTCTTCCTACAACTATTAAATTGGTCAACAACTGCTCTATAGGTCCAATTCCCATTAGCAACTCCTGGAGTATTCATTCTACAATCTGAGCCAAAGCCAAACAAATCTTGAAGTGGTACTATTGCAATTTGACATTCTGATTCCATAACTTTCTTTATCATAAGTTTTACAGATATAGAATCATATGCACCAGTTCCCCATACTCTTTTATCACAGCCAATATACTCTAATACCCTATCTCGAGTTTTGTCATCAAGTTCAAACAACCATCCAAGAGAAGTATTATTATCATGCGTCGCTGTATAGCCTATGCAATTCTTAACATAATTACATGGTAAATGAATATTATCGCTATCTCCAAAGCCAAAATGCATTACTCGCATTCCAGGTAATCCTGTCTTTTTCAATAATTTAACAACCTTATTGTCAATAATTCCTAAATCTTCTGCAATAAATCTATCTTTATTATATTTTTTAAAAATTAGGTTAAATAAATCTATTCCTACACCTTTAACCCACTTTCCTTCTCTTGCAGTCTTTGCTTCTGCTGGAACTGCCCAATATTCTGAAAAAGCTCTAAAGTGATCTATACGCAATATATCATAGATATCCATCATTTGATCAATTCTATCCATCCACCAACTATAATTATCTTTCTTCATTTCTTCATAATCATACAATGGATTACCCCACAATTGACCATCTTGTGCAAAATAATCAGGCGGAACTCCTGCAACTTTTTTTGGAGTACCATCCTTCTTTAGTAGAAAATACTTTCTATTAGCCCAAACATCAGAGCTATCTAAAGATACATACATTGGCATATCACCAATTATTTTTACATTTTTTTCATTGCAAATTTTCTTGGATTTTTTCCATTGAATATCTAATATGTATTGTTCAAATATATAAAAATAATAAAGATCTTTATTTTCTTCTATAAACTTTTTTTCATCTAAATTTTCTTTAAATTTATATTCATCTTTCCAATCTATCCAAGACGAATTATTGTTTAATTCTTTTATAGACTTATATAAAGCATAGTCATTTACCCATTTTTTATTTTTAACAAAAGATTTTAATTTTTTTTCTAAATCTTTCTTTTTACTATCATATGCTTTATGTAACAACTTTGATTTTGAATAATATACAAAACCATAATCAACATTATAAGGCGAACCATTATAAACAGCCTCATTTTTATCTTCTTCAGTTATAAAACCTGCATTATATAGTTCATCAGGATCTACATACAAAAAGTTTAAAGCAAACGCACTATTTCCTGAATAAGGAGAATTACCAAGTCCTATGGTAGTTAATGGCAAAACTTGCCAATAAGTAAACCCACCTTCTAATAAAAAATCTCTTCCAAATTCTATTTCTTTTCCAAATCCACCAATACCATATTCATTAGGCAATGTAGATATATTTAGCAAAACGCCAGATGCGCGTTTTAACATTTTTAAGCCTCCTTTATTGCTCTTTCAAAGAAATCCTCGAGCTTATCCATATATTCTTCATTTAAAGCCAATGTGACCTCTGAAGGAACAAATTGATATCTTCTTTCCATTAAATATTGAAAATTATTCATATTTCCCTTTTCCATAAACTTTTTCCCTACACAGGACTCATTTATTTTGTCTTCAGCCCACTTTGGTCTATGTAATGAATGTTTTAAATCATCGTAGATTAAAAACTCCGCTTTTGGATTTGTACATTCATTTTGTCTATAAGCTATTGAGTCTTCCCATTGAACAGTAGGATCATCTTTACTTTGAGCAATCAAGATAGGCTTTTTAAAATTATTAACACCACCTATCCCAGAATAATTTGCATATTTGCCAAATTTAAAATAAGAGCATGCATAAGCCGCAGGTTTTGCAAGCTTAACAGCATCTCCTACAACCTTTTCGCACTGTTCTAATACAATATCCCAAAACTTATTAAAACCGGATGTTGAGGCTACTGCATCTACTGTTTTAGCCGCATAAGAGTCATTTAAAACGGCAGCGGAAGCATATCCTGACCAACTATGCCCAAATACACAAAGTTTTAAACCTTGAGTTTCTGGAAGCTCTCTTACATATTTAATTGCATGTTTTAAATCTATAACGGCTTGTTGTAATCCTACCATACCAGAGCCTTCTGAAGAATCACACCCTGACATATCAAACCCAAAAACAAGCCAGCCTTTTCTTGTAAAGTAATCTATAACTTGAATGTAGCTATATAAACTACACCCTATGCCATGAGATACAATTATTACACCTCTATACTCTTTTATATTTTCGTTACGGAATAATCCGCCACCTAATTTATGAATACCATTACTGAAATACTTTGGCTCTTTTACTAAGCCTTCATAATCAAGTTCAGTTTTTGCATAACTTGATCTTGTTACTCTCTTTTTAAAATAAATATCCATAATACCTTGGGTCACAGCCAAAGGTACAACTACTGTTAATCCTAAGATAACATATACAAATATTGCGCCTATCATTGTAATTACTTTTTTCATGATTTCATTATAACACAAAAAACGCCTTTATTTAGGGAAATTTTATTTAATTTATATAATGCAATTTACTTTTTCATTTTTTGCATATTTCTATTTTTTAGTTTATTATTTGGAATAACTATACTAATATCTTTCTTTATTGCATATTCAAATAATTTTTTCACCTTGCTATCATAAATAGAATCACTATAAACAAAAATTTGGTTTAAATCTTTTAGCTTATCTACAGTATATTTAATAGCTTTTATAAGCAATTCTCGTTGTTCTCCTCTTTTTATTGAACCTTTCAAAGAAAAACATACAATTTTTGCATCTTCATAGCCATCTAACATATATTCAAAAGATTTTTCAGTCGCATATGTAATTAGCGGTATTACATTTATTCCACATTCCATCATAAACCATATGGACACAATACGCATTTTATGCTGATTTATTATATTAAAATCTTCAATAGTATCTCCAACCATAGAATAATCTGGAGACACAACTAATCTAACATCCTTAAATCTCTCTTTAAAACGATTTAATCTCTTTTCATTATTATAATATATAGCATTCCATAAACCATTAATCCCATCAATTACATTATCGTACTCGGCAAAAATCACTGCAGTTCTACTTGTCTTATGATATTCTGATTTATCTGAATACAAAGCAAAATAATCAACAAGAGCATAATTAGGTGTAGGAATATGAGCTAATTGATGTTTTCCTACAACCCAAGTATTATTAACTAGTGTTAAATAATTAAGATTTAATTTATTTATCAAATCATTCTTTCCTTTATTATTTGCCATTTTATACTCTCCTATATCTTAAAACCAATTAGCCATTATAGATTTTCATAATATTCAGTACAATAGTCCTCTATTATGAATCTACCCTTATTTAAAGCATTTATTCTACTTTTTATTGTCGATAAAAGTTGTAGTATTAATTCCTTGTTTGCTTTCTCGGCTTCTTTGTCAAAAAAACAAGCTTGATCATTGGTATCAAAATGATAAAACGAATCGTTTAAGTCACCCAACTTTTCCGCTGCTTCATTTAACTCTTTATCTTTATAAAAATCGCTAAAATCATCTTTTTTATTAAAAAATTCAACACTTCTTTCGCTACAATACCATATTGGACTATGTAAAAAATCCGTCATTATTTTTATTATATACATCTAATCCTCCTCATGTGGATACGCAGAAACAATAAACCCATTTAGGCCTATAGCTATAAGAACAGTCATTTCATCTTTCTTATAAATAACTCCATATCCTTCTCTTCCACTTCTAATTTGTGTTTTTTTACTGACTATTGGCCAAGTACTTACTATTTCTTTAATTTTTGCCGATATTTCATTTTTTTTCACATTAAATACATCTAAAAAGTGCATCTCGTGTCGATTTATTATATGTTGCAATCCAGCTATATCATCGCCTTTCTCTAACCATACTAACTGATTATCACTAGATGTGGTTACAAATACAACATCATCCTTGTTAAATTTAACACCTGCTTCTTCTAGTTTCTTAATGCCATCTTCTAGTTCTTTTAAATCTAATTCACTATCATTATCTTTCCCTTTTTGACTAAGTGATAGATTTGTAAAACCTAGTTGATTAGAAGTTCCTATTCCGACTCCTATACCTGTTTTATTGTATCTTCCCATTAGAAATTCCTCCACTTGGAGGTTTTCTAATTACAAAATATTTTAAATTTAAATATTTCATTGAATTATCTCCTTTTAAAACAACTGCATTTTGCAGTTGTGCCTTTAGATAATCCATGCTAAAATACAATTACTCAGGTTGTACATTAGTATGTATTATCTATAGATATGTCACTTTTGCAGAGGTGACATATCTTTTTTATAATTATTATAATTTATAAATTCTCATAATATTCAGTACAATAGTCCTTTATTATAAACCTACCTTTGTTTAGTATATTTATTCTATTTTTAACTATTGATAAAAGTTGTAATATTAATTCCTTGTTTGCTTTCTCTGTTTCTTTATCATAATAACAACCTTGATCATTTGTATCAAAAAGGTAAAATGTGTCATTTAAATCGGATATTTTTACAGATGCCTCATTTAACTCTTTATCTTCATAAAAATCTCTAAAAATCTCCGGTTTTCCATAAAATTCCGTACCTTCTTCATCACAATACCATACGACACCATCATGTAAAAATTCTTTCATTATTTTTATTATGTACATTTAAACCTCCCATAGGGATACGCTGTTATTATAAAGCCATTTAATCCTATTGCTATAAGAAAACTTATATTCTCTTTTTTATAGATAACTTCGTATCCATCTCTTCCTTTTATATTTTTAATCTTTTTACTAATTATTTGCCAACTACTTGCAATCTCTTTTACCTTTTCTGGTATTTCCTCCACTTTTATGCCAAGTTTATTATAGAAATCCTCCTCGTGATGATTTACTATATGTTGTAATCCTACTAATGCATTTCCTTTCTCTAACCAAACTAATTGATTATCACTAGATGTGGTTACAAATACAACATCATCTTTTTTAAACTTAACAC
>CAYZGK010000024.1:0-12839 GCA_964478025.1 uncultured Christensenella sp.
CTTAACTCCTAAATTTATTTAATTTTTAATTTAATTATTTTGCTTCTTTAGCATATACACTAACTTGTTTCTTATCTTTACCAATTCTTTCGAATTTTACGATACCATCAATTAGTGCGAATAATGTGTCATCGCCACCGATGTCTACATTGTTACCTGGATGATATTTTGTTCCTCTTTGTCTAACAAGGATTGATCCAGCTGTAGCAAATTGTCCATCACTCTTTTTAGGTCCTAGTCTCTTAGCTTCAGAATCTCTACCATTCTTTGTAGATCCTACACCTTTCTTATGTGCGAATAATTGTAAATTCATTATCATAACTTTATTACCTCCACTTTTAGGTTTTTAGGATAGCCACTTTCTATGTCTTTTAATCCAAGAAACATTGTTTCAAGAATTACATCAGCATCATGTCTATCCTTTGAATTCAAGTTTTCAGGAATACTTATTTTGTAAAATCCTTTCTTTTCATCTATATCTTCAATTATATTTAATTTAAGATACATCTTTAGTCCCATTCCTGCTGTTTGCACTATTGATGAGATTGCAGAACATACTATATCCTCGCCCTCACTTGCATAACCTGAATGACCACTACATTCAACTTGAATTATACTACTATTTTGCTTCTTAACTTTAACGATTGTCATTATTTAATTTCTGTAATCTTTAAAGCTGTAAATGGTTGTCTATGACCTTGACGCTTACGCTCATTTTTCTTAGCCTTATACTTAAAGATAACAATCTTCTTAGCCTTATCTTGAGCAACTACTTCAGCCTTTACACTAGCTTTAGCAGCATCCTTGCCAACTACAACCTTACCATCATTGTTAAGCATAACAACATCTAAATTAACGATATCTTTAACTTCGGCTTCTAATTTTTCAACCTTAATGATATCACCAACAGAAACTTTGTATTGCTTATTACCTGTAGTAACTATTGCGTACATTTTAATACCTCCTCTCTCCAGTCTCGCTGTTAAGGTGCCCTATGGTCTTATTACCTTCTCCATGCGGCTCGTGATAAATATTACCAAAAACAAATCTATTATGTCAAACAATTTATATTTATATAAAATAAGAGTCAATTGAAAAAGTATGAGCACATAATTAGACGCCACACTATACGTTAAATTACATAAAAAAAAGGATCTAGTATACAATCCATTCTCCCAAATAATCGCATTAAGTCGTATTTTTACTTCTCCCAAACCCTATTTATTTGACTTTACTACTAAATCCTTTTAATATTGACCCTCTTAAAATTCTTATTAAAAACTCTATCTTATGCTACTATGTAAATTCTTCCTGTCTTTTTGTAGTAATTTTTAAAATCTTTTTCTAGCGCTTTTCTCTTTTTGAACTTATATTTAAGTCTTTCATCTCTTATTTCAGTATAATCATTTTCTCTTTTCATTCTTATTACAGATAGCTTTATATCTTCACAAGTTCTATTTTGCTCTTGAATATTTGTACAAGAAAAATAAGGATCTTCTTTATTTTTATTTACTAATTCAAAATATTCCTCTCTTGTAATTTCAACTACCTGTCTTATAGCTTTTTTATTATGATGTTTTACTCTAGGAAGACCCCTTGCTATTTTTGCTGCATCTTCAGCTGAATTAGTGTTTAATGCAAAATCTTTCAATAAACCATTCTTTCTACCTACATGTCCACATACTGCTGTTACTTTAAAAAATTTATCATTCATTTCTCTATCCTCCTATATATTTATTTTTTCTACCATCATTATAATTAAAGAATTTATTAATTAATATGTACTGAAAATTCTTTTATTTGTATCTATAGTGGTCACCCACCATAGATACATTTATTTACGCTAATACTTAAAACTAAGAATAATATATAACCTATATACTCTTATTTAATTTCTTATAACCTTTTACCATTACTTCCCATACATCAGGCTTTATAAATGGTCTAACTTGATTTAAAATATCCTCAGGGATTCCATAATATGCCTCAGCAATTGCGCAAGACATAGCGCTTGTTGTATCGCAGTCTCCTCCAATTGAGATGGTTGTTCTTAAACAATTTTCAAAACTTGATGAGATTAAAAAGCAATATAGTGCTTGTGGTACTGTAGCTTGGCATATTTCAGCTCCATGATAGAAATTTGCAACTAAATCATCGTAATCTAGATTTGCTACCTCAGGATACTGAGTTAAAATATAGTTTTTAATAAACTCTTTATCCTTACCAATTCTTGCATAGTATATACACATAGCAACAACTTCAGCTCCCTTTATACCCTCTGGGTGGTTATGAGTTACTTGCGTTACTTGCTTAGATATATGTTTAACTTCTTCCTCACTATTTCCAAACCATCCACAAGGACTTATTCTCATAGCGCTACCATTACCACAAGAGTTATAAGGCTTTGATTCATCACTTAATACCCAGTATACAAATCTTGCACCATATCCAGCTCTTGGATATCTTTGTCCCCACTTTTTAAATGTTTTAATAATATAGTCGTTATCATCCCACTTTTCATTTTCACAGATTTCCATAACAGCGGTTGTCATAATGCTGTCATCTGTCATAGATGTTCCGTCGTTAATTAACTTAAAATCTTTTCTTTTTGTGTTGTTAAATTCATAGTATGATCCTACAATATCTCCAATTAATGCTCCTAGCATATTCTTTTTCTCCTTTTTATTTAAATTTTTAATTATATTCTTTCAAATCCCTTAGTTTTTTGATCATAAGGTGACATTTTCTTAAAGTCATCTGCAAGTCTATAACCTATTGCATTACTTAAAACTTCAAGATCTTTTACAGATATTTTGTCATCTACAAACATTAAGTAAAATGAACCTAATAGTTCTTCATCTTTATAACCTTGTTTCTTTAACATTTCTAATACTTGTTTTGCTTCTTCACCTGTCATTTTTTCTTCTCCTTTTTTCCTTTGTTTCAATTTTTGGCAATAAAAAGTCCTAACCACATAACATGTGCTTTTTTATTAATATATTGAAACGTACCTGATTTTTTTTATGACCTTTTTTAAGGCTTTTCTACTTTTCTTTTTTCTTGATCGATCTTAACAAACGTTTCTTTATTTGTTGTATATATTGTAGCAAATATTTTACGCTATGTCAAGAAAGCCAAGGCCCTGCTGGTGGGTTGAGCATTGAATATATCATAGATATATTCAAGTAAAATTTGGACTTGTCAATGCAAGTTTTCTTGTCCTAATTTTGGGACACACTTTTTTGACTTGTTTTCTAGTACACTAGCTTTGCTTCATCTGGAAGGTCAATGATTGTTGTTGTATAAGCTTTAACGCTATATTTTTCAATATGCTTTGTCTCATCTGGAATAAGGTATATTCTTTTATCTTTCCATTCGTTTAAGCATTCTTTTTCAAATAGCTTATATGTAAATATCTTATTAAACACAGAAACTGACACATTACAAACAACTGAAGTGTTCTTTGGATTTTTAAAAATTATATTTAAATCTTGTTTTAATTTTGAAGCCACATGTTCATCACTATATACATAACCATTACCCTTACAGTATGGACATGTTTGTAGCATGACATCTTCTATCATACAATTTGCTTTCTTTCTTGTTATCTCAACAAGGCCAAGTGGAGTTATATCAATGGCGGTTGCACGCAATCTATCTTTAGATAACTCGTCTTGCAAAACTTGTAAAACTTTATCTATTTTGCCCTTTTCATTCATATCTATAAAATCAACAATTATTATTCCACCTAAGTTTCTAAGTCTTATTTGTCTAGCAATTTCTTTAGCTGCAATAATGTTTGTTTCAAAGATAGTTTCACTAAGCTCTTTTTCGCCTATATATTTTCCTGTATTAACATCAATTACAGTTAGAGCTTCTGTTCTATCTATAACTAAGTTTGCACCATTAGATAATTCAACTTTTCTCTCAAGTAGTTTATCTATTTGAGAATCTATATTATATTCATATAAAATACCTTTTGTATTTGAATATAGTTTAAATAGTCCTGGGTCTACATGTGGGAACTCTTGTTTTAATTCATTATAGACTTTTTCACTATCTACAATAATTTCATCAACATCATCTCTTAGCATATCTCTAACAGATTGCACAGCCAGTGAGTCTTCTTTAAAAATAAGGGCTGGGGCTGATTTACTATAGTATGCTTTTTGGATTTTTTCCCATCTTTCTTCAAGTTCTTCTGTTTCTTGTTTTAATTCCTCTTTTGAGCAGTTAATTGATTGCGTACGTAAAATATATCCATGGCCTTTCTTTCTAATTTCATTTATATAATTTACAAGCTCTAACTTTTTATCATCATCTGGAAGTTTTTTTGAGGCACACACATAATCTACATTTGGCATCATTATAAGGCCACGAGAGGCAAGTGACATATTCATTGTAATTCTAGCGCCCTTTGTTCCAAATTGATCTTTAACAACTTGAACAAGGATTTCATCGCCTGGTTTTACATTTAAATTAGAAATTTGAATATCAGCGCCTTCATCCGCTCCAACCATATCACCAGCAAATAAAAATCCATTACGCTCAAGGCCTATATTAACAAAGGCTGAATTCATGCCGTTTATAACGTTCATAACTCTTCCTTTGTAGATATTTCCAACTAATCTTTCTTTGCTTTCTTTTTCGACCCAAAACTCAACTAGTTTGCCATCTTCAACAATGCAAACACGAGTAGCAGATTTAATTACATTAATAATAATTTGTTTCATCTTATATCTTTAAATAGTCGTCAACCGCAATAAGTTTATCATCAAGTTTTACTAATTGATTTAACCTTGTAATATCGTTTATTGTAGTTTGTATTTTATATTCTTTAATAAAATGTTGAATTAAAGAATCAATTCTTAAATTAACATTTCCACTTGCTGCTCTTACCCATAAGTCTTTTCCATCAACAAAAATATCAAAAAGCATAGGTTTAACATCTTTTTGAATAATTTCACCTTTCTTTTTAAGATCTATAATAAGTTCAGTTTTTTCCTTTATATCTTCAATCTCAACAGGAACTATGTTTTGACACTTAATTCTAAAATCACTAGCAATAACATTTCCAGCTAAGTTTGGATTCTTTAATTTTTCTACTGCACTTGTAGCTCTAATGCCAGAAGGTGCGTTATCGTTATATTTATTTAAAAACTCTTGAGCCGTTATATTATTACAATCTACAGCATAATACTCTGCTATTGATTGACACCCAAGTGGAATTGGAGTTGTTGCATATGTTAGCATATGCTTTACAAATCCTTGAGAATAATTTACATCAATTTTTGCTCTTTTAAGTACTCTATGTAAAACATCCATTGTATCTAGATGTGAAACAAAAGCAAAATCTCCGGCTTTAACATGTTTAATAACTATAATCATTTTAAAAAACACCTTCCTAGTTTATTTGCTCCGCATCCATTACAATTATGTAAACAATTAGGAGTAGGTTTTTCATCATACGCTAAATGCTTTTCTTTTAATAAATATTTTTTAGTTACACCATTATCTATTACATCCCAAGGAAGTTCTCTATCCTCCTCAATTGCTCCTGTATAGTATGAAGTATCTATACCACATTCATTAAATGCTTCCATCCATTTATTAAAATCAAAGTTTTCACTCCAGCTATCAAAAACGCAGCCTTTTTCATAAGCTTTAACAATTACAGGGGCTAGTTTTTCATCACCTCTAGCAAAAACGCCTTCAAGCACTGATGATTCTGCTCCATGCCAGTTATACTTTACATTTTTTATTCTTAAAATTTCTTGTAAGTATTTTTGCTTTTCAAGCATCTCGCCTATATCTATTTGTTTTTCCCATTGGAAAGGTGTTAGTGGCTTTGGAATAAACACAGATGTTGACACCGTTATATTTATAATTTTTGAAGTACCATATTTTTTATGCATTAAAAGCGCAAGCTTTGCAATACTTGCGATTCCATCTAAGTCTTCTTTTGTCTCAGTTGGAAGACCTATCATAAAATATAACTTTACATTTTTAACGTTATTTTTCATAGCGCCTTCAAATGCTCTTTCAATATCTTCTTCTGTTATGTTCTTATTTATTACATTTCTAAGTCTTTGAGTTCCAGCTTCTGGTGCAAAAGTTAGCGAGGCTCCATTTAACTCTTCATAAATCTCGGCTTCAAACGAATCAAGTCTTAATGATGGTACAGCAAGTTTTACCTTTCTTTCATCTGTTTCTTTTTTAACTCTATCAACAAGTTCCTTTAATTCTGAATAGTCAGATGTAGATAAGCTAGATAAACTTAGCTCTTCATACCCAGTGTTATCCATAAGCTCTTTGGCATATTCAACTAATGTATCTACTTTTCTTTCTCTTATTGGTCTATAGTAAAAACAAGCTTGGCAGAATCTACAACCATTAGCACAACCTCTAAATAGTTCAATTGTTGCTCTATCATGTACAATTTGACAATTTGGAACTAAAACTTTTGTTGGGAAATATGCTTTATCTAAATCTTTAACAACTGCTCTTTTAGTCTTATTATGTAATTGTGGTACATAAATACCATCAAACTTTTCACTTGCAATTTTTAAAAACTCAAGTTTTGTTAAATGCTTATCTTTAAGTTCCATGTGAAGTTTAGTTAAGTTATATAAATTTTCTTCTCCATCTCCAACTAAAATTGCATCAAAAAATGGAGCATAAGGCATTGGATTTACAGAACATGGACCACCTGCAACTAAAAGCGGGAAGGATTCATCTCTATCTTTAGCAAAATAAGGAAATCCAGCTAAATCAAGCATGTAAACTATATTTGTAAATTGTAGTTCAAACTGAACTGAAAATCCTATTAAATCAAAATCTTTCAAAGGCTTTTTAGTCTCGAGTGAAAATAGTGGCATATTATGCTCTTTTAATTTTCCTGCTAGATCTAAATCTGGCGCGAAACATCTTTCAGCTACAACGTTTTCCATATCATTTAGCATATGATATAAAATACGAATACCAATGTTTGACATGCCTATTTCATATTTATCACTAAAGCAAATACAAACTCGCTCAGTGCACGCTTTATTCATGTCTGGCATATTAAACTCACCGCCTACATATCTTGCGGGTCTATCTACATTTAATAAAATTTCTTTTAACTTATTATCCATATTACATAACCAAACTTGCAGCACCTACAATGCCCAAGTTTCTTCCTAAAACTGTTTTCTTAATTTCTATACTTGGATAAAAATCGTTTTCTCTAACAAAATTATCCATTTTATTTTGTAAAAGTGCAATAAAATCTCCACCCTCGTTTGCAACGCCACCTGCGATAATAAAACATTCTGGGTGAAAAATCCATGCAAGATTTACAAGACCACATGTAACATTATCTATATATTCATTAACTAATTTTTTAGCAACTGTATCTCCTAACTTTGCTGCATTAAATGTAGTTATGGCAGAGACTTGTCCGTTCCACTTTCTTATTATATCGTTTATTTTACTCTCTGGATGCTCTTTTGCTACTAATATAGTTTTTCGAGTAAGAGCTGAGGCAGAGGCATATCTTTCCCAGCATCCCCTTCTTCCGCAGGGACATTCTTCTCCATCTTTATTTATTACCATATGGCCACACTCTCCATTAAAACTATTTCCTGGGAGCAATTTACCATCAACCATAATTGAAGAACCAATTCCAGTGCCAAGTGTTATTAAAATTAAATTTTTAAAGTTTTTAGCAACGCCAAATTTTGCTTCTCCTAAAAGAGCACAATTTGCATCATTTTCAATCTTTGCTGGAATATTTAATTTACTATTAAACTTTCTTAAAAAATCTACTTTAGACCAACCTAAATTTGCAGCTTTAAGTATTATCCCATTTTTTGAATCTATAAGTCCTGGAATTCCAAAACCTATCGCATTTATATCCTCTAATTTTAAATTATCTTGCAAAATAAGGCTTTTTATATTTTGTATAATTTCATCAATTAAAGTATCTGCAGATTTTGGCATATTTGTTTTAAAAGACATTGAATCAATAACTCTTCCTGTCTTTGTAACAATTCCAATTTTTACATTAGTTCCACCAATATCTACACCAATATACATAAAAATCCTCTTATTTATTATAATAAATAGTACTAAGTAAAAACAATAAAAACATTATCCCAATTAAACGCCTCTTATTTAACCTACAAATAACACGCAAGTTATTTTATGGGTAAACCCTAAAAATAACATATCTAACTCATTAATGCCTATTGTATAGATTCTAAAAACACTTGAAACTATATCATTGCAATGATACAATTATAATACATAAAGGAGATAACCTATGCCTATTATTAGATTATTACATGGTTCTGATCATATAATTAAAACTCCTATTTATTCTTTAGAAAAGCCTCATAATGATTATGGACAAGGATTTTACTGCACTGAAAGTTTAGAAATGGCAAAACAGTGGGCGTGCAAAGAAAACAAGAATGGCTTTGTAAATAAATATGATTTTAATTTAGATGGTTTAAATGTTTTAAATCTTCTTGATGGAAAACATAGTGTATTAAATTGGATTGCACTTTTACTAAAAAATCGCATATTTACACTTCAAGATGAAATAGCAATTGATGCAAAAAATTACATAATTGAACACTTCTTAATAGATTTATCTAACTATGATGTAGTTATAGGCTATAGGGCGGATGATTCATATTTTTCTTATGCTCAATCATTTGTAAGTAACACGTTGCCACTACGAGGGCTTAATCAAGCTTTAAAACTTGGAAAACTTGGCATACAAACTGCTCTTATATCTGAAAAAGCTTTTAAAAATATAAAATTTGTTGATGCAGAAGTTGTTAACAAGGAAGAATATTACCCTAAATTTTTATCAAGGGACTTAAGCGCAAGAGCTACATATCAAAAAGAAATAAAAAAATCTCCTTCATACAAAGATGACATATTTGTTATGGATATACTAAGAGAGGAAATAAAAAATGACGATCCACGCATACAGCGAATTATATTTGAATGATGCTATAAACAATTTAGCAAATGCTTTTGATTATGCAATAAATGTATGCAACCTTGAGCCTAATTTATTTGCTAAGCTTTTTGTAAACTCTAATTTCTCTACTCAATTTGAGTGTGGAAATCCAACTATTATTTCTGGTAAATCTGGAGTGGAACTAGTAAGGGATATTCTAAACAATATATATCCTAATAAAAATTTACCTGAACCTGTTTTTTCAGGCAAGCGCTCTAAAGAATATTGGGCCGGTTGGGCAATAGCACAGTATCAATGGTATACAGCAAAAAGATTTAAAAATATTTTTGAAAGAATTTCTCTTAGTGAAATAATTTCAATGTACACTGTTTTCCATGAAATGGATATCAGTAGATTTTTCGAATCAATGGATGAAAAATATAATGAGCGCATAATGGATACAAAACTTCATAGAATTCGCGAAAGTAGACATCTTTCGCAATCACAACTTTCTAAACTCTCTAGCGTTAACCTTCGTTCAATTCAACTTTATGAGCAAAAAGTAAATGATATAGATAAAGCACAAGGACAAACTCTATATAAATTATCCCATGCACTTGGTTGCAGTATTGAAGATTTACTAGAAAATCCAGAATCAATATAAAAGAATAAAGTATTTTTTTAATTACTAATTTATTTTAAATTAACAATATTTAATAAACTTGCTAATTGATTTTTGTGCATTATATAGTACATACCACCAAGTATTATAGCGTTCTCAGGATTTTCTAATTTTCTTACAGGAAGTCCAACTTCATTTGCTATGTATTCACAAATTCCATCCATTCTTGATGAACCACCACAAAGTAAAATACCATTTAAGGCAACCTCATTTGCTATATTTTCTGGTGTTTGAGTTAATATAGATAAAATTACTGTACATATATTTTTAACAAGAGGCTCTATTGCAACTTTTACATCTGATGAGTGTATTTGAATTTGCTTCATTTCAGAACTTCCTAAAATTGTTACATTTTCATTTACGACTAATCTTACATTATCTGATAGCGATGCCATCTCTTTTTTTATTTTTTCAATGTTTGCTGGAGCTAATTTACAACGTTGATTATCTAAAAGTTGATCAGCTATTGCTTGGTTAAATGTTTTACCACCAATATTTACAGTACAACCTGATACTATTCCATCTTTTTTAACAACTGCTATCTCTGTTTTTGTATCACCAATATCTACTATACATTGTGCAGTTCCATCATTTGAACTTGCATAAACTGCAAGAGGTGATTCAAGAACAACAACCTCTGATACACCCGCTTTAGTTAAAACAACCTCAATATCATGTTTTTGTGCATTAGTAAGGCCACATGAAACACATGCAATTGCTTTTATTCTTGGCTTTATTAAAGATTTTGAACTTACAACTTTATTTAAGTAATATCTATACATTAAAACAGCTGCTCTTTCATGGAATATAGCACCTTCTTTTATAGGGGCAATTATTTGTTCATTTTGAGAAGTACGTCCAACATAATTAGCAACATTTCTACCACAATCTATAAGTTCAATTTTGTTACCTTTACTTGCAACATAAACAAGTGATGCATCCTTTAAAACAAAACCCTTTTGTTCTTGTGCTATTGTTGTAAACTTACTGCCTATATCTATTACTAATTGAATACTTTTCATTTAATAGCTCCTATTTTCTTAAGTTCGTTTTCTAATCTTTCTACTGGCAAACCTACTATATTAGTATAACTTCCTTCAAAACTTTTAACAACCTCATTATCTTGTACGCCATAAGCGCCAGCTTTATCTAAAGGCTTTTTCTCATCAACATACTTTCTTATATATTCAGGTGTCATTTGCTTAAAGGTTACCTTAGATTCTTCAACAAATACATCCTTATTCCCATTAAAGTATATACAAACGCCTGTGTATACTATGTGAGTATTTCCATTTAACTCACTTAATATTCTAACAGCATCCTCTACATCTTTTGGTTTTCCATAAACCTTGTTATTAAAAACAACTATCGTGTCTGCACTAATTATTAAAGAATCTGGATATTTTAAATCTAGGTTATTTAACTTCTTTAAAGATAGTTTTTTTACTAGTTCTTTTGGATTATTTTCCTTTATATTTTCATCCACATTTTGTGGCATAAACTCCACGTTATCAAAAATCTTACTTATAAGTTCTTTTCGTCTTGGAGATGCAGATGCTAGTATTATTCTCATTTATGCCTTCTTAGTCCAAATGCCATCTTGGCCTTTTTCATATTCCTTTGAAAGCATATTTTCTATCTTATTTATTCTATTTTCGTCCTTTGTAACATCAGCAGCCATTGCATACCAATATGCTGCAAGTTCAAATCTACTAAATTCCTTACACTCTTTTGCAAAAGCGGCATACTCTTTTGTATCTCCACCTTCAAGTTTCATTGATTTATATAAAAGTTCATCATCTTTATTAGATGTCTTTATTGCTTCATCTAACAAATGCTCAACAGCAAGCTTTGAACCAAGTTTAGCAGCTTCCTTATAGTAAATGCGAGATTTATTTAAGTCTTTTGCAACTCCATCTCCTTCTTCAAATTTTACTGCTAAATATTCATTTGCTCTTGTAGATTTACTATTTGCAAGATTAGTTAACTCTTTAAGACCTTTAGTTTTATCCTTTGTGTAAATAATTCTAGCAAGTTCAGCTCCAGCATCTAAAATGCCAAGTTCATATGCTTTTTTATAATTGCTAACAGCAACCTTTTCATCATTTCCCATTCCATGGAATGGATCTGCCAAAAGTCCAAGTTGATAAACAGCTGGGCCAAAACCAGCATCTGCTGCATAGCCAAATAATTCTTCAGCTTTATCTACATTTTTTTCAACGCCAAATCCATGCTTAAACAAAATGCCTGCAAAATAGTTAGCTTCTTTTATTCCAGAGTTAACTGCATCTCTTGCTAAATTAATAGCACTTGTAAAGTTTTGAGTACAGCCAAGTCCCATTATGTTTGCATAAATTATATTTAGTATTGCCTTTTTATTACCTTTTCTATAAGCTTTTTCATAACATTCAAAACTCTTCCAATAATCTACATCTACACCTATTCCTAAATCATAAACATAACCTAGTGCCATATAAGCAGAATTGATATTACTTTGAACGCACTCTTCAAAAATAGGAGCTGCTAATTTTTGTTTTTCCTTATCTTTAGATTTTGCATAAATTACACCAAGTGCATACTTTGCAGTAATAATACCATTATCCGCTGCTGCCTTATATATTGGCTCTAACTTTAAAAGAGTCTTATATCCTTCTTCTTGTTTTATAGGATCTATGCTTTTTATTTGATTAAAAGCTTCTCTTGCCTCTTCAATAGATAATTCATATTTTGCACCTGTATTACCTTTTTCTGCTCCAAGTTCAAAATACTTTTGTGCCATTTTAGGATTGGGATCTTGGTCAATTAAACCTTTTTTATAAATAAGTCCTACCGTATAACAAGCAACAGGATCTCCAAGGTCTGCTGCTCTTTTATAAAACTCAACTGCCTTTTTATCGTCTTGCTTTACTACGATTCCATTTAAATACATATATGCTATAAAGGTCTTAGCTTCTGCATTAGACATGTTTGAAGCTTTTTCAAACCACTTATATGCTTCTTTTTCGTTTTTATCTACACCAATACCAAGCAAATATATTTTGCCAAGTTTAACCATTGATGCAACATCATTTAATTCCAAAGCTTGCTTTTGAAGTGTCTTTAAACCCATAATATCCTACCTACTTTAAATTATACATATATTTTAGCATGCACATTTTTTTTTATCAATAAACACAGAGCATAAAGAAAAGGGATAATTTT
>CAYZGK010000025.1:0-2929 GCA_964478025.1 uncultured Christensenella sp.
TTTTTTATATTTCACACACAACCTTCCTTTAATATTATTATATTTTTCTTGCTCTACCTTTTAATGAGTGGTAGAATAACAACAATAAGTAGTCTTTAAGGTTAATACGGGATATTAATAAGACAATAATAATTATGTAGACTTTGTAAATTATTGTAGTCTTGTTGTATCACAACAGGGCTATTTTTTTCGGGGTAAGACATGAGATTTAAGGCTGAAATACTAACAGAGATAGAAATTGACAAAGCATTAAAACGCTTATCTCATGAAATTATTGAAAATTGTGATTTATCCAATGTTGTTTTAGTAGGCATAAAAACAAGGGGCGTTCCTCTTTCTGAAACAATTGCCGCTAATATAAAAAAATTTGCAGACACAGAAGTCCTTACTGGTCAAATAGATATTTCCCTTTATAGAGATGATTTAACAACTGTTAACGATAATGCTGTATTAAACCAAACAAATTTTGGGTTCCCTATTCAAGGAAAAGATATCATCCTTGTTGATGATGTAATTTTTACAGGTAGAACAATCCGTGCTGCTATTGAAGGTATATTCTCAAAAGGTAGACCTAATAGAATTATGCTCGCAGTCCTTGTAGATAGAGGACATAGAGAACTTCCAATAAGAGGAGATTTTATTGGAAAAAATATTCCAACTTCTAAAAAAGAACTTATTGCTGTTAATTTAAAATCCATTGATGGCAAGACTAATGTAGAACTTTGGGATAAAGAATAAGGAAAAAAATAAATAATATATAATAAGGAGATTTTATATGAAATTAATTTACGACATTCAAGACAAGCCACCTATTGGCGAAACAATCGTATTTGCTTTTCAACAAATGATTGCCATCATGGCAGCAACACTTCTTGTTCCTATAATCATGAGCACATACTCTGATTGTGTTTTTGATGCAGCCGCTGCTTTATGTGGTGCAGGATTTGGTACTATAGTTTACATCTTATTCACAAAAGGTAGAAGCCCTGTATTCTTAGGAAGTTCTTTCACTTTCTTAGGAGCATATTCTGCAACATTAGGTGCAGGTTATGGATACTGGGGTGTAATTATTGGTATTACTTTTGCAGGACTTGTTTATGTAGTTATGGCTTTAATTATAAAGGTTGTAGGTTCTAAATGGGTTAACAAACTTCTTCCTCCAGTTATTATTGGACCTATCGTTGCTTTAATCGGATTATCATTATCTGGAACAGCAACATCTTGGGCTATGACAAATGGTGGATCTAACTATAATTTACTATCTATACTTTGTGCATTAGTTACATTTGCTATTATTGTTGTTGCTTCTATAAGAGGCGGAAAAACAATTAAGTTAATACCTTTCATTGTTGGTATTGGCGCAGGTTACTTATTAGCACTTATATTTACTCTTATTGGTATGGCAGCAAAAGTTGAATATATGCAAATTTTAAGTTTTGAATCATTCAAGGCATTAGCTCCATTTAGATTTACAAGTATCTTAGATTATCCTAAGTTCACATTCCTTATGGCAATACAACATCCAGAAGCTTCTCATATTGATGGTGCTGCAATTGCTTCACTTGCTATAATCTTCATCCCTATCGGTGTTGTTGAACTTGCTCAACACGTTGCAGACCACAAGAACTTATCTAGTATTATTGAAAAAGATTTAATTACTGATCCAGGTCTAGATAAGACATTATTAGGTGATGGTGTTGGTTCTATCGTTGGTGGTATAGTTGGTGGTGCCGCTAATACAACTTATGGTGAATCTATTGGTTGTGTAGCTATCACAGGAAATGCTTCAATTGTTTCAATATTCACAGCTGCTGTTGGTTGTATATTACTTTCATTTGTATCACCATTCGTAGCTTTAATTAACTCTATTCCAAAATGCGTAATGGGTGGTGCTTGTATCGCTTTATATGGTTTCATTGCTGTATCAGGTTTACAAATGTTAAAGAAAGTAGATTTAGGAGATAACAAGAACTTATTCGTTGTAGCTTCTATTCTAGTTTGTGGTATTGGTGGACTTGAATTACAATTTGGAAAAATAACAGTTACATCACTAGCTGTTGCTATGATTGTTGGTATTATTACAAACTTAATCGCTAACTTTAAGTCAAACAAGAACGAAGATTCTATTGATGGATTATCTGCTGCTGCTGAATCTGCAAAAGATGTTCCAGTAGATGCAAAAATTACTATTGCTGAAGATTCTGAACCAAAAGAAGAAGACAAACCAAGCGAAGAGTAATTTATAAATTATAAAAACTTTCCGACCATTTGAATAAATGGTCGGTTTTTTTTATAATAATCATAAGAGGTACAAAAAATGAATATATTAGTTAGTAAATGTTTATTAGGATACAACTGTAGATATAAAGGTGATAACTGTAAATGTGATAAGGTTTTAGCTTTATCTAAAGATTATAACATTATTCCGATTTGCCCAGAGCAAGATGGTGGTCTTCCAACACCAAGAGATCCGGGCGAAATTGTCAACGGAAAGGTTATTTCATCAAAAGGTGTAGATATTACTGAAGAATATAAAAAAGGTGCTGAAAACGCCTTAAAATTAGCCAAAGAAAATAATATAGAGTTTGCAGTTTTAAAAGCAAAGAGCCCATCATGCGGGAAAGGCTTAATTTATGATGGAACTTTTAGTGGAAATAAAATTCCAGGAAATGGAATTACTGCTCAACTTCTTTTAGATAACGGATTTAAAGTAATTACTGACGAAGAATTATAATTTAATTTTTTAAACATCCAATTGGTATTACAAAAACTCCATCTTCTCTTTTGCCGCCATATGGATATCCTGTTATTACAATCTTTAAATCAGGCATTCTTATTTGATTTTTAGATTCTTTGTTATGGTTGCTAATTAATTTTTCTATTTCATTTAAATGAGCTGCTCCTTCATCTATTTCAAAACTACCTAATT
>CAYZGK010000025.1:3029-12285 GCA_964478025.1 uncultured Christensenella sp.
GCTAATGTAGAAATATTTCTTGCATAACTCTTTAGTAAAGCTTTCATTGTTTGTGAATTTCTTTTAATATCATCAACACTAAAAATATCCTTTTTATATATTTGCTCAAAATAATCTTTTGGAATTAAAAGACTTGCTTCCTTATCGTTCATTAAAACACTTTCTGGCCAACCACCACGACATGCAGCATATATAATATCTTCTATTTTCATACTAGATTTGCACCCATTTTCAAGATTTTCTTTTTTATCAAACAAATCCATTAAAGAAACCTGACCATTAGATTCTTTTGATTCATACAAACTCATTGGATACATTTTCATAGTAGAAATTCTTCCAGTTCCAGTATGACTTGTTTCTACTTTTTTTGAAGTTGAACCAGTAAGAATAAAATGTCCCTGCCCATGATTTTCATCACAGTAAGACCTAACCGCATCCCATAAAGTTGGAGCGTCTTGCCATTCATCAATAAGTTTTGGTTGTTCCCCGTCAAGAAGTAAAGATGGATTTATCTTGGCCGTATAAATTAGCCCCTCTTTATTAGGATCTTTTTGAAGCATCAACTTACTTTTTGCCTTTTGTAAAGCAGTACTTGTTTTTCCACACCACTTAGGGCCTACAATATTTACTGCACCAAAAGCACGAAGTTTTAAATCTAATATATCATCTACTATTCTTTTATAATAATCATTCATCATTTTCACCTCTTTTATTATATATGCAAATGTCTTTTATTTCAATACAATTTTGCTTTTTTTTGCAATTTTACTTTGCTTTTTTTTGCAATTTTACTTTGCTTTTTTTTGATAAAAATCTTTGATTTTGTCAATTTTTGATATAAAAAAGGCATAAATCATACAATTTACGCCTTCCTTTAATTTTTATACTTTTAATTTTTTATAGAACCTTTTTTAAGAATTCTTGAAGTCTTGAACTTTCTGGTTTTTCAAAAATTTCTTGAGGTGTTCCTTGTTCCTTTATAACACCCTCATCCATAAATAAAACTTTAGAAGCTACATTTTTTGCAAATCCCATTTCATGAGTTACAATAAGCATTGTCATACCAGAATCTGCTACCTCTTTTATAAGGTCTAGAACCTCTCCAACCATCTCAGGATCTAAAGCAGATGTAGGCTCATCAAAAAGCATAACCTTTGGATTCATAGCAAGAGCCCTAATTATGGCTATTCTTTGTTTTTGACCACCAGATAATGTGGATGGATAAACATCGGCCTTATCTTTTAAATCTATTCTCTCTAAAAGCTTTAATGCATTTTCTTCAGCCTCTTTTTTAGCTTCCTTAACAGGTAGCACGTTATATAAAGGCACATTCTTTTTAAATACCTTGTTATATAGATTAATCCAAAAGTTTTTCTTATTTTTCTTTTTTGCTAAAGTTACTGGTGCTAACATTATATTTTCTTTAACTGTTAGGTTATTAAATAAATTAAAGTGTTGGAATACCATTCCTATATTTTCTCTATGTTTATTTATATCTACCTTAACATCTGCAATATCATCACCATCAAAGAAAATGGAACCACCATTTGGATCTTCAAGGCAGTTTAAGCATCTTAAGAATGTAGATTTACCAGAACCTGAAGGTCCAATAATGGCAATTTTCTCACCCTTATAAACATCTAAATCAATTCCCTTTAAAACATTTAACTTTCCAAAGCTTTTTATTAAACCTTTTACGGAGATGATTGGAGCATTATCTTCAACTTTTTCTAAATCAATTTCTTCTATCACTCTTTTTCATCCTCCTTTCTAATAGTTTAACAAGAAGCGTAATTAAGTATACAAGTACAAGATATACTAAAGCTAACATTAAATAAGGAACCATATACGAATAGTTTGCATCACCTATTTGTTTAAATGCTTTTGTTAAATCAACAACGGCAATAAACGATACAACTGAAGTTTCCTTAACTAGGGAAATAAATTCGTTTCCTAAAGTTGGCAAAATATTTTTAATAGCTTGTGGAATTACAACCTTTAACATAGAAGTACCAAATGGCAATCCTAAAGCTCTAGCGGCCTCTAGTTGTCCTGGGTCAACTGACTGAATTCCAGATCTCATTATCTCAGATACGTACGCACCTGAATTCATTCCGAAAATTACAATAGCGGATATTACATTTAAATTTGTTATTCCCTTTATGCCTAATGCTGGAAATAGAACAAAGTATCCAATAAGTAATTGAACTACCATCGGTGTTCCTCTAAATAATCCAACATAAATATCTGCTAAAGTTTTTAATATTTTGCTAAACCAATTATTTGATGGAATTACCTTTACAACGGCAATTAAGGTACCGATAACGATACCTATAATTAAGCCAAATACAGCAATTTCTAATGTTACTTGCAACCCTGATAGAACTGTTCTATAAGCGCCTTTTATTGCAAATTGCTTCCAAAACAAATCCCACTGGGCTGCGCTAATTAAAAAATTCATAAATTATTTAGATTTAATAACTGCTTCTACATCAGCTGCTGTTTTACAATTATCATAACTTGTATCAGAAGCTAAAACTACTAACTTTTGTGAAGCTGTATAATATGAATTTGTAAAGTTAACAGATTGTTTACGCTCTTCAGTTACTGTTAATCCAGCCATACCAACATCAATAAGAGCATCTTCGTCTTTTGTACTTGCAACTGATGTTACAACTGAATCAAATTCCATATCTAGGACTACTAATTCCATACCTAACTTATTTGCAACATAAGCAGCAATTTCCATATCAATTCCTGCAAACTTATCTCCAATTTTGTATTCAAATGGAGCAAATTCTGCATTTGTTGCAACTACTAATTGTGTAGCTTCTTTAGAAGCATCTGCTGTTGTTAATGCAGTAACTCCCTCAACTTCTGCGCCATTAAAGTATTTATTCATTATACCTTCTTTTGCTGTTGCAAACTCTGTTGAAGATAAGATTTCGTTAATTTTTGTTAATAAATCAGTTTTTGATTTATTTACAGCAAAAGCATACTTTTCATCTGTTAGAGGAATATCTATAACTTTAATGCCTTCTATAGATTTTACTAAGAAGTCCGCTGGAGCAGAGTCAACACAAACTGCATTAATGTTACCATTTTTCATATCCGTAACAGCAAGACCTGCGTTTGTATATGCTGAACATTTAACATTTGAAAAACCTGGATAATCACTATTACCTTCAATATAATATTGTCCTGTAGTTCCTGATTGTGTACCTATTGTATATTTAGTTTTTGTACATGCAACGCCAAGTACGCATGAAACAACTAAAATTGAAACAACTAAAATTGTTAATAATGTCTTTTTCATTTTTAAAATCCTCCGATTTAATTTTTATACATTTATTAAACTACTATATTTTTAATTTGGCAATTTATTTTTCATAAAAAATATAAAAAGAACATTTTATGCAAAAATTTATGAATATATACGAATAATTATGCATAAGTTTTGAATATTCTTGTATATTTTTATTAATTGTAGCTTTTTATGAAAATTATTTATCTTGTTAACTTTTTTCTATATTAGTATAATTATTAAGGAAAAATAATATAAAGAGGTATTATATGAAAGATTATAAAAATGTTATGATTTTTGATCATCCTTTAATTCGTCATAAAGTTTCTATTTTAAGAGACAAAAACACTGGAATGAAGGATTTTAGAGAATTAATTGAAGAAATTACAACCATTATGGCTTATGAAGTATTAAAAGATGTTCCTACTCATATGGTTGAAGTTGAAACTCCACTTGAAAAATGTATGCAAGAAAGAATAGTTGAAAAATCTATTGCCCTTGTTCCTATTTTACGTGCTGGTCTTGGTATGGTTAACGGTATCCATACTCTTCTTCCTACTGCTAAAGTTGGACATATTGGTATGTATAGAGATGAAAAAACTGCTACTCCAATTTCATACTATTGCAAACTTCCAGATGGTATTGAAAAAATGAAAGTTATTCTTATCGACCCAATGCTTGCAACAGGTGGCTCTGCTTGTGATGCCATTCAAGAATTAAAAAATCGTGGTTGTAAGGATATTACTCTAATGAGTATTATTGGAGCTCCAGTTGGCGTTGCAAAGGTTGCTGAAACTCATCCTGATGTAAAAGTATTTTTATCTACACTAGACAGAGAATTAAATGAAAACTTCTATATTCTTCCAGGTCTTGGAGATGCAGGAGATAGATTATACGGAACTAAATAAAAAAAATACAGCCTCTTTGAAACTTGATTCAAAGAGGCTATTTTTTAATTACTCACATTTTATATAAAATTTGTCCACTTATGGTGCGCTTCTTTTTCAGGCAATCCATATTTTTCTTTTCCTAAATTTATAGACTTAATTAAAAATGCCATATTTCTTGCTAAAACTCGCATTGTTTGTAAGCCTTCTTCATCTTTTTCAACATCTTCTTTTGTATAACCATGAACACCATTCCAATATTGAGATGAAACAATAGGCATATTAGAAATTGTAAAATATTTATTTAATACATCAAATGAGGCTGTTGTTCCAGCTCTTCTTGCAGAAACTACACTCGCCCCTACTTTCATAGATTTGTCTACTTTTGATGTACTATAAAATAATCTATCTAAAAATGAAAGCATAGTTCCATTTGGAGATGCATAATAAACAGGAGATCCTATAACTAATCCATCGGCTTCTATAAATTTTGGTGCTACTTCATTTACTATATCGTCAAATACGCATTTACCATTTTTAAAACATGATCTGCATCCTATGCATCCTCTAATATCTTTTTTGCCTATATTTATAGTTTCGGTCTCTATGCCCTCATTATTTAATGTATCTGACACTTCCTTTAAAGCTCTTGCTATACATCCGTTAAAATCAGGGCTTCCGTTAATTAATAATACTTTCATATTTTCTCCTTATAAAATTGCCCGACTTTTAATCGAGCAACTTACTTTTTAATTCTTTTTGCTTGGCTTTGAAAATCCGTTACAGCATTTAACCAGGAACGACGCAAGCCATAATTGCATAATACCATTACTCATTGCGCTCATACCTCTAAATGAAATGTTTAATGCTGAATCTATCATCATCTTATTTTGTATTAAATCTTGTTCGCTCTTCTTTATTCCAAGAGCTGCCCTTACTGCAACCAACATTATTCCATGGAAGAACTTACCAAACCCTGAAGCCATAACATCTGTTGCTGTATTTTCTAGCGTATAATCTCCCTTCTTTGGAGCAACTTCTTTAACAGCTTCCATACCTAATAACTTAAAATCTTCATCAGTAGGTTTTCCATTAAATGTTGTATACCATGAACCTTCATATTTTGTAAGTTCATTTATTTTTTCGCCATCTTTCTTGATGTCTTCTTTTAATCTAATATCTCTAGATGAAGCACCAACTTGTATTTCATATGTACCTTCTGCCATAACATATTTATTTTTCTCTAAAGAATAAAACATAAAGTCGCTATCTTTAATTTCCATGGTTATAGTTTTTGTTTCTCCAGCCTTTAAAAATACCTTAGCAAAATTCTTTAATTCACTTTCAGCAAAGATTGAAGCTTTTGTTTTATTTGAAATGTATAATTGAACAATCTCAGCTCCGTCCACATCTCCTATATTTTTAACATCTACACTTACCTTGTCTTTTTCTACTTTTAAATTGCTATATTCAAAATCTGTATAAGAAAGTCCATAGCCAAATGGATATTGAACATTAACTTTTGCAGTATTAAAGTATCTATATCCAACAAAGAACCCTTCTCTATAATTTACTTGATTTCTCTCAACTAATGCATATTCATTAGAACAAGGAACATCGTCTTTAGATAATGGCCATGTTTCAGCAAGTTTTCCTGATGGAGATACTTTTCCATAAATAATATCAAGTAATGCAGAAGCCCCAGCTTGACCTGCAAGATATGCATCAATTATTGCATTTGCATCTTTTTCAAAAGGAAGTTCAACTGGAGAGCCACTAGATAATACAATAACAACATTTTCACTTTTTGCTAAAACTTCTTGTGCTAATTTTATGTGAGTCTTAGGCATTGACATTGTTAATCTATCTGAGCCTTCTGACTCATAATCGTCTGTAAGTCCAATAAATAAAATTGTTGGTCTACTACTCTCTACTTTATCTACGGCCTCTTTTATAAACTCTTCACTCTTAACATTTGCTACATCATAACCTTTAGCATAATCAAAGTTTATACCCTCTTCTTTTAAAACTTGCAAGAATGTATCTAGTTTTTGTGGATTTAAATGAGAAGAACCAGCTCCTTGATATCTTGGCTTTTCTGCCATCTCACCAATAATTAAAGGTTTTTTATCTTTACTTAATGGAAGTAATTTCTTTGAATTTTTTAATAAAACAATACTACCTAAAGCAACATCTTTTGCAATTTGATGATGTTCGTTTATGTCATATTTATAGTTAGTCTCTTTTGCTAATTTTCCAGTTTTTTCTATTAATTTTAAAACTCTTAATGCAGCTTCATTTATTGTTTCTTCAGAAATCTTTCCTGCCTTATAAGCCTTTAGTGTTTCCTTTAGATATAATTGACTATTACCTGGCATCTCAAGATCTAGTCCACCATTTAAATCTTCATAGTGGCAATGTCCACCACCCCAGTCTGTCATAGCCAAACCTTCAAATCCCCATTCATTTCTTAAAATATCTTTCATTAAATGAGCATTTCCTGAAGCAGGTATGTTATTAACCTTGTTATATGAAGTCATAATGGTATATGGTTGAGACTTCTTTACTGCAATTTCAAATGGCTTTAAATAATATTCTCTTAATGTTCTTTCATCAAGATTTGAAGAGCCTGTCATTCTAAAAGTTTCTTGGTTGTTTACGGCAAAGTGCTTTAGTGAAGTTCCAACTCCTTTTTCTTGAACACCATTAATAAGAGCTGCTGCCATCTCGCCTGCAAGAACTGGATCTTCTGAAAAATACTCAAAGTTTCTTCCACAAAGTGGACTTCTTTTCATATTTACACCAGGTCCTAAGATTACAGACACATTTTCTTGGACGCATTCTTCGCCCATTGCGTTGCCCATTTTCTTTAATAAATCTTTATCCCAAGAACATGCAGAACATGAAGCTGTTGGAAAAGCGGTTGAAGGAACAGCATCTCCTATTCCCATACCTTTGCCAACTTTCTTTCTTAATCCATGAGGTCCATCTGTAACCATAATCGATGGAACATCATATTGCTCAAATCCCATTAAATGCCAAAAATCTTTACCAGATGTTAGCATTAATTTTTCCTTAATTGTCATTTTTTGAAGAATTTCTTCCGCTTTCATAATTTTCTCCTTATATTTTCCCTTTTGTAGCGCATAATAATTATATAAAAAAATTGAATTTTATAAAATAGACTTTTTTGTATTTTTTATGCATAAAAAATGCCCCCTATTTTTACTAGAGAGCATTTTCTTACTTTTTATTTATTGCTATTAGCTAACTCTACATCTTCTAATTCTTGAAGTTTTTTATCTTTTCTCATAGCTTTAACTTTATCAAATACAGCAGTTACCTCGTCACTTGGCTCCTCTGTAAGTAAAGATACTACAACGGCTACAACAATACTTAATATAAATCCTGGAATTATTTCATATAGGTTTGTATTGTAGATTAATGAGTTAAATCCATATCTATCTAAATCAAATAAAACCATCCAAAGAACAGATACTACAAAACCTGTAACAATTGAAGATACAGCACCTTTATAGTTAAATCTTCTCCAGAATAATGAAAGAAGTACAGCAGGTCCAAAGGAAGCACCAAATATTGACCATGCAGCAGATACTAGTTCCATAATTCCACCTAAGTTAAACTTATGAACAAATATAGCTATAACTAAGGCAAGAACAGATACAACAACAACTGCAATTCTTCCTATCTTTAAAATTTTATCATCTGTTGCATCTTTCTTTATAACTGTTTTATATACGTCAGATGCAAATGCATTTGATGAAGCTAATAATTGAGAATCTGCTGTTGACATAGAAGCAGCGACTATCGCAGAAATAATAATACCACCAATTAATGCCCAGCCACCTTTTTCAAAAATTTGTCTTACTGTAACAACAAAGACTAATGACGAACTATCTTCACAACTATTACCTAAATACTCGTGAGCAACAAGTGCCATTAAAGTTGCCATTAATAGAATAAGACCTGTCCAGCTTGATCCTATTATTTGGCTCTTTCTCATCTCTTTTTCGTTTTTAATTGCCATATATCTAACAATTATATGAGGCATACCAAAATATCCTAAGCCCCAACTTAAACCTGTTAATATTGTAGATACTGATTCCCAGTCAAATTTTCCTGAAGAAAGCAATGAATAATAATGTTCAGATGTTACAACTGTAGCTCCTTCTACTGTGCCATTTAATTTTAAGAAAATGTAAGCAACAATAGGAACAATCATCAATGCAATAAGCATTAACATTCCTTGGAAAAAGTCTGTCCAACAAACAGCCTTATATCCGCCAAGCAATGTATAGAATACAATTATAACAGTCGCAACCACCATAGCCCAAATCTCATCTATTGCTGGAATTAAAGTATGGAATAATTGACCACACGCATATACGCTAGATGCAGAATAAAGCAAATAACCAACAACAAAAACTACTGAACTAGATATTCTTAAACTTGGAGATTTAACTTTAAATCTATTTGTTAAAAATTGAGGAACAGTAATAGCATTATCTGCTTGAATTGTGTATCTTCTTAAATTAGGAGCTACAAAAATCCAAGATAAAATTGTTCCAATAAACAAACCTATTGAAATCCAAACTTGTCCCATTCCTGATAGATAAATTGCACCTGGTAATCCCATTAAAACCCAGGCACTCATATCTGAGGCTCCTGCAGATAATGCAGAAACAAGACCTCCCATATCACGGCCACCTAAGAAATAATCGTTTTCACTTTTTGCTTTGCTTGTTATATAGAAATATATACCTACTCCGATTACTAAAACGAAATATAAAACAAAGGCTATAACTTCATAAACATTAGTCATAAATTAAAACTCCATGCATATTAATAAACAATATTATAGTGAAATTTTACTACAATATGTATTTAAACTCAATAAAATTCGCTCTAAGAGTATTGAAAGTCAATTGAAATAAAGGACTCAAATGAAGAACTAAATTGCGTTTAAGTACAAATTAGTTTTTTTGAGTATTTACAATTAAACAATTACATAAAATTGTGTTGGCTTAATTTTTTAATCTTGACC
>CAYZGK010000026.1:0-10501 GCA_964478025.1 uncultured Christensenella sp.
TATTTTGGTTCATACCCACAAACAAAGGTAACTGATGATACGCTTATTGCTACATTAAATGAAAAAGCTGGAACACTTCCAACATCTTCAAACTTATATAAGTGGACAGATTATGGATATTATATTTCAGGTTCAGTATCTAGTTTTATGTACTATATAGACATAGACAATGATAGTGATGGCGTAAATGATTATAGAGGAGTTTATTTTACGCAATATAGACCATATAATACAGATACTACAGTTGGTAATACAAACCAAGAAGATAATGGTTATAACACCAATACTACATATTGGTTTAAATATGAAAAGGTTAAATGGAATATTTTAAAAACTGAAAACGGAAAAGCTCTTATTGTTAGTGATTTAATATTAGATTCACAAGATTACTATTATTCAGCATCATCTAGAAGTGGTGCTACAGATTATCAAGGAAATCCAACAACAGATACAGTTAATGCTAATAACTACATGTATTCGCATATAAGAAGTTGGTTAAATGAAACATTCTATGAAACAGCATTTAGTACATTAGAAAAAGAAATAATAGAAACAACTACAGTAGATAATAGTGCAAGCTCAACAGGAGATAGTTCAAACTCATATGCATGTAGTAATACAAGTGATAAGTTATTCTTACTTTCTTATGAAGAAGCAACAACATATTATTCATCAGATAGTGAAAGACAAGCTAAAGGAACTGATTATGCAAAGAGCCAAGGATTATGTATAATTAGTGGTTATTCTTGGTATTGGCTTCGTTCGCCTGAGAACTCCGACGGTACCGAAGCGAAGGACGTTGCCTTCGACGGTATAGGCGACTACGCCGACTACGTTCTTGATGCTGATGGTGGTGTTCGTGCAGCATGCTGGATTAATCTATAAATTATATAGATATTAGTAAAAACGTTATAGGACAGGTTAAATAAAACTTGTCCTATTTTTTATTGTTTATTTAAGAACAAAAATGGCTAATATAAACTTTGTTTATAATTTAAAAAATTATATTGGTAAATAATAAATCACTATGGTATAATGGAAATCGATAAAAAATATTTTATAAAGGAGTGTTGAAAAATGATTATTGAAAATCAACCAATTACAACAAACAAGAAAGTTTTAGAGTTCGTTCAAGATAGAATCAACTTATTAAAACCATCAAAAGTTCTTTGGATCGATGGATCAGAAGAGATCTACACTCAATTAACTAACGAAGCTGTTGCTAAAGGCGACATGGTTAGATTAAATGAAAAGACACATCCAGGATGCTTACTTCATAGAACAAAGCCAAATGATGTAGCTCGTGTTGAAGCTAGAACATTTATTTGCTGCAAGAACGAAGAAGATGCTGGAAGAATGTACAACTGGTGCGATCCTAAAGAAATGTACGAAAAGTTAAACAAGATTATGGCAGGAACATTTGCTGGTGAAACAATGTATGTTATTCCATACTCAATGGGTCCAGTAGGTGGTGCTATTTCTAAAATTGGTATTGAGGTTACATCTTCAATCTACGTAGTTCTTAACATGAGAATTATGGCTAGAGTTGGTAAGAATGTTCTTGATGCTTTAGGTGATTCTAACGATTTCGTTAGAGGAACACATGCTAAATGTGATGTAAATCCAGATGATAGATACATTTGTCAATTCCCAGAAGATAACGCTATTATTTCTGTTAACTCTAACTATGGTGGTAACGTTCTTCAAGGAAAGAAATGTTTCGCTTTAAGAATTGCTTCATATCAAGGTAAGAATGAAGGATGGATGGCTGAACATATGTTAATTCTTGGTATTAAGAGACCAGGTAAAGAAACAGTTTATATGTGTGCTGCATTCCCATCAGCTTGTGGTAAGACAAACTTAGCTATGTTAATTCCACCAAAAGCTTTCAAAGATAAAGGTTATGAAGTATTCACAGTAGGTGATGATATTGCTTGGATTAAGCCAGGTCCAGATGGTAGATTATATGCTATCAACCCAGAAAACGGATTCTTCGGTGTGGCTCCAGGAACAAACTCTAAGTCTAACTACAATGCATTAATGTCAACAAGAAAGAATACAATCTTCACAAACGTTGCTATTAATCCAGAAACAATGGAACCATGGTGGGAAGCATTAGAGAAAGATGCAGAAGGAAAGAAGAAACCAGACTTCCTAGTAGATTGGACAGGAAAAGAATGGTGGCCAGGTATGGTTGATGCTGATGGTAAAGAAATTAAAGCAGCTCATCCAAACTCAAGATTTACAGCTCCAGCTGAAAACTGCCCATGTATCTCTCCAGTATTTAAGACAGGTGAACCAGTTCCAGTATCAGCATTTATCTTTGGTGGACGTCGTCCAACAACTGTACCACTTGTATATCAAGCTAAGTCATGGGATGATGGTGTATTCGTAGGATCTATTATGGGTTCTGAAACAACAGCTGCCGCAACTGGTGCTGTAGGTGTAGTAAGAAGAGACCCAATGGCTATGAGACCATTCTTTGGATACCATGTTGGTGATTACTTCGCTCACTGGTTAGAAATGGGTGCTAAGACTCCAGTTGATAAGCAACCTAAGTTCTTCAATGTTAACTGGTTCAGAACAGATGCAGAAGGTAACTTCATTTGGCCAGGATTTGGAGATAATATGAGAGTTCTTGATTGGATGCTAAAGAGAATTGATGGTGAAGTTGATGCTGTTGATACACCAATTGGTTATGTTCCAAAGCCAGAAGATATCGACTTAACAGGTCTTGATTTCTCTAGAGAAACACTAAAAGATATTCTAAAAGTAGATAATACTGCTTGGAAGAAAGAAGCTGAAGGTATTAAAGAATTCTATGCTTCAATCGGTCCAAAAGTTCCAGCTACTTTAATCAATAAGGCTGATGCTTTATTAAAGAAAGTTTCTGAATAATTTTAGATAAATAAAATAAGTACCTTCGAGTCAAAAACTCGGAGGTATTTTTTTTGCTTTTAATAATACTTAAATTTTATAAAAAGTTGGAAAAATGCAAAAAATAATATAAATTTGGTTGGAAAAATGCAAAAATAAGGCAAATTTTGGTTGGAAAAATGCAATTTTTACCAAAACAGATTGAAGGAAAGTCTAATTATTCAACTATTTCATCCTTTAAAACTTCCTCAAATTTTACACCATATTCGTGGTTTTTATCACTTAATGTTTTTTGAATACATTTAACTATAAACTTACATGCGTGAGATAGAGTATAATTTATATCTTTTTTATTTAAAATATCAGCAACAATTATTGAAGAGAAAATATCTCCTGTTCCATGATAAGATTTTTCTTCCTTTAATTCTAAGTTGGTACATTTCTTTAAACCATCAAATGCTGTTGCCCCAATTTTATTTTCTTTTGTAACTCCAGTTAAAATAACATTCTTTGCACCAAGTTTATAAGATTTTTCAAGAAGTGTATTAATAAATAAATCATCTTGATTTTCTTGATAGGTTGTGTCTGTTAAAAGGCAAGCCTCTGTAATATTAGGTAAAATATAGTCAGCAACGCTACATAGATTTTTCATACCATTAACAATATTCATATCAAGACCAGTGTATAATTTGCCATTATCTGCCATAGCTGGATCAACAATAAATAAACCATCTTTGTTTAGTAATAATTCTTTGCATTTTAATATATATTCAAATTGTTTTTGATTTCCAATATAGCCTGTATATATACAGTCAAACTTTATGTTTTCCTTTATCCAGTGATCTATAATTTTTGGCATTTCATCCGTCAAGTCTAAAAATGTGAAATCTTTAAATCCACCAGTGTGTGTAGATAAAATTGCTGATGGTAAAATAACTGTTTCAATTCCATAGTGAGATAAAATAGGAAGAGCAACTGTAGTAGAGCATTGTCCTAAACATGATATATCTTGTATTGTTAAAACTTTCATTTTCTTATCCTCTTATAGTATTTTAGCATAGTATATTAAAGTTTATATAAAATATTTGTATCAAGTTTGTAAATAGTTAAAATTAAGAAATCGATGATTTATTGTTTAATTTTGCTCTATTTTGGTATTTTTGGCGAAAAGTCGTTCCACTTTTAGCCAAAAATGTTGATTTTGGCTTTAATTTGTTGTATATTATTTAAAAAGGATGGATATTTTATGAAAAGATTAATTGAAAAACAATTATTAAATTGGAAAAATAGTAGTGATAGAAAACCTCTTTTAATATATGGAGCAAGACAAGTAGGGAAAACTTATTCTATAGTTGAATTTGGTAAAAAGAATTATTCAAATATTGTTTATTTTAATTTTGAAGGGAATGCCGCATTAAATGATATTTTTTCAAAAAATTTAGTGCCGGAAAGAATTGTTCTAGAACTTGAAAATCTTTCTGGACAAAAAATTTTTGAAAATTCAACCTTAATTATTTTTGATGAAATCCAAGAATGCGAGCGAGCATTAACATCTCTTAAATATTTTTGTGAAGAAGCACCAAATTATCATATAATCGCTGCCGGAAGTTTACTTGGTGTCGCAATAAATCGTGGTCAATTTTCTTTTCCTGTTGGCAAGATAAATAGTATTACTATGTATCCATTGAATTTTGAAGAATTTTTAATGGCTTTGGATAGAAATGATTTGATTGATATTATAAGAAAATCTTTTAATGATAATTCTCCAATAGAAGAACCAATACATCAATTAATTTTGGATTATTACTATAAATATTTAGCAATTGGTGGAATGCCAGAAGTTGTTTCTATTTATCTTAAAACAAATGACTATGATTATGTTCGTATTGCACAAAATGAAATTGAAAGCAACTATTATGGGGATATGACAAAATATACTGATATTAAAGAAAGTAATAAAATACTTGCAACATATCGAAGTATTCCTAGTCAACTTGCAAAAGATAACCATAAATTCCAATACTCAATTATAGGCAGTGGTGTAAGAGCAAGAGATTATGAATATTCTCTTGATTGGTTAAAAACTGCCGGAGTTGTATATAATTGCAATAAAGTGAAAGAAGGTTTATATCCAATTAAAATGTATGAAGATTTTACATCATATAAAATATATATGAGTGATATAGGACTTTTTACTTGTAGTCTTAACATAAATATTCCTAGTTTGATTTCAGGCAACATTTCAAGTAATGCTAAAGGCGCTATTGCTGAAAGTTATGTTATGCAACAATTAGTTTCAAATAGATTAACTCCTTTTTACTGGGAATCTAATGGAAAGGCTGAAGTGGATTTCGTTGTTCAATTAAATTCAAGTGCAATTCCTATTGAATGTAAGTCAGCGGATAATGTTCAAGCAAAAAGCTTAAAGTTATATATGCAAAAATATAAACCTAAATATGCGATTCGTGTATCAAGCAAAAATTTTGGTTTTGAAAACAATATAAAATCTATTCCGCTATATGCTGTATTTTGCATACAACAAAATAATTAAAACTTTAATTTGTTGTATATCTTAACCAAACAGCATTTGATTTAAAAGCTTTAACATCCTTTAGTTTTAATTGAATTACATTTGAAGAATCATCAAGACCATCAAATATTGTAGGGAAGTTTTTTCTACCATCAATGCCTGCTCCTATTAAAATACTAATTTCATCAAGTAAACCTTCCTTTAAAAATGAAGTATTAATATGTGAGCCACCTACAACAGCTAGAGATTTAACATTAAACTTAGAATATAGAATTTCAAGTGCATTTTTTAAATCTATCTTTGTTTTTCCTGTACATATCCAGGAAATATTGTTTTTATCTAGATATTCTAAAAAGTCAATTGATGCGTTTTCTGAGGTTATAATTAAATATGGTTTTTCAGGATCTTCATTGAAATATTTTAAAGAACCATTAGTATCTACAATAATTTCAAAGTGATTTGTATCATTGTTTTTCTTGTATCCGACTTTATTATATTTTTCATTATTCTTAGAAATAAACTTTCCATTATGTGGCATTTCTATTTCAGCAGTAGTCTTACCAGATAGTGTTGAGTCAGCATTTAGACTATTTAGTGTTTCATAATAATTTTCTACACCTTTTAAATTTTCAGTCATTTTGCAGTCAATTCTGCCATCTAGCGATGTCATCATATGACAAATTACATAAGGTTTATTCATAAATTTTTCTCCTTTTTTATATCATAAAACTTGAAGTGAACTCTAAGTCAATAAAAATATTAATTGAATACGAAAAATATTTGAGGTTAATCATAGATTAAATGGTGTAAAATTTTGTTTTTACTTGTTTATTTTTTTATGTAAATATTCTATAATTACAATTAGTGAAAAAGTTAGCTAATTTTATAGTAGATAAAAGATATATTATTTTTGCAATATTTATTGTTTTAATTATTGCCTCAATTATTGCTGTATTTTTTGTAAATGTTAATTCAGACATTATGTCATATTTGCCAGAGGGGGTAGATATGACTGATGGCTTAAATTTCATGAAATCTAACTTTGGTATGCAAAGTGAGCTACTTGTTGGCGTTGATGGTGTAGATTACAATGAAATGCAAGCGCTTGTTGAAAAAATATCTCAAACGGATATTATATCTCAGGGTAAAGGCACAGTTGTTTGGATAGGTACCATTAAAGATATGGAAATCCCATCGACTACTACCATGAAGAGCGAATTTTGGGCCCTTGAAAATAAAGATGCTATTATTAGTGCACTAAGTTCTGCAGGACTTAATATTATACATTTAACATCAATAGATATGAATGCATTTAAAGAAGAAATGCTTACAAATCAATCACTTCTTAGTATATTTTATCCAAATGCAGATGAAAATGGCGTTATAACTTTTAATGAAACAACAAAGAGTAAATATCTTTGTATGTTAATGCTTGATGTTCCATCATCGGCCGATGAAACACTTGATTTACTTAGAGAAATAGATAATCAAATTTTAGAAGATTATGATCACGCAGTTGGCGGTGATGCAGAAATTGTTAGAGAAGTTTTTGATTCTACAATAAACGAAATGTATAAATATATATTAGTTGCAGTACTTGTTATGTTTATAATTTTGATACTTACAACTACATCGTTTATTGAACCAGTTATATTCATGCTAACAATTGGTATCTCTATTATTATAAATATGGGTTCAAATATCCTATTTGGTTCCGTATCCATTATTACATTCTCGTGTTCTGCAGTATTACAACTTGGTCTTTCTATGGACTATTCAATATTCTTAATGCATGCATTCTCAGAAGAGAAGAAAAAAACATTAGATGAAAACCTTGCAATGAAGAGAGCTATACCAAAAACCTTTGCAACAGTTACTGCCTCAGCTTTAACAACTGTTGGTGGTTTCTTAGCATTATTTATTATGCGTTTTGAAATTGGTGCCGATTTAGGTAAAGTTCTTGCTAAAGGTGTATTTTTAAGTTTAGTAACAGTTGTTTTACTTCAACCATGTTTGATGTTAATGACATCAAAATGGTCAAATAAAACCTCTCATAAGATTTACTTACCTAAGTTTAAAACAGTTGGAAAGTTTTCTATTACAAATAGAAAAATAATTGTATTAATTGCAATAATCTTACTTGTACCATCATTTATTTTGCAAACATTAGAAGGGGATAGACTTTCTTATATTAAGTTCGTTGAAAAAGAAGAAGCAGCACCTGGTTCTATTCAAGAAACTGTAGATAAACTTTCAAACTCTATTATTGTTTTAGTTCCAACTGAAAATGAGGACGCAAATAAACAATTTATAGAGGATATAAGTAATGTAGAAAATGTTTCTAATTACTTAAATATCTACACAATGATTCCAGAGCAATTCTCTAGTATGATAAAACTTGTTAACAATCAAGAAGTAATGAACGCTATAGAACAAATGCCATCACTATCTGGATCACTTTCTATGTTAAAAGGTTTTGTTAATAATGGCTGGACTATGTGTATGGTTATGATGGATGCTGAGTCTGAATCTGCTGAAGAAACAGCAGTGCTAAATAGCGTTAGAGAATCACTAAATAAAAACTTTGGTGAAAATACAGATACTGAAAGAAATTACTATTGTACAGGTATGTCTCAAGGCGTACAAGACTTAAAAGAAATTACTCCAACGGATAATTTATGGGTTACAATTGTATCCGTTTTAATTATCTTAGTCATTCTTGTTTTCACTCAAAAATCTATTAAATTACCAGTAATTCTAATAGCACTAATAGAACTTGGTATATTTATTAACTTATCTTTATGTTATATAGCAGGTGAAGACTTGAACTTCATGTGTTATATAATTCTAAGCTCAATTCAATTAGGATCAACTGTTGATTATGCTATTTTATATACAGATAAATACCAAACAAATCTAAAAGTTATGCCAGCAAATGAAGCTGCGTATAAGGCACTAAGAGATAGCGCTGTATCTATACTTACATCTGTTGCTATTATGGCAGGATGTTGTTTATCCGTAACTATTGTTGCATCAAATGCTATTGTTAGACAAATTACATGGCTTATAGCTCGTGGTGCTATAATATCTGGCATATTAACACTGCTTGTTCTTCCAGCACTTCTTGTTGTATTTACAGGTAATAAGAAACTAAAGAAAAAAGGTAAAGAAAAAGCTAGAACTATAAAGAAAGAAGAAAAAAGCGAAAATATAGCTTAAGTTATTTGGTAAATTTTAAAATATTTAATAATAGGGGGAAATATGAAATATTTGGATGTTAGTTACACTGTTAGTTTTGGTAAAGGCGAAGGTGGAGATGCAGATACCACTGTAGAAATTACAGACGAACAAGATTTATGGGTTAAAATTGTAAAAAGAATGACGGATGAGATTGAATCTGGTTCTATTAATGAAGCAGTTGAAGAAATTAAGAAGGAAATAAAGTCATATAAAGACGCAAAAGAGAAAGGTGAGAAATACGAAATAGAATTAAGAGATTCTTGTTTTAATACCTTCATTATTAGTTATGATGAACTTTCAAAAATTGATTGGGATAAAATAAATGTTAATAAGTTCGTGAGTGATGTATACTCACAAGTTGAAAATTATGAAGAAGAATCTTATAAGGAATTGTATGGCGATTTTGATGATGAATATGAAGACGAGAATGACGATGAATATAATGATGAAGAAGATGATTCTGATGATTGGGTAGACGAATTTGATGTGGATGATGACTACACATGTGAGATAACAGGAATTCATTGGGGTTAAATAGAATTATAACTATCAAAAAGTATATTTTTTAAATTTTAAGTTAATATTTCAATTACAAAGCAGGAAAATTTAATAAAAAAGTACTGAAATTTTTATGTCCCAAAAAAAGGTGAGACTTAGTAAAAAAATATAGTATCATATATTAGTAGGAGATAAATATATGGGCGATTCTATAGGTAAACAAAAAAAAGAGATATATTCATATGTAGATTCTAGTAAAGAAAGTATGTATTTTGGAAGTTATCCACAAACTGAGATTAAAGATGAAACTTTAATTATGGAATTAAATAAAAAAGCAGGCACATTGCCTACATCAGAAAATGTATATAATTGGATACAATATGGTTATTATGTTTCAGATTCAGTATCTATTTATATGCACTACATAGATATAGATAACGATAGTGATGGTAGATATGACTATAGAGGAGTGTATTTTACTCAATATAGACCAGGCTATAAAATTATTTCATGTACATGTGATAATTCTTATCAAAAAGATAATGGTTATGATACAAATACTATATATTGGTTTAAATATGAACCAATTAAATGGAATATACTAAAAATAGAAAATAATAAGGCATTAATCATTAGTGATTTAATATTAGATTCACAATATTATTATTCAAACAATATTGTTGATTATCAAGGGAATATAGCAACCGGCATGGTTTATGCAAATAATTACATGTATTCGCATATAAGAAGTTGGTTAAATGAAACATTCTATAAAACAGCATTTAGCACATTAGAAAAGGAAATAATAGAAACAACTACTGTAGATAATAGTGTAAGTTCAACTGGAGAGAGTTCAAACTCATATGCATGTAGTAACACAAATGATAAGATGTTCTTATTATCCTATGAAGAAGCAACAATATATTATTCATCAGATAGTGAAAGCCAAGCAAAGGGAAGTGATTATGCAAAGAGCCAAGGGTTATATGTATCAACCGATTCATCTTATAGTGGTTATTCCAATTATTGGCTTCGTTCGCCTTTCGTCTACAACGACGGCGACGACGCGTGGTACGTCGGCTACGATGGCCTCGTCTACAACTACCGCGTTTACAGGAATAGTATTGGTGTTTGTCCAGCTTGTTGGATTAATCTAAAATAAAAGAAGAGTGAAAATTAATAAGTGTCTAAGTATATTGTAAGCATTTAACTAAAAAAGAATATAGTATCATGTATTAGTAGGAGATAAATATATGGGTGATTTTATAGGTAAACAAAAAAAAGAGATATATTCATATGTAGATTCTAGTAAAGAAAGTATGTATTTTGGAAGTTATCCACAAACTGAGATTAAAG
>CAYZGK010000027.1:0-7090 GCA_964478025.1 uncultured Christensenella sp.
AGCACTTGGACATGATATGGATGCAGGTGCAATTACAACGGCTTCAACATGTACAAATGCTGGAATAAAGACATTTACATGTAAGAGAACAGGATGTGATCATAAAACAACAGAAGCTGTTGAAATTAATCCTAATGCACATAACTTTGGATCGTGGGTAGTAGAAGTATCTGCAACCTGTACAGAAGTTGGAACAAAAGCACATAAAGATTGTACTTATTGTGGTAAACATTTTGATAATGAAGACGTAGAGATTACAGATTTAACAATTGCAGCACTTGGACATAGTTATGGAGAGATGATTGTAGAAAAGAGTGCAACTTGCACGGAAAACGGAAATTACGCATATTATTATTGTTCGGTATGTGAAAAGTATTTTGACAGTGCTAAGGAAGAAACCACTTATAATGCTTTAATAATTCCTGCAACTTCACACAATGTAGCAGAATGGACGGAAACAGAAAGAACAAAAGTTACAGGTACGACTAATTGTGAATATACAATAACTTATAGTGGAACTTGTTCTATATGTAGTGATTCAGTAACAAAAACTGAAAAATCCTCAATACATAATTTCTATTTTACGGTTACAACAGAGCCTACATGCCAAAGTGATGGAGTTAAGAGTGAATATTGTTTAGATGAGAATTGTACATATCATACAACTGCTCATGCTACAGCTGCTTATAAACTTCCAGAAAACGCTGATGGACATAATTGGGGAGAAACTTCTACTTCTGGACAATATGAATGTTCACTTTGTCATGCGACAAAGACTGTAGTTTCTTCTGAAACTGAAGAGATAAGCTCGGTAAATGTTAGCCAAGCAGATGAAATTAAACTATCTACTGCCTCTCTATCTCTTGATGATGGTACAAAAACTGCTCTTGGCGATAGTAGTGTTTCTATATCTGCTAAAACAGTCAATAAGGAAGATGTTACAACTACGAGCCTTACAAACGAGCAAAAGACACAATTTACTAATGCAAAAGCTGTATATAATTTTACTATTACAAAGAGTGATACGACAACTTTCAGTGATTTTGGTGAAGATAACTATATAACAGTAAAAATTCCATATACACTTTCTGCCGGTGAAGATCCTGACAAAATAATTGTTTGGTGCGTAAAAGACGACGGAACAATAGAATCTTTTGAAGCATCATATGCTAATGGTTATGTGGTATTTAAAACAAATCACTTCTCAGTTTATGCAGTTGTAGAAATGACAGATGCGGAATATTGTGAAAAGAATGGTTGTCATAATGATGATTATATCGCTAAAAATCCAGACAAATTTATTATAGTAGAATCAACTTGCACTATGGGCGGTTGTATAACATGCTTACAATGCGAAACGATAATTAAAACTACTCAGGCTTTAGGTCATCAATATATGGATACAACCTTACAAGAAGTAAGTTGCACTCAATATGGAATAATAGAACATAAATGTTCCGTTTGTAATACGGAATATACAACAACTAGCCCTGCAATAGGACATAATTATACTTTGATAGATTCTCAAGACTCAACTTGTGCAGAAGAAGGCTTTGAGACATATAAATGTGATAATTGTAGTGATGAATATACTGAGACTTTAGATAAACTTTCACATGATTATTCTGAAAAGTTATCAAGCAATAGTGATTATCACTTCTATGTTTGCACCCTTTGTGGTGGTCAACTTGAAATTGAAAAGCACGTGCCTGATTATGAAGAAGCCACAAAAGAACATGGTATTACGTGCACTATTTGTGGTTATGTTATTACAGAAAAAATAAGAAATTGTGTGTATTATTATAATACGGTAATAAATCAAGGCGACTATTCTTTGACAATAGTTATTAAGTGCTATGAAGATAAAACTGCAGAATTTGTTCAATCTAGCTCGGGTAATAGTGCAACGTTTAGCGCGACATGGGATTATGATAGCGAAAGCAGAGTTTGCGTAACGCTTCAAGGAGAAAAAATATTATTTGTTACAACCGAAGGTAGCAAAGAACTTACTCTTTGTGAAGAAAAAATAGATTCTCCGCTAAAATATACATATGATTATTATCCTGGAATCATTAAATTTTATGAAAACTATAGTCTTGTTTTTGTAACGACTGGTCTTGTTTCATATAAAGGTGAATGGAAAGATTATGGAGAGTTTATTGTAGCAGAAATAAATAATAATGGTGATACAGCGACTTTGTTCTTTACAAAAAATGAGGATGGCACGATATCTATAATTGAAAATGATTATTCGTTCTACGAATATAGAGTAGTTATAACAAATGAAAGCAATAAGGTTGTAAGAACTTATTCCATTACTTTTGATGAAAATTACCAATCTTCAACTAAAGTTAATCTTGATAATGCTGGATATATATCGATAGAACGCACCTATGATGGAGAAAACTATACCGAATATACCTCTAACAGTGTTTTATATGAGAGTGGCGAATATGTTGTTATATTCTATGTAGGATCCAATTCCGATTCATTAGAAATAAAATCAACTAATACATACGTTGTAAAGAGGTCTAATGAAAATTATTACGACTATAAACTTTTACTTAGAGATGATAAATATTACAACGTTGATTGTGGAAATACTGAAGTATCATATAAGATAGAAAATGACATCTACGCTTTTGATTTTGAAGGAAATGATGAATATCTTTACTTTACGTTAGATAGCGAGAATCAAGCATTTAATGTATATATTCCAACAACAACAGCGCTTTATACTTATGAAGACAATCAAAGATATGCAAAACTTTATGATGGAAACTTTATTGTCTATAATGATGGATATCGTACATATACAGCAAAATATACAATTGAAAAGGAAGAATATGATTCCGATAAAATTATAGAAACAATAAATACAGTATCGAGTGTAGACATAAATACAGCATTTAGAATTGATGGAACATTAGTAGATGGTTGGCAAGAAGGAGATGCTGTTGTTTCTATTAAAGTTTCCAATATTGCAGTCGGCAATACTGTATTTGTTGTAGGAGAAGGAAGTCTTGAAGATATTGAAATAGAAATTACTTATTCCGATGGCACGACAAAAAATCTTAATGCCACACAAGTTGAAATAAATGGCACTATTGATTTTAATACTATTGGTAATAGAGATTTTTTAATTAGATATGATGGAAGCGATTGGAAAAATGTTAGCTACACTGTAGGTAATAAAGGTGATGTTTATGATAGAAGACTTTCAGATTACGAAATTGTTTGGTTATTAGATAAAAAAGGCGATGTAGTTTTAGATTTTTCTTTCATTGAAGTTTATGAATATAGAGTAGGAATAGATGGATACACAACTATTAAAGTTGATGAAAGTTATTTTAATAGTGAGGATGTGGCAAAGGCTAGAGCTGGTAAGTTAGGAGAAACATTCACAATTTATGCTAACACCTATTATGATGATATTGGTAGCACTGACAAGCTTTCGCTTGATGTAGTTATATTGTCACAATCCGATTTAGATGGAAAAAATCCATCAGATATTGTGAATAATATACAAGATATAAGAATAGATAGTAATAAATTGATATATTCACGTGATTCTAAAAATCTTTTAGATAGTTACGTTTCCTGTGATGTTGAAGTGCTAGTGACTTACGTTTATGAAGTAGGTGAGGACGAAAATGGCAATATAATCAAAGAAGAGTATACTGATTGTAGAAATTATATTTATAAGAGAAATATTGAATTAACAGATATTGTTGAGGGAGATGATTGTGATTTTAAAAATACTTCAGGTTTTTATACAGTGAGCCTACAAGTTTTAGGTAATACAATTGAAAATATTTCGCTTTATTCATTCTCAGATAAAGAAGACCAAATAGAAAGAGAACATTATGGAACCTTACTTGAAAATATACCTTCGGCAAAGGTAGGCGAAACAAAAGATGAATATTGCACTCGTTTATTATCGGCAGTAGAGGGAACAAATTATTTTGTAGCGTGGGGATATATTTTCGAACAGGAAGATGCTCAACGAAGTGTTTATCTTAAATGTGTAAGTTTGTATAGTTTTGATGAAACAATGTTTGACTTTACTAAATTTGATACATCATCAGCAGGCACAACAGAAATTTCGTTAAAAGTTACTGATTACAATGGAAACGATTTCTTAATTAACATTGAAGTAACAGTTGAATAATTGTATATTAAAAAATGAATAACAAATATAGAACCATTTATCTTGCTTATAAGTGGTTCTATATTTATTTATAGCCATTTTAATGAACATTGCAAACAAAATGACATTATAAGTTTGTGGCGCCGCTTTCGCTTTATTTTAAAGCCATTTTCTTGTTTAAATTAAGGAAGAAAATTATACACAAGAGATACTTCTATTGTTTCTTGAAATAAGGTTGATATTTAAAGATAAAAGCTTTTAAAAGCCTATGTTTTAGTTTTCAGTATTATCTTGGATTAAAGTTTGTTCTATATTTTGAGATTCATTTTTTGTCTCTATATTTTGAGATTCACTTTCAGTAGTATTTGTTTGAACATCTTGAATAGGTGTAGAGTTGTCTTGAGGTGCTTGTGGCATTGTTGTATGCTCAAGATTTGGGTTTTCAGACATTATTTCTTTTACTTTGTTTAAAGAAAGAGGTATGCCTATCTCTTCTTTTATATTTGCTGGCATTTGATCTTTTTTCCATAAAAGAGAAGCGTAAACTGCTTTTTCCTCTGGAGTTATAGCTAGCTTATATATCTTTAATTTATTTTTCTTATTCATGCCAAAGCCTATGTTTCTCTTAATACACTTTGGATCTGTAATTTGTCTAATTCCATCTAAAACATCAGCCTCTAAGAATGTATTTTTAATTTCAGTTATACAATCAGTTAATATAAAGCCTGTTAGAACTATCATTGGAAGAAGAAGTGATAGAAGAAGCGCAAGAGTTGAAGATAACCAATTTAAAACATGAGATAAAACTGAAGCTGAATCTGTATCAACATATGAGCCTAGAATATAATCTTCACGAATCCACCATGTATCGTCAACAGTGTTTGATGAACCGTATGTTTGGAACCATCTAACGCCATTTTCATCTTCCCAAACATTTCTTATATGGTGAAATACAAGTGTTGATTCAGCCTTTGCTGCTGTTTTTATTTCGTCTGAATAGAATCCAAATGCTTGTTTAAATGAAACCTCGTAAGTTTTATCTGAGATTGTGTCTGGCATAATTCTTTTACAGCCAGTTATATCAAAATTCTTATAAGAAGGGTAGTAGTCGTAAAAAGCTATAATATCTCCATCTTTTAGAGTGTCTGTGTTTGTAGCTCTAACTAAGACATTATCTCCAATATTAAAGCCACTTTTTATCATAGAGCCTGACACAACTTGTAAATTACTATATCCAAACATAGATGGAGGTGTATTTTGGTTTTTACAGTTGAAACTTACTATAGAAAATAAAATACCAACTAAAACTAATAGGAAGCAAAGAAAATCTAAAATGCCTCTTATAATTAGTTTAATTACATCAACTGCTGTAACCTTTGGTTTTTTATATAGTGAATTTATAGTTTCAACGTTTTCCATTATTATAGTTCTCTTTAGTTATTATAAGAAATAATGCACCCTAAATCAAATCGAAATAGAGTGCATTGTTTTCTTTTTGTTTGTTTTTAATCAGTTTTCGATTAAGCTTTTGCTTGAGCTGCAAGTACCCATGTAAATGTTCCGTCTAAAGCTGCAGATTTTAATGTATCTGTAACAGTAACTTTAACATAGTATACACCTGTAGCACCAGCTGCAACTGTAACTGAGCTTGAAGAAGCTGTATATGTTACGCCGTCAGCACTATATTCAACTGTCATATTTGTATCATCTTTACCAGCTGTGTAAGATAATGTAGCAATATATGGATTTTCTTCAGATGAGTTTGTGAAATCAAACTTATAAACTACTGAATTCTTTTCTGTAGATAATTCTAAAGCTGTTGGGTCGATAGCTGTGTTCTTATCTTCAGTTTCATAACCAGAGAATGTAGCTGTACCTTTTAATGTGTCAACTGAATTGTAACTTTCTGTAATCTTTACAGAACCTACTACGTGTTTAGCAACGTATGTAACGTTAACTCCTGAAGTTGTTGTTTGTCTTTCGTAAGCGAATACTGCTACTGCAGAAACTGTCATCATGATCATAACTAAACATAAAGCTGCTAATGATACTATTAATCTTTTCTTTGTTGTCATAGTCTTTTTTCTCCTTAAACAATTAAATTTTATTTCTTAGTTTTTTTATTTTTTGAAACAGCATTTCTCACAATTTATGCTATTTCGTTTTGTGTACCTACATTTTATCGTTTAAGTGATTACAAAATAATTACAAACAAATTGTAATTTTTGCAACATTTGCCAAATTATAGACAAAAATTGCCAAAAATGCGGATTTTGCTTAGATTTTACTAAATTGGTTTTGTAATTATTAAAGAAAAGAGCAATAAATAATTGCATTTTTTTATTGCTTTGTTTGCAAATAGTTTCTCATGAATATATTCTTAAATATAAGGAATATAGAATACAAAATTATATATATAATAACTATAAGTATTATACCTAATAATATTTTTCCAATTATGCTATCAAAGATGTCATTAAAGTTAATTTCTTTGCCAGAAAAGAGTTTTTCATAAATATATTCTTAAATATAAAGAATATAAAGAACATATAAACTAAAAAACCAGTTCAAAAAAAATTTTTTGTAGAATAAAAATAGTATAATAAAAATATAATATTATTTTATAGAAATTATGTGTTTTGTTCTATTTAGGATACACAAGATATAGTATTATTGGTTAAAGTGAATTCTTGGTAATTAAAAATATACTTCAATCTTTAAAAAAAGTAGTGCTATAAGTTTAAAATCATATAAAATTAAATTCTAACGGAAACTTATATGATAAATGGCTTTAGAGGTAGCAAATAAAAAAGGATCAGAAATTAAAAAAACAGAATTGGGTGAGGAGAAATATTGTTTAAATTAAAGAAAAATTTATAAAAACAAAAAAAATACTTGTATAAGGGAGTGCAAGGATGAAAAAGGTTATTTATATTAGTA
>CAYZGK010000028.1:0-6176 GCA_964478025.1 uncultured Christensenella sp.
TTGGCAATAAATTTTACTAATTAGGCAAAAGTTTATCTTTCTAAAAATTGACAATAAATTATAAAAAATATAATATTTTTTGTGTTTAAAAATGCATTATATAGGAGATATATATGAAAAAATTTTTATGTGCTTTAATTACAGTTGTTTTAATTATGACAAGCTCAGCCATTTTTACATCTTGTAAAAAAGATGCTGATGTTGAAAATCCAACTACTACAACAACTACTACTGCTCCAAAAGATCCAGACGAAAGTTCAAATGGTGGCGATGAGGAAAAGGCTAAATTAAATACAGAACTTAATGAAAAACTTACTTCATTTAAAACATTTATTAACTCAGAGGAGACTAACTACTCTATTAATGTTGTTAACAATATTAAAGAAAGCTCAAACGAAACATCACAAGTTTCAACTAACTTTCTTGTAAATGAAGAAAAGATTTATTCTAAAATATCAAATACATCAAGCTCTTCAAATACAAACAAAACAAGCTATGTTTCTTGGGATGAAAATGAAAGTGCGTGGGTAGATGTTTATCTTACAAAAGAAAATTCTACAGAATCTGATCTTCAATTTTCTATAGATCTTTTAAGTACAAAAAAGCTTACCCAAATAAAGAATTTCATACCACAAAAAATTGATTCTTTAATTTCAAGTAGTGATTCAAATATTTCTTTTGATAGCATAATTAGTTCTATAGAAGTTAAGGATGGAAAATACACAACAAACTTACCAAATATTGAAAACTTTAAACTAGAAATAGGTGAAAATAATTCTACAACTCTTAGCTTTGATCTTGATACAACATATAACTCAAACGAAGCAGTATTTTCATTTTCAATAGAAATTAAAAAAGACTCCACTTTAATTGAAATTCCAAATAATTTTATAACAAAATTAAATAATGTTAATCATATAGACTTTTTAAAGCAAAAATTTAATGACTTATTCACTACATCATCTCTTTGTGCAGATATTGAATACTACAAAAAATATGATCAAAGTTCTGATTTTACATACACATATTTTGTAAAAATTGCAGACAAACAAGTATATGCAACAAAAGCTGAAGAAGATACCACCTCTAAAGATTATGTGTTTAGTTTAACAAAAGATAATAATGTTGCCACTTTTGCAATAAACGAAAATGTAAATGAAACAACAATTGATCAAATTTTCTATAATCAATCTGTAGATATAAACGATATACTTGCTCTTATTACAGGTAGTGTTATAAGTAAAAGTTTTAGCCTTGATCCAGCAAATTTAGCTGTAAGTCAAGACAGTGAAAATAGCGAGAAATTAGTTTATAATTTCACTATTCCAGATAAACCTGCTGATGATGCAACTAGTGATTATAAGAAAGAATATTATGAAACTTATTGCAATCAACATATTGTTAAATCTTTATCTGTAGATTTTACTGACGCAAACTTCCCTGTAGTTAATTTTACTTACACATATATTGCTGCTAATGGATACACAAATGATGATGGCAACTTTGTTTTAACTTTTTACAAACCACAATCTCAAAGCTCTTATGATGTTACTTTAACATTATCATTTTCTAATATTGGTAAAGTAAAAGTTATAACTTATCCAGATAGTATAGATAAATACAGCACTTTAATTGCAGATAATAATGTAACTTATATGACATTTTCTTCTCAAAGTAGTGATTCTAAAGCTGCATGTGCTTTAATAAATAAAAAACCAGATTCAATTCCAACAATTCCTAGCACTATCATGGTTGGAGAAGACACTTATAATGTAGCATTGGTTTTAGTACAAGAAGTTAAAAATGATGAAGTACTTGAAATTATTACTGCAGAAAGCATTTATGGTTGTTCTGTATCAACTTCAGGCAGCCAATCTTCATCAGGAATAATTAAGATTTACTCATTAAGCACAACGGCTTTTAATACTACAACTGATTTCTTTAACAATGGTTATTCAGCCGGAATACTTTACCTTTATAGCGAAACTGAACCAACAACAAGTGGCAATTATTGGCATTACGATACAGACGGCAAGACGCCTATCGTTTGGGACGCAATTAGCGGAGTAACCTTTGAGGAAGTTAATGGCACAATATACGTAATGACTGTAAAAGACACTACCACAAAAGCCGTTTACATACCACTAAAGGACGGAAACACGAATGTCGGCGGTACAGCCGGCGGTCTTTTCGCACAATCCACACAACTCAACAAAATATTTTTTGAAGGAACTTTAGAACAGTGGAATGCTTTAGACAAAAACACGCCTTATGGATTAAGAAACGAAACAAAGGTAATATGTTCAGATGGAGAAATTACTCTTGATGCCGACTACAGTAGCGACCTTATCGATGGCGGGGATATCGGTGGTATCGGTAGCGATGAAGGTCTCACCCACGCTTAACGTTTAATTATAAATATCTATATTAAATTGCTTTACACTAAAAAACCCTTGTGGTAATATCTTAATAGTTTATAGAGGCGCAGTGCCTAAGAGTAAATAGAATCATGCTACAAGAAGCACTATTGAAAGGAGTCATTGCCGAAGCAAAATTAAATCTTGTTTTTTAATTTGAGCTGGTTATAAGAATAATATTTTTATAACTGTCATCCCCAGAAGGATGGAGTGCTGTAACTACTTGAAATTGTGGTGTATCTATAAATTGAGGTGCACTATTTTTTTTGATAAATAAACATTTAGTCATAAGGAGACAAAAAATGAAAAAATACAACATTGCCGTAGTAGGCGCAACAGGTATGGTAGGAACAAAGTTCCTTGAAGTATTAACAGAAAAGCAACTTCCAGTTGATAATTACTATTTATTTGCTTCAGCAAAATCAGCTGGTAAAGTTATTGATTTTATGGGTAAAGGTCATACAGTAATTGAACTTACCGATGATAATATTAAAGCTTTAAAAGGAAAAGTAGATATAGCCCTATTCTCTGCTGGTGGAAAAACATCTGAAAGATATGCTCCAGTATTTGCAGAAATTGGTGCTGTTGTTATAGATAACTCAGCTCAATGGAGAATGCATGATGATGTACCTCTTGTAGTTCCAGAAGTAAATCCACAAGATATTGATTGGAACCATGGAATTATCGCTAATCCAAACTGCTCTACAATTCAAGCTATGGTTTTATTAAAACCTTTATATGATGCATTTGGTATTAAGAGAATTGTATATTCAACATATCAAGCTGTATCAGGTGCTGGTGTTGCAGGATATAACGACTTACTTGAAGGATTAAAAGCATTTGTTAATGGTGAAAAGTATGAAACAAAGAAATTCCCATATCAAATCGCTAATAACTGTCTTCCTCATATTGATGTATTTATGGACAATGGATACACAAAAGAAGAAATGAAGATGATTTGGGAAACAAAGAAGATATTAGGTGACCAATCTATTAAAGTTACAGCTACTGCTGTAAGAGTTCCAGTATTAAACTCTCACTCTGAATCTATTAACGTAGAATTCAAAAAGCCTGTAACAAGAGAAGCTATTATAAAGGTACTTGAAAAGGCTCCTGGTTTAAAAATAGTTGATGATCCAGCTAATAACGTTTACCCAATGCCAATTAACTCAACAGGTTCTGATATAACATTAGTTGGTCGTATAAGACTTGATGACACAGTAGAGTCTGGTGCTAACTTCTGGGTATGCGCTGATAATATTAGAAAAGGTGCAGCTTCAAATGCTGTTCAAATTGCAGAATACATGATCAAAAACAACAAGATTTAATCTAGAGAGGTATTTATATGTTTAAAGGTACAGCAACAGCTTTAATTACCCCATTCACCGAAGATGGTATTGATTGGGAAGGATTAGAAAAATTAGTTGATTTTCAATTAGAAAATGGTATTAATGCCCTATTATTCTTAGGAACTACTGGTGAACCACCAACAATGACTACAGAAGAAAAGGACGAATTAATGAAATGGGCTGTAAAGAAAGTAAAACATCGTGTTCCAGTTATATTTGGAACAGGTTCAAATTGCACAAAAACTGCAATTGAAAACACCATTCACGCTGCACAACTTGGCGCAGATGCTGCCCTTGTTGTTACACCTTTCTACAATAAATGTACTCAAGGCGGATTATATGAGCACTATAAAGCTATTTGTGAAAAATCCCCTATTCCAGTTATTGCATACAATGTTCCTGGAAGAACAGGAGTAAACATTTTACCTGAAACATTAAAAAGATTAACTACCATTGATAATTTAATGGGAATAAAAGATGCTTGTGGTAAAGTTGAACAAATAGTAAAAATGTGCGAAGCAGTAAAAGGCACTCACGTAAATTATTATTCAGGTGATGACGAATTAGTTTTAGAAGCAATGCAAAATGGCGGCGTAGGTTTAATTTCAGTAGCATCAAACATTGTTCCTAAAGAAACAAAGAGTATAGTTGATGCATGTTTGAATAATGATTATGCAAAAGCTCAAGAAATATTTAATAAGTATAAGAATTTCTTTGCTGGATTATTCTATGAAGTAAACCCTATCCCTGCTAAATATGCAGCATCAAAGATAGGTATTTGTAAAAATATATTAAGATTACCACTAACCCCTATGACAAAGGAAAATTCTGATAAACTTGATAAATTAATGAAAGAATTAAACATTATATAGGTGATTAAATGAATATATTAGTTAACGGAATCGGCGGTAAAATGGGAAAATTTCTAGTAGACTTATTGTCTTTAGATGAAGAAGCAACATTAGTTGCAGGTGTAGATAAGTTTGCTGATCCTAAAAATTTTTCTGTTCCAGTTTTTTCTTCATTTAAAGATGTTAAAGATATTAAAGTTGATGCTTTAATAGACTTTTCTAGACCTGATGCATTACAAGATATTTTAGATTATTCATTAAAAAATAATGTTGCTGCTGTAATTTGCACAACAGGACTTTCAGACGAACAAATAAATAGCATCAAGGAAGCATCTAAAAAAGTTCCTATGTTTAGATCTAGCAATATGAGCGTTGGTATAAACGTAGTAATTGAACTTTGTAAAAAGGCTTCTAAAATTCTAAATGAAGATGTAGAAATAGAAATTATTGAACAACATCACAATCAAAAAGTTGATGCTCCATCAGGAACTGCAATTGCTATTGCTGATGCAATAAATGAAGAATACAATAATGAGAAAAACTTTGTATACGGAAGATCTAGTAAAAATCAAAAACGTGATAGGAATGAAATAGGTATTCATGCTATACGTGGTGGTACTATTGTTGGAAAGCATGATGTAATGTTTATTGGACATGATGAAATAGTTACAATAGGCCATGAGGCTCAATCTAGGGCCGTATTTGCAAAGGGAGCAATAAAGGCAGCCAAATTCTTGTGCTCTGTAAAAAAGCCTGGTTTATACAACATGAGCGACCTTGTAAATCAAATTGTATAAGTTAAATTAAATTTAAAAAATTTGTCCAACACTTTGAGAACCTTTCAAAATGTTGGACTTTTTTTTATTTATTATTTTTCTCTATTATTAAAATCTGATTCTATTTCTTTTTTCCATTCTCTTGTTATTTTTTTATTTTTTCTTACATTAGTTACTGTCATACAAAGAGCTTCTCTATTTACTTTAAGACCTTTTGCATCGTTAATATAATTCACTGAATAATCTTTATCTATTCCTAATTTCTCTGCTTCTTCTGCACTATCTATATTTGCGCCTAAAAATAAAAATTCAAACTTTTCTTTTTCCTTTACAAGATCAATTAATTTTTTAATTACACTATATGTGTACTCTCTTGAAGAATTTTCATACCCATCCGTTGTAATTACGAATAAAGTTCTACTTGGTCTATCTTCTTCTTTTAAATTTGCTTGAACATTTCTAATACGATTTATGCTCATTCCAACAGCATCAAGCAAAGCTGTACATCCAGATGGAGTATATTCCTTATCAGTTAATGGTTTAACCTCTTTTAAATTTACTCTATCATTAACGATATTAATTTTACTGTCAAATAATACTAAAGATACAACAGCTTCTCCTGATTCTAATTTTTGCTTTTCAATTAAAGAATTAAAACCACCTATGGTATCTTTTTCTAATCCTGACATGGAACCACTTTTGTCTAAAATAAAAACTAATTCAACTAAATTTTCTTTCATTTTTTATCTCCTAAAATCTTTTATTAAGAGTTTTATCTCTCTA
>CAYZGK010000029.1:0-3461 GCA_964478025.1 uncultured Christensenella sp.
AAAAAACTTTTTATCAAGAAAGGTTATCAAAAAGGTTATTTAAAAAGGTGAAAAAATGAAAGAAAGAATAAAGGCTGAACTTTGGGACAAAACTCAATATATATTATCTAAATTCTATGATAGGATGATGCATTATGCAGTATACATGGATGGGGATTTAGATTTAGATTTAATTAGAAAATCAATAGATAAAGTAATTACAAATGTAAAAGTATTAAGATCAAGATATGTTCCTAATCCAATAAGACAATACTGGCTTGTAACAGAAAAATATGGTTTAGAAGAACTTGCAACAAAAGAGGAAGTTGAAGATTTAAAAGGTAGCGTTGAAGAATTCTTAAAAATGCATATATCTCATAAATCTAGATTCCAATTTAGGGCAAAGATTTTTACATGCAAAGATAAATGTGCATTTGCCTTAGTTGTTAATCATCAATGTTTTGATGGAAACGAACTAAAGTATACAATGAGAAAAATAGTTGAATGTTATAACGCATTTAAAACTGCAGGAAATGCAGATAATGTTGAAATAAAAAGCGGTTCTCGTGCAATAAAGCAATTGTATGAAAAGATGGCACCAAGTACTAGAGCTAAAGCAAAAAAGCTTTATAACAACGCTTCTAAAACTGGTGTTAAGAGCCACTTTAGATTTACACATAATAAAGAGGTATCAAAGATTTTCTTTACAAGAAAATTGGATATAGATTTTGTAAATAAATTAAAAGAAAAAGGAAAGGAATATAACGCAACACTAAATGATGTTATTCTTGCAGCTTACTTTAGAGCTTACGCAAAGGAAGCTGGTTTTGATAACAACAAACTTTTAAATATTACCTCAATTGTCGATTTAAGAAGACATTTACTTCCAGGAAAGGATTTAGATGGTTGTACAAACATGGTTGCATTTATGCCATGTAAATTATCAGGTATCGGTGAAAACTTTATTGAAACACTAAAGAAAGTTGCTGAAAATAACAATAATCAAAAGAAAGATGAAGTAGTTGGATTATATGGAATTCCGCTACTTGCACTAGCTTATAAGATTATTTGGTTTGATTTAGTATCAGAAATAGCTGTAAAGATAGGTTATGAAAATCCTGTAATGCAAATGAGTAATTTAGGAAAAGTAGAAAGAGATGATGTAACATTTAATGGTTGCACTATGACAGATATATTATGTACAGGAGCTGTAAAGAATAGACCATATTTCCAATTAACATGCGTATCTGTTGATACTCATCTAAATATATGTATTGCTGAAAATTGTTCTAAAGAAGACGAAGTATTAATAAATGGTTTCCTTGATGATATAATGGAAATGTTAAAGGAATTTGTTAAATAATGAAAATTGTATTTGTATGTTCGTCTAATATTTGTAGAAGCCCTTATTGTGAAATCATGATGCAAAGAATGATTGAAAACGATAAGGATTTAGCAAGCAAAGTTGAGAAGGTGTCTTCTGCTGCTATGCTAAATAAATCTTTTAAAATAAATCCAAAAGCAGTTTTAGCTTTAAGGAGAGAAGGATTTAGTGATGATGTTATATATGCACATAAACCTAGATTTAAAATTGCAGCTTGGAAAGATTTAAAAGAAGCCGACTTAATTATTGGAATGAATAATGCAAATAAATTTTTTACACCACTTGTATTTAAAAAGAAATTTAGAACATTATCTGAAGTTGCTGAAAATAAATATGAAAGCATACCGGATCCTTGGCTTATGAAGGATATGAACGATTATTATGCAGTTATGGATATACTAAAGGATTATTTAAATAAATTTGTTGAAAGAATTAAAAGAGGAGATTCTTTTTAAAAAAGCCCAAAAAATCGGTAAAAACTTAAAAATATGGGTATAGACACATAATTTTGTTTATGTTATAATTCTTATGATTAATATTTTTATTAAGAAAGGAATTTTATGGAAAAAATAGCAATTATTGATGTAGGATCAAATTCAGCTCGTCTAGTTATAGTAGATATCCTAGAGAGTGGTTATTTTCAAGTTAGAGATCAATTAAAAGAAACTCTAAGACTTGCACAAGATATGGAAAACGATGGTTTTATTCAACCTGTTAGAATAGCTCAAACAGTAAAAACCTTAAAAATGTTTTCTAAACTTTGCGAAGCAAATAAGATTGATAGAATTTATGCTTATGCAACAGAGGCAGTTAGAAAAGCTAAAAATCAAAGAGGATTTTTGGATGAAATTGAATCTTCAACTGGTATAAAGTTAAAAGTTTTAAATGAAGAAGAAGAGGCAAAACTTGTTTATCAAGGAGTTATAAACTCTTTGGATATTCCAAGAGGATTAATTGTAGATATTGGTGGTGGTTCTACTAACTTTATTTACTACAATAGAAAGAATTTACTTTATTATGCAACACTTCCACTTGGAGCTGTAGTTATTACAGATATGTTTAAAGATGATGGTTCATCTCCACTTGAGAAGTCTGAAAAGATGGAAAAGTATGTAATGGAACAATTAAAGACTCTTCCATGGCTTCCAGAGATTGCGCCTGATACAAAACTTATAGGTGTTGGTGGTTCATTTAGAAATGTTGGTAAGATTTCAAGAATGCTTAAGAAATATCCATTATCTATGGCTCATAACTATGAATTAAAGATAGATGATTTTAATAGCATTTATAACAATATAAGAACTATGGCAATAGATAGCACAATGAAGATAAAAGGCTTATCTTCAGTTAGAGCAGATATATTCCCAGCAGCTCTTGCTGTTATGAGTGGAATAATGAAACAATGCTCATTTGATGAAATTGTTATGTCTGGTTGTGGATTAAGAGAAGGTGCAATGTTTAAATATGCTGTGCCATCAACAAATGAAAAACCTATTAATGATATCTTGGGTCATAGTATTTATTCGCTTTTGAATTTCTTTAATGAGAATATAGATCATGCTGAACAAGTTTATGAATTATCTATGCAATTATATAAGCAATTAAAAGTTATTCATAAATTACCAAGACAATATATGAAAGTTTTGAGAGTTGCAGCACTTTTACATGATACAGGAACAAGAATTAAATATTATGAACATCAATATCATTCACAATACATAATTCTAAATAGTAACTTATATGGTATTTCTCATAAAGACTTAGTTGTTGCTGCATTTGTAGCTTCACTTCATAGAAAAGGTGAATTAAATGTACAAGAATTAAGTAAGTATAAGGATATGCTAACAGAGGAAGATTTATCAGCTATATTAAAACTTGGTGTAATTGTAAGAATTGCTGAAAGTTTGGATAGAAGTCAATGTAAGGTTGTTAATACAATTATTTGTGATGTTCTTGGTGATAGCGTAATAATGAAAGTTGAAGGGGAAGGAGATATTTCTCTTGAATTAAAAGACGCTATGTCTGCTATACCAGACTTTAAGAGAGCATACAAAAAGAATCTTCAAATTTTATAATAAAAAATTAGTGAGTTTAAAAA
>CAYZGK010000030.1:0-3398 GCA_964478025.1 uncultured Christensenella sp.
TTTGTACATTGACAACTGCATAGTAGAGAATATATTGAAAGATATATTTGAGCATGATGAAAAGCATGCAAGAGATTAGAGAATATAATACGAGTAAAGAAGACAAAATTAAAATAACTAAGTTTAATTTGTGGATAATATGAGGTTATATATACTAATACAATTTCTTTAAAAGCAATAAAATGCTGAGGAAAGACAGATTATGGATCTGAAATAGGATTAAAAGACGTTAAAAAAATAAAGTTGATTAAGCTACGAAGAGCGTAAGGTGGATGCCTTGGCACTAGGCGCCGAAGAAGGACGTGACAAGCTGCGAAAAGCTACGGGGAGTTGCAAATAAACTGTGATCCGTAGATATCCGAATGTGGGAACACAGCCACCGCAGGGTGGTTATTATTACATAAATACATAGTGTAATAAGGGGAACTCAGGGAACTGAAACATCTAAGTACCTGAAGGAAGAGAAAATAAGTTAATGATTCCCAAAGTAGTGGCGAGCGAAATGGGAAGAGCCTAAACCGAGATATAGTGATATATCGAGGGGTTCGGACTCACATAAACACATACACAAGATTAGAAGAATTGTTTGGAAAAGCGAGACAGAGAGGGTGACATCCCCGTAATTTAAAATTGAGTGTAGTGGTGAGTATCCAGAGTATCGTGGGACACGAGGAATCCTGCGAGAAGGAAGGAGGACCATCTCCTAAGGCTAAATACGACCTAGTGACCGATAGCGTATAGTACTGTGAAGGAAAGGTGAAAAGAACCCCGGGAGGGGAGTGAAAGAGAACCTGAAACCTTATGCTTACAAGCAGATATAGGCCTACTAATAGGCTGGTATCGTACTTTTTGTAGAACGGGCCGGCGAGTTACGTTGTGTAGCGAGGTTAAGCAATTAAGTTGTGGAGCCGTAGTGAAAGCGAGCCTTAATAGGGCGTAATAGTTGCATGACGTAGACCCGAAACCAGTCGACCTAACCATGAACAGGATGAAGCGGTGGTAAAACACTGTGGAGGTCCGAACCCACGTTCGTTGAAAAGCCCGGGGATGATTTGTGGTTAGCGGAGAAATTCCAATCGAGACTGGATATAGCTGGTTCTCCTCGAAATAGCTTTAGGGCTAGCCTATATAGAGATTGTCAAAGGTAGAGCACTGAATACTCTAGGGGGATGCGAGTCCTACCGAAAGTTATCAAACTTCGAATGATGAACAATTGATTATATGGAGTCAGACTGCGAGAGATAAGTCACGTGGTCAAAAGGGAAACAGCCCAGATCTACAACTAAGGTCCCAAAGTTCATGTTAAGTGGTAAAGGATGTGTCGCCGCTAAAACAACCAGGATGTTGGCTTAGAAGCAGCCACTCATTTAAAGAGTGCGTAATAGCTCACTGGTCGAGTAGCGATGCGCCGAAAATTATCGGGGCTAAAACATGACACCGAAGTTTAGGGATGTAGTAATACATCGGTAGAGGAGCAATGTATACGAGCTGAAGCAAGATCGTAAGGGCTTGTGGATTGTATACAAGAGAGAATGCCGGCATAAGTAGCGAGAGGAAGGTGAGAATCCTTCCCGTCGAATGTTCAAGGTTTCCTGGGGAAGGTTTGTCCCCCCAGGGTAAGTCTGGACCTAAGTTGAGGCTGAAAGGCGTAGATGATGGACAACTGGTAGATATTCCAGTACTTTCTAGAGACGATTAAATGAAGCAATGACACAGAAGGATAGTTAAGGCGCATAGATGGTTTGGTGCGTACAAGCAGTGAGGCTGAGTGAGTAGTTAAGTACGCTTGCTTAAGGCTGGGCTGTGATGTGGAGTGAAAATAGTAACGAAGTTAATGAATTCACGCTGGCGAGAAAAGTTGCTAAATATGTTGATAGGAACCAGTACCGTATACCGACACAGGTGAACGAGGAGAAAATCCTAAGACGGACGAGAGAAGTATAGCGAAGGAACTCTGCAAAATGACCCCGTAACTTCGGGAGAAGGGGTGCCAGGCGACTGGTTACAAAAAAGAGGCCCAAGCAACTGTTTACCAAAAACACAGGTCCCTGCGAAATCGTAAGATGACGTATAGAGGCTGACGCCTGCCCAGTGCTGGAAGGTCAAGGGGATATGTTAGACGCGAGTCGAAGCATTGAACTTAAGCCCCAGTGAACGGCGGCCGTAACTATAACGGTCCTAAGGTAGCGAAATTCCTTGTCAGGTAAGTTCTGACCCGCACGAAAGGCGTAATGATTTGGGCGCTGTCTCCGCTGTAATCTCGGTGAAATTGTAGTATATGTGAAGATGCATATTACCTGCGACTGGACGGAAAGACCCCGTAGAGCTTTACTGCAGTTTGATATTGAATTTCGGTAAATGATGCACAGGATAGGTGGGACGCTTTGAGATTAGTGTTTAGGCATTAGTTGAGCGGTTGTTGGGATACCACCCTTCGTTTATTGAGGTTCTAACCAGGACCCGTGAAACCGGGCTTGAGACAGTGTCAGATGGACAGTTTGACTGGGGCGGTCACCTCCCAAAACGTAACGGAGGTGTTCAAAGGTTCTCTCAGAATGGTTGGAAACCATTCGTAGAGTGTAAAGGCATAAGAGAGCTTAACTGAGAGACTGACAAGTCGATCAGATACGAAAGTAGGACTTAGTGATCCGGCGGTAGTGAATGGAAATGCCGTCGCTTAACGGATAAAAGTTACCTCGGGGATAACAGGCTGATCTCCTCCAAGAGTTCACATCGACGAGGAGGTTTGGCACCTCGATGTCGGCTCGTCACATCCTGGGGCTGGAGTCGGTCCCAAGGGTTCGGCTGTTCGCCGATTAAAGTGGCACGCGAGCTGGGTTCAGAACGTCGTGAGACAGTTCGGTCCCTATCCATCGTGGGCGTAGGATATTTGAGAGGCTTTGTCCCTAGTACGAGAGGACCAGGATGAACAAACCTATTGTGCACCAGTTGTTATACCAATAGCATAGCTGGGTAGCGAAGTTTGGATGGAATAAACGCTGAAAGCATCTAAGCGTGAAATCCGCCTCAAGATAAGATATCCCATTTCGTAAGAAAGTAAGACCCCTAGAAGACTACTAGGCTGATAGGTCAGAGGTGTAAGTGTGGTAACATATTGAGCTGACTGATACTAATAGGTCGAGGGCTTGATCTAAGAATTTAACGGATCGAGTAGATTTTATTTCAGATCTAAAAAAAAAGATACTATGCAGTTGTGAATGTACAAGATACATTTAACCATTGCGGTGATTATGGAGAAGGGGTTCCACCTGTTCACATTCCGAACACAGAAGTTAAGACCTTCATCGCTGAAAGTACTTGGTTGGAGACGGCCTGGGAGGATAGGACATTGCCGCATCCATAAAGAAGAGTTTATAGCTCTTCTTTTTTTTTCTGAT
>CAYZGK010000031.1:0-3339 GCA_964478025.1 uncultured Christensenella sp.
AAAAATATTATGGAAAATGTATTAGAAATAAAATCTAGAGAAGAATTTAGAAATTGGCTTATAGATAATCACCTAAAAGAAAAAGAATGTTGGGTAAATTTAAAAAGGGGAAGACCTATAGATCAAGACGTCTTTTACTATTTAGATGCAGTAGAAGAAGCTTTATGTTTTGGTTGGATAGATTCCGTTTATAAAAATATAGATGGTAAAATGTATTCTAAATTTAGTCCTAGAAAGAAAAATAGTCCTTGGACTGAACTAAACAAGGAAAGAGCTAGAAGATTAATTAGATTAAATCTTATGACATCTGATGGATTAAAAGTGTTGCCGGATTTAAGAACATCTAGTTTTAAAATAGATCCTAATTTAGTAAAAATATTAAAAGAAAATAGAGTTTATACTAAATTTAAATCGTTTCCAAAGCTTTATCAAAGAGTTAGAGCATATAATGTAATGTTTTATAAAGATTGGAATAAAGAACAATATGAAAAATCCTTAAACCATCTTATAGATTCAACTAAAAAGGGAAAGTTATATGGAGAATGGAATGATTATGGAAGGCTGCTTGAAAATTAATTTTTAAATAGTGAAAGAAATTTAGCAAGGGTTTCTTTTGTGCTAAAATAAGTGGTAAGGAAGTTAACAAATATTATGGATACTTTAAGAAATTTATATAAAATTGGAAATGGTCCATCTAGTTCACATACAATGGGACCTAAAATAGCTGCAGAAAAGTTTAAATCAAAGAACAAAGATGCAACAAAATTTGAAGTTGAGTTATATGGTTCTCTTGCAAGCACGGGCAAAGGACATTTGACAGATTTTATTATTAAACAAACATTAGGGATGGATATAACAAATATTATTTTCAGAGAAGATATTGTATATAAATATCATAGCAATGGAATGTTATTTAAAGCATTTAAAGGCGATGAAAAGGTTGATGAATGGCTTGTTTTTAGTGTAGGTGGCGGAGAATTAAAGAACTTAAATGAAGATAGAAGCGGAAAGTATACAAGTGTATATAAACATACTAATATGAGCGATATATTGGCATATTGTAATAGCAAGAATATTAGTTTCTATGATTATGTAATAGAAAACGAGGGTATAGAGATTTTAGAATATGCAAATAAGATTATAGAAGTTATGTTTAATTCTATTGAACAAGGTATAAAGAAAGAAGGAGTGCTTCCTGGAAATCTTCATGTTTTAAGAAGGGCAAAGAACTTTTATGATAAATACCTAGAAGATAAAAGCCTAACTACTTTAGCTTTTGCTTCAAGCTTAGCAGTGGCAGAAGAAAACGCAAGTGGAGCTGTAATTGTAACTGCACCAACATGCGGGGCAAGTGGGGTAGTGCCTGGTGTTTTATACACATACTATAAATGTAAAAATATAGATATGAAAAAAATAAAGGAAGGATTGCTTGTTGGCGGATTAATTGGAAATATAATTAAACATAATGGTTCTATATCCGGAGCCGAAGTTGGATGTCAAGGTGAAGTAGGGGCGGCGTGCTCAATGGCAGCGGCTGCTATTACATATATTGAGGGCGGTACAAACGAACAAATTGAGTATGCAAGCGAAATTGCTCTAGAGCACCACTTAGGTTTAACTTGCGATCCTGTTCAAGGTTATGTACAAATACCATGTATTGAAAGAAATGCAATGTCATGTAAAAGAGCAATTGATGCATGTAATTTTGCTTTACTTACTGATGGTAAACATTATATTCATTTAGATGATGCAATTGAAACTATGCTTGAAACTGGGCATGATTTAAATGCAAATTATAAGGAAACATCCTTAGGTGGTCTTGCAAAAACTAAAATTTGTTAAAAACTAAAATATAAACAAATAAATTTATAAAAAATAGTAGATGTATGGGAAAGTTTCACGTGTTACATAATATTTATTGAAATTATTTGTTTTAAATTATAAGATTATCTTGAATTTCTATAGTATAGGGAGACAGTGTAAATGAAAAATATAGTATTAGTGGGAATGCCAGGTTGTGGGAAAAGTACATGTGGTGTACTTTTAGCTAAACTTATGCTTATGTCATTTGTTGATACTGATTTAATAATTCAACAAAAATCAGGTGCATTACTACAAGATATTATAAATAACTATGGAATTGAAGAGTTTGCAAAAAGAGAAGAAGAAGTATTAAGCTCACTTGAAGAGAAAAACTCTGTTATTTCAACTGGTGGTAGTGCTGTATATAGTGAAAAAGCAATGCACCATTTAAAAAGAGAGGGAATCGTAGTTTATATAAAAACAAGCTTAGATACAATAAAAAGTAGAATTACTAACTTTTCAACTAGAGGAATTTTAATAAAAAAGGGGAATTCGTTAGAGGATTTATTTAAAGAAAGAACTCCACTATATGAAAAATATGCAGATATAACAGTTGAGTGTAATAATGAAAATGCTATAGAAAATGTTTATAAAATCATAGAAGCACTTAACTTATATGAAGGAAAATTATCAAAATAAAATTTTAGAATATTTACTAAAATTAAAAAGTAACCTATAATAAATATGCGGGGAAATTATGGTAACTTATATATTTACAGGACTAGGTTTAATTTCATTAATAGCCTTTTTAATAAAAAGAGATAAAAAAAGTTCAATTGTTGCTATTGCTTTAAAAACAGTAACATCTTTAATGTTTATATCAGCTGCAGTAGCTTCTGCTATTTATAGCATGCACAACAATCCTTCTACTGATTTTAGCCGATTGGTTCCAGTTGGCTTGTTTGTTTTAGGATTAGTGTTTGGTATGGTAGGAGATATTCTATTAGATTTTAAAATTTATTTTAAAGCTCTAAATATGAGATTTTTATGTTTAGATCATGATACCGATGTTTTAATGCTAACTGGTATGTCATCCTTCGGATTTGGACATATTTTATATATAACAGCATTAGCAATTTTAAATAGTAGTAGTTTAATAAATCTTCTATATTCTTGTGCAATAGGATTGGCACTTATTGCTCTTGTTATGTTTATGTCTATAAAAGTAATGAAGATGGATTTTAGAAAATTTTTAATCTCTTCTATTATTTATGGATTCTTACTTGGAACATTTGTTATCTATTCATTATTTAATGTTGTTGGAAATCCTTCTATAGAGAACATTTTATTATTAATCGGTTCCATATTCTTTATAGTGTCAGATTTAATTCTTTCTATTACATATTTTTCTAAGAAAGAGGATTATGAAAAAAGCGGAATGCTTAATCCAGAAAGTAAGTTTATGATTATTGCTAACCATGTAACATATTATGTAGCACAATTTTTAATAGCGATATCAATTATGTTTATTTAAAA
>CAYZGK010000032.1:0-3177 GCA_964478025.1 uncultured Christensenella sp.
TTTTTCCAATTATGCTATCAAAGATGTCATTAAAGTTAATTTCTTTGCCAGAAAATAGTTTTTCAATTAAGGCAAGAGAAGGAAGCGAAATATCAGCAATATTAAGATAAGAAGTAATTTTATCTATAACAGTCTTTTGAGTATCCGCGCTTGTCATTGTTACATGTTCTTGCATTAAATCATCAAGAGAGTATGTAGAGTCATCTCTTATAATGCCTTTACAAGAGTTTATATATTCTTCATAATTTATTTCATTATTTAAAGAATTTAATTTTCCGTAAAATTGCATGTATGCATATAAAGATATAATATATTCACCTGTCTCCCCGTAGGTAATCGAATCTACAAGATCAACTTCTTGTTTTTGGAACCAGGTAATATCGCTTGTGTCGGTTGCTGACCATCCTTTAAAGATATAAAGTGCATAATCCTTACCAACGTTTAAGCTTCCAATTTTAACAGCATCGTAATTTTGACCTATAAAACCTTTTACGAATGTTGGAAGTTTTACCTCATCTCCAGCGCCACCTGCAGTTTCCATGTAATATATGCCATTTACATAATATTTTATAGAGTAGTGCTTGTAGATATAAACCTTTGTAGGAGTTCCATCCTCAGCGGATGAGAATAAATAGCCATTATATTCAAAGCATTTTATTTTTTTATCATTTTCGTTGTATACGAAAAATGATGTTGCATCATATTTATTGTAATAATAACCAACTCCTGTACTTCCATCGTGTTTACCATAACAATACATGCCTCTTCTTAAATGATAGTAACTATCTCCAATATATTCATATTCAGCAGGTTGAACACCTGTATTATAGTAGTAGACTGATATAGGATGTTTTTCAGACCATTGTGCGTACAAAACAATATCTTTTTCACCTTTAAACTCAGAAGATGATGTGCTTGTTGTAAAATCAGAATCTAAATACCAACTAATAAATTCATAACCATCCATAATAGGGACAGCTTCGTCTTTAGCTACATCATATTTGCTTATATAATAATGATATAGTGGATTATCTGGATCTTCTTTTCCGCCATTAAAAATATAAGAGATAGAGTAGATTGTAGGACTATCTATTTGAATATAGTCAGGAACGCCTGAAGATACTAAGGAGATATAATTTCCTTTTAATTGTGAAAGACTTATAACGCTACTACCTGTTGAAATTACACTAAATGTTGTAGCACCATCTACTTTAGACACAAGACTGTTTAAATCTTCAGAATAGTAATATGTGCCTTCGTGTTCATAATAACTTATGGTATCTACTTTTTTATCTATTATCTTATAAAAATCTGTAGTTTTATAATAAGCTTTAGCAAATTTAAGTTCACTAAATTTTGCATATAAAGTAACATCGCTTGCTACAAAGTCGGAGGAGGAAGGAGTAGAAGTGAAGTTTTCATCAAGATAATATCCAATAAATTTATATCCATATTTAACAGGTATTGGAAGAGAGGAGGAGCATAGTTCGCTTTTTGTATTATAGTAGTTATATAAGCCAACTAATTTTGTTCCACCATTTAGCTCATATTTTATTGAATAAAAAGTATTATATATTGCAATATGGTCAGGAACGCCTTCTGACTTAAGACAAAAATCATTTCCCATTGAAGTGACATTTTTAATGTTGTTATCGTTTTTATCCTGTACATAACAATTCGTAAGATTGTAATTAGCGTTAAAATTTTCAATAAGTTCTGTGAACCTATACATTTCTTGAGTAATTATATCATAATACCCAACCGTTCCTATTTGTGTATAAATTTTCTTATAATAATCATGAGTGACATTATATACGGGTATATACGTAAGCTCTGACCAGCAAGCATATAAGGTAATATCACCAGAAAGTTTAGTTCCTTTTATTGATGGGTAACTATGTTCGTAGGTTGTTTCTGAAAACCAACCTATAAATTGATAACCATCACGAGTTGGTTTATTAAGATAAGTGTAAGTTTCGCTATCTGCATAAACATAGTGAATATTTTCTGTTTCTAAAGTTCCTTCGTTTAATTCATAAGAAATCTTATAATAAGGTCTATAAACAAATATGGCTGAAGGTTTCCCTCCAACGTCTATATAATAGTGATTATTTTCGATATAGTATGTAGTTGCAAGAACCCTAGCACCTCTGTAAACTATAATATTTGTGGTGTTGTATGTTTTGAAGTAATAACCAAGGCCGCTTGTTGTATCAGAAACAGATCCTAAATCTACTCTAAAGTCAACATTGGTAAGAACTTCTGCGGTAAATCTAGTCATACCCGTATTAGTGCTTTTAAGTTCACCATTTACAATTTCACTAACATACATGGCCGGTTGTACATCAGTTGTTTCAGCGTTTGCTGTATTTTCATTAAAGCTAAAGGCAATAAAAAGGGCGACAACTATTAAAAGTAGTAAGAGAAGTAAAATATAATTTGTTTTATATTCCTTTATCATACGCTTTAATAAGTGCCTGCTAATTGCGAATTAAGGGAGAAGCAAAAAGCAGGCATGGGAGACGAAGTAATAAACCTACTTCGAATATAAACTAACCGACAAGGGTTAATTTAAGTACATTGTATAACCGAGTAAGGTTAAAGTCAACACTTTTATTCAAGAATGTGCTAAAGTCTATTTGAAAACAATTAACACAAGTAGGTTAGAAATGGTTTTTGCAGATAGATTAAGACAACTAAGAGAGGATAGAGGCTTGAGTCAATCAGCGCTTGCAAGGGCGACTGGATTAAGACAAAGCCATATCTCTGCATGGGAAAGTGGAATAAGACAACCTCTCCCTGATGGCTTAATGAAACTTGCAGATTATTTTTGTTGTAGTATTGATTATTTATTATGTTATGGACCAGAGAATCAAGATAAAAGAAAAATAGATGAAACAATTGCGGAATTAAATTCTTTATCTAAAGATGACCAATTAAAAGTCGCTGGCTATATTGATTGTTTAAAAAAGAAAAAATAAGTCATTAAAAATTTTAATAAAAGAGTATTTTGTTTTTTATCTACACTAAGTAGAGTGTGAGTTTGCATAGGTATACTTTAGTTCAACATTGGGGTCATTGAAATTAAAGTGTGCTTGTTGTATTATTAAGTTGATGAAAAGAAAAAACTTTTTATCAAGAAAGGTTATCAAAAAGGTTATTTAAAAAGGTGAAAAA
>CAYZGK010000033.1:0-2211 GCA_964478025.1 uncultured Christensenella sp.
GTAATAAAAATTTTGGCAGGAGATATTATGAATAAAGGCAATGGAAGAATAAATAATTTTAAAAATATTGGTCAAGACAATGGTTTTAATATAAAAAGAATAAATATAAAAAGTACCAAGGAAAGCGAAGTTGAAAACCTTGTTGAAAAAGAAAGAGAAGAGCATATCTTAAAAGGGGATTTTTCAAATAAAGACCGATTAAAAAGCGGCGGTCACGGGGAAGAAAATATTGAATATATGAAAGCAAAGAATATTCCTTATGAGATTAATATTGAGTATAATAATGGAGTAAGAGTAGGCAATATTTTAAATTCGACACAATCTAAATTTAAAACGGGGAACAAGCATACTTGGTTTCCAAAAGAATGGACAAGAGAAAAGATAATCAAACTGGCATTTACGAAGGAATAAAAATAACAGTAATATTTGGAGAAAATGGAAAGGTTTCAACAAGTTATCCAAACAAAGAACAAGATGGAGGAATAAAACATGAAAATAGATAAACAAATGAGAGTAATAATAGATAAAAGAAAAAACCAAGAAGATTGGCAAGATGATGATGCAACTCAAGAATATTGGGATAAGGCAATAGAAATATTAACTATCGATCTAGATACAACAATAAATTATTTGAAAACAATATCTGAAGACGATGTGATATGGGTTGCAGAGGTATGGGATGATTTAATGGAATTTTATCATTCTAAAGAATTGTTAGATGTTTTTGAAGAATGTGCTATAAAATATCCTCTTTCAAAGATAGATATAGATTTTATGTATGCTAAGTATGAGTATTTGGATTTTAAATTAAATAAACATTATGAAAATTTAAAAAAGAAAGGAATGGAACCTGGAGAAGATAAGGAATATTTAGATAATTTAAAAGAATTATTATCTTTGGATGTTAGATTAACCATACTTTATTTAGGTAAAAACTCTAAAGAAAAGATATTAATATCTAGTTTAATATGGCCAGATGTTATAAAAAAATTAAAGTCATTAAAAGTGTTAGATAAAATGAAATCATTAATTAATGAATATCCAGAAATAAGTGAGATATTAAAAACAAGATATGAAGAAGCAAAGAAAGTTTTAGAGAAATAAAAATATTAAACTAAATCGACAATAATATTTTATTTGTTATAAGAAAGTAGAGAAAAATTAGCTCTACTTTTTTTTATGTGGAATTTTAAATAATTATAAATTTTTACAACTTTACGCAACTTTATGCAACCACGTTATAACGAACATAAAAAGAATAGTTTGTATACTCAAATTACCATAACGGAGGGATTGAAAGCATGAGAGTAAGAAATAAAAATTTATTTGAATTAATTGATGAATTAATAGTTTTAGAAAAAGAAAACGGCATTGTTTTTAATGGGATGGGTTTTCCTGTTTTTAAACCAAATATGTTTGTAGAAAAGATGCCTTTACAAGTATTACCATATTCGCATAGAAAAGAAGCTAGTATTGAAAGGGAAACCTGTCTTTGTTTTTACGAATTAGATAAGTTGCTTTATAGACATTTAACACTAGCTAAACTAGAGCAAATTGCCAAAGAGTTAAATAAATATCAAGGATTTATAGGATACGATTTATCAATATTTTCAGATATGTTATTGCCGTTCCAAAAGTTTTATATTTTAGCCAATTTAGTAATAGATATGTTTTTTATTCTGCACGGAAATAAAATGATTCCAAATTTAAGAGGAGATGAAATTAACGGGGAATTTTATTTTGATTTATTTAAAAATTCCACAATAGTATCTTGTGGCACTTTAGGCTGTTCTAAATATAAAGAAATTAAAAATTCAAACAAAAAATTAATAGAGGATTATCTAAAAGAACATGAAAATCAAAAATTAATAATTTATGGTTCAAAACTTTGTGATTATCCGAACGTCTATCATTATAAAAATTTTGGCAGGAGATATTATGAATAAAGGCAATGGAAGAATAAATATTTTTAAAAATATTGGTCAAGACAATGGTTTTAATATAAAAAGAATAAATGTAAAAAGTATAAAGGAAAGCGAAGTTGAAAACCGTGTTGAAAAAGAAAGAGAGGAACATATCATCACTGGTTGTTTTAAACATGACGATAAATACATTAGTGGTGGGCATGGTGAAGAAAATATAGAATATATGAAAGCAAAGAATATTCCTTATGAGATTAATATTGAGTATAATAATGGAGTAAGAGTAGGC
>CAYZGK010000034.1:0-2057 GCA_964478025.1 uncultured Christensenella sp.
GTAACGTTTTGACCATTATCCCAAAGTTCATCAATTGAATATATTTGTCTTGTTTCTTCATAGAATATATGCACAATTATATCGCCATAGTCTAAAACGCACCACTTGCCTTCTTGTTTACCTTCTAATCTTAAAACATTAACACCATATTTTTTAGACATTTCATCCTCAAGATTTTCCATTAATGCTTTAACATTTGTTGTAGATCTACCTGTACAAATTACAAAATAATCAGCAATTACTGATATGCCTTCTAAATTTACAATTTTTATATTCTTTGCTTGTTTTGAATCCAAAACTTTGCAAATAGTTTCTAATAATTCATTTGTTTCCATACTCATCCTTTTATGTAAAAATTATAACATTCTTTAGTTAGATAATAAATGTCTTTTTCTTCATTAACTGTTTTTAAATAATTATATTGATTTTCAACTATTGTTTTAAATCCTTCTTCAAAGTTTTCATCCATTTTCTTTCTTAAAACTGGTATAAAGTCGTCTTCTCTTCCTTCTTCTAATAAATCTGCAGAATATATTAGTTTTTCAAATGTTGACATATTTCCTTTACCTGTACAGTGATACTTAATTGCATTTAAGATATTTTCATCTTGAACATTAAAAATATCTTTTGCAAAAACTGCACCTAAAAATTGATGCTCAACCTTTGACCCTATTGAGTCTTTTGGAAGCATGGATTTATCTATGCTATCATCTTTTTCTCTTCCCTTGCCACAATCATGTAAAAGTCCTGCAAGTAAAACTTTATCTAAGTCTATTCCTAGTTTGTGTCTATCATTTAAATAAAGTGCATATTTTGCAGTTCTTATAGAGTGCTCTAACCTTTCTCGTTTTATCATGGTAGAAAGCTTTTGAATATATGAAATGTAGTCATTATATAAGCCATTTTCATCAATATAATGTTCAACTTTTTCATCTACTAAACCTCTATAACCTAAATATAAATAATGTCTAATAAGTGAGGATGAGACATCACTTGGAATATAATCAACAACTTCTATATTTGCGCCCTTATTTTCCCAATATTTTTTTGCCTCATTAAACTCTATATCATCGTTTCCCCTATGAAATACCATAAGTGGACAAATTTTTATAATTTCTTCTGGATTTTTCCATTTATGGAAATCTACTAAAGAATCTCCACCTATAATGAAGACTATATCCTTATACTTTTCCTTTAATTTAGGCAATATTTGATATGTATAGTGAATGGAATCATCTCTATTTTCAATATCATCAATACAAACATTTTTAACGCCAAGTAGCGCAATATTTAACATATTTACTCTATGAGAAAAATCTACAGTACAAGTGCTTTTGTGTGGTGGATTTTTTGATGGAACTAAAACAACTTCATCTAAGCCACTTAAAAGTGCCTGTTTTATCATGTTTATATGCTCTTTATGCGGCGGATTAAAAGCTCCACCAAATATTCCTATTTTCATATATTTTGTATTTTATAAAATTCTAAGTTTAATCTCAATTATTTTTCATTCTTTAATGCATTATTTATAAGTTCACCAATGCTTATACCAGGAGAAGAATCAAAGGCATTATTTCTTTGAATTTTGGTTTTATCCTTTTTTCCATTCCATGATTTATTAGTGTATGACTCAACAGACTTTTTCTTTTCTTTATTTTCTCTATTAGTTTTAGCTTCTTTGTGTTTTATATAATCCACGCTTTCATTAGTAAAAACATAGATAACACCTTTATTTTCTTGTTTAAAATATTCTTCATTTTTAACTATGTTTTTATAGTATGTGTAATCAATGTAAAATTGGTCATTACTATCTATAGTTTTATTTATAATATCTCCAGGAAAATATGCTTTAACAAGTCCGCCTTTAAGCTTATTTAAACATCTTAAAACTTCTTTTTTAGATTCGCATATTCCACTATTTGAGCCATAACCTGTTACAATACAAATTGCATCATAATTTGAATAATACTTCAAATCATTTAAAAGTTCTTGCTCAATACTGTTTACTAATGTATTTCCATGATATTTATCTTTAATTGTATAAATATTACTCAACT
>CAYZGK010000035.1:0-1588 GCA_964478025.1 uncultured Christensenella sp.
TTGGGAAGTAGAAAAAGAATTAGCTTGGTATGATGAAGGTTAGTTTATTTTTATAAATTTAAAGAAATAGGATCTATAAGAGAACAATAGAATATAATATAATTTTATGAAATTTATTATTATGCGTGCTTTAAATTATAGTTTTATACAAAAAGGGAATTGCATTCCCTAAAATACTATGATACAATTTATACAGGAGAATTATATACAATGATATCAAGACATATTTATAGCCAAATATTAGATAGTATAAAATCAAAACCGGTAACATTAATTACAGGTGCAAGACAAGTTGGAAAATCAACAATAGCTTTTGAGTTTGAAAAGATGGGCTTTGCTTATGTCTCATTAGATAGTTCAAGAGAACGCGAAATGGCAAAAAAGGATCCTGAATTATTTTTACAACTACATCCATGGCCTTTAATAATAGATGAAGTACAGCGTGCTCCAGAGTTGTTTAATGTTATAGAAGAAATTGTTAATAAAGAAAAAAGAGCAAGAAACAATAATTATGGAATGTATATTTTAACAGGTTCTCAAATGTATAAATTAATGAAAGGTATAACCGAATCTCTTGCTGGTCGTGTTTCTATTATTCATATGATGCCACTTTCTAGAAATGAAATTATAAATAGAGAAGAACCTGTTTTTAATTTTAATATCGTAGATATTCAAAAAAGAGCAAAAGAGAACCCTATGACTCCTATTGAGTTGTTTGATAATATAGTGAAAGGGTTTTATCCGGAACTTTATAGTAATGAAAATTTGAAAGTTCAAAAATTTTATGCAGATTATGTAGAAACATATATAGAACGTGATGTTTCAGATATCTTAAATGTTAGAGATAAACTCCAGTTTAGGCGCTTTATGGAATTAATAGCATCTCTTACGGGGGAGGAGTTGGTATATGATAATATTGCAAAAGTAGTAGGTGTAGATAAAAAAACCATAATGTCTTGGCTTAGTGTTTTAATCGCAGGAGATATTGTTTATTTATTGGAACCATATAGTGAAGTTTCAATCTCAAAAAGAATTGTAAAAAGACCAAAATTGTATTTCTCAGATACAGGGCTAGCGTGTTATTTAGCAAGATTAACTTCAGGAGAAATTCTTCAAGCAAGTGCGTTTGCAGGACGATTTGTAGAAACTTATATAATTAATGAAATAAAGAAAAGTTATATAAATAACGGAGTAGAGCCTAACTTTTATTACTATAGAGATAATAATATGAATGAAATAGATTTAGTTATTATTCAAGAAGGTAAATTGCATAGAATTGAATGTAAGAGTGGTATTAATTTTAATAATAGCTCCGTTAAAGGATTTAAACAATTAGATAAAACCAACTATAAAATAGGAGCAAAAGTAATAATTTGCAATACAGATTCCATTTATCCTTTAGATGACGAGGTTTATGTACTACCCTTGGCAGGAATTTAAAGTGCAAAAGATAAATAAAAAAGATATAATATATAAAGAAAGAAAAATTAGGTATTTTTTATTTAATAAATGCAGATGTAGTTCAATGGTAGAATGTCAGCTTCCCAAGCTGAAAACACGAGTTCGATCCTCGTTATCTGCTCCAAAA